>JBGZEX010000046.1:0-12394 GCA_041846495.1 Marinifilaceae bacterium
ATGCGCTCTGCCGTATTCTCTCTTATTGGAGGCTTCCACCTTTCCTCCGTAATTATGTGCAAGATACTGAGCTCCGTAACAAATTCCCAACAAGGGCAACTTCCCCTTTATTCCGGAAAGATCCGGCACGGGCGCCTGTGCATCCCGCACGGAAAAGGGACTCCCGGAAAGTACGACTCCCCTCACTTCCTTCCCGGGTCGGGGGAAGCCGTTATAGGGATATATCTCGCAATACACGTTCAACTCGCGTATCCTCCTTGCTATCAATTGCGTATACTGGGAGCCGAAATCCAATATCAAAATCTTATCCTGCATATCTCATTATATTTGCATCGTTTAAATACCATAATCGTTTCTGAAAAGACAGCGTCTCGCATCGAATCTTAACCGACAAATATAATATTTTCGAACAAATAAAGCGGGAAGATTCCGCTTTATTTTACCGTATATACGGTAAATGCAATTCAAATCCGTATCGCATTCCGAGTAAATATCCCTCTTTCGCTATTGTATAATCTTAATATATCATCTACTTTTGCAAAAAACACCGATTATGACAGACTATCAGGAAATCTTAGATACCATATACCGGGAGTTCTCATCCGATACGGGAGGCGGTAAGGTCGCCGACTATATCCCCGCTCTCGCCGGAGTGGATCCGGCCTCTTACGCCATATCCGTAACCGACCTCAAAGGGAACACCTATTCCGTCGGGGATGCGGATACCCGTTTCAGCATCCAAAGCATCTCCAAGATATTCACTCTTGCCATGGTCAGTCTCCACACCGGAGAAGAACTTTGGCAATCGGTGGGCAAAGAACCTTCGGGTACGAGTTTCAATTCCCTCGTCCTCTTAGAAAGGGAAGAAGGGATACCCCGAAATCCCTTTATCAATCCCGGAGCCATAGTGGTTACCGACCGGCTCATAGAGCACTATTCCAAACCCAAGCAATCCATACTCGATTTCGTACGTAAAGCCTGCGGGCAGGACGATATATATTACGACAAAACCGTAGCCGCATCCGAACTCGCCACCGGTCACCGGAATATGGCATTGGCCTGTTTTATGAAAGATTTCGGGAATATCCATAACGATATCGAAGAAGTGATGGACGTATATTGCCATCAATGCAGCATCGCCATGAATACGCGCGAACTGTCCTCCGCTTTGGTTTTTCTGGCCAATAAAGGCATCAGCCGCATGGGGGAGGTGATATGCCCCCCTCAAACGGCCAAACGCCTCAATGCCCTCATGCTCACCTGCGGACTCTATAACGAATCCGGAGATTTTGCCTACAGGGTGGGACTCCCCGGGAAAAGCGGAGTGGGAGGAGGAATCGTAGCCGTGGTCCCCGGCGAAATCGTCATTTGCGTATGGAGCCCGGAACTCAATGTCAACGGGAACTCCTACCGGGGCATAAAAACCCTCGAACGGTTTACCTCCCTTTTGGACATATCCATTTTCTGATATCGAAAAATTTCTCCCCCGTCGACAACTTTATTGGGAGTTTTAAGGGAAAATCGTAGATTTGCCGACGGAAAAATAAAATTCCCCGCATATGGAATCCGTATCTTTTATACAATGGTGTCTGGAAAACCTGAATTATTGGACTGTCACCGTATTGATGGCAATAGAAAGTTCCTTTATTCCTTTTCCTTCGGAAATCATCATACCTCCCGCCGCCTATAAAGCGGCTTCGGGCGAACTCAACCTCTGGCTGGTAATCTTATCCGGCACCGTGGGAGCCGACATAGGCGCCCTGATAAACTACGGACTTTCGGTATGGATAGGCCGTCCGCTCGTACTCAAATTCGCCAACTCCCGAATCGGACATATGCTGATGCTGAACGAAGAAAAAATCATCGATGCGGAAACCTACTTCCGCAAGCGAGGTGCGATTTCCACTCTTATAGGACGCCTTCTGCCGGCCATCCGCCAACTCATATCCATTCCGGCCGGACTGGCGCGGATGAAGCTGTCTTCTTTTCTCATATATACGACCATAGGTGCCGGAATATGGAACACCATACTTGCAGCCATGGGTTATTATATGCATTCCGTCGTCCCCCGGGACCGGCTCATTTCCACAGTCACCCGCTACAGTCACGAAATCTCCTATATTTTTTTAGGAATCGTCCTAATCTCCGTCACCTGCATCGTCTTAAAAAAACGCCGGAAGAAAAACACTTCGATTTAATACGTTTTCCCGATATATCCGACTCCATTCTCGCACGCCTTTTATCAAGGGATGCATAGACTCACCGCCGACTCCCCCGGGGAATATCTTTCCCCGAAAAAGCCTCCCCGGAAAGAGCGGAAGGAAGAGTCCGGAAGAACCGGAAATCCCCGCTCTGTAAGCCCACAAAGCGGGCAAAACTATTCGGGTGCCGTAGCAAGGATAACCTTATAACCGTGATCCTTAGCTATATTCATAACTCGCACGATATGTTCTATGGGCACCGATTTCTCGGCCTGTATATTGATGCAAGCGTCTTCCTTATCCTTCAACCGCTCCACAATCTTGGTCTCCAGCATGGAAAAAGGCGTTATTCCGGAATCTATATAATAATTATGATCTTTATCGATGGATACCGCCACCGAAGCCGGTTCCGCCACCCGGTTCGTACTCTTGGGAAGAAGCAACCTCAAAGCATTCGGATTCACGAGCGTGGAGGTCAGCATGAAGAATATCAGCAAAAGAAAAACGAGATCCGTCATCGACGACATGTTGAATGCGGCATTTGCCCTGCGTCTGCGTTTGATAGCCATCTCATTCTTTTTTATCTTTCTCCGTCCCGTACATGGCTTCGGTAAACTCCGTATTCACCCACTCCATCTTATGGACGATCCTGTCGATACGGGACGTCATTATATTATAAAACATATAGCCTGCGATTCCTACAATCAATCCGGCCACCGTCGTAATCATAGCCGTATATATCCCTTTGGATAAAATACCTATACTGACACCGTTACCCGCCTGCGCCATGGCATAAAAAGCCTGTACCATCCCGATAACCGTACCGAGAAACCCGAGCATGGGGGCCGCTCCGGCGACGGTAGCCATTGCCGTCAATCCCTTTTCCAGGGCAGCCGCTTCGATATTGGCCGCATTTTCCATTACACCGTGCAATTCCACTCCGGGAAGCATACGGTATCCTATTCCTTTCTTTAATATCCTGGACACCGGCGTATTCTCTCTCTCGCAAAGTTCCGAAGCTTCTTCGACCTTCCCCTCCCGCACCAGCCCAATCACCGTACGCACAAAACCGCTATCCGTCCTATTCTCCCGGGACAAATACAACAACCTGTCGATACCTATATAAACGCCGAAAATCGAAAGCAAGACTATAGGTATCATCAACCACCCTCCCTTAAGCATCATATCGAAAAGGTTCAAATCGTTTTCCGCAGGAAGGGTATCGATTACGGATAAAAACAATGTTTCGAGCATAAAATCATTTTGAGTACCCCACAAATTTAAGGGATAATTTTTAAAAACCGATATTCTCCGGGATTTTTATCGGGTGTGCGTATCTTTTTCGAAATTCATATCGAAAGAGCCGGTTCGAAGCAAAAAGTCGAAACTCAAGGACATACTTCGATTCCGGCTCCCGTCGTAAACGGAGAATAGGCCGAATTAATCCCCCGTCAATAACATATATAGGAATTTCTCATTTTCGGATTCATATACATTACTTCCGACGGACTTCCCTCGCCGGTATACACTACAGGGTCGTCTTTCAATTTACCGGCAACCGTTTCAAACAAATAAAGTTTGTAATTTTTCCCGTCTCCGGTAGCCACTGCCAACCTGTCCACATATTCGTCCGGAGCCTCATAGGCATTGTTAAAAATGATATGTTTTATCAACCTTATATGTTCTCCTACCGGTACGGCCGGTCCACCGCCGCTTCTTCCTACCTCGTACTCCTTTTTATTCTTAAGGTCGTAATAATACAACTTATCTCCCTTCGAAAAATAAAGCATGGGGAAGGTACGATTCATTCCGAAACATTCGGCTTCGGCCAGATTGCCGACAGCCTCCGTCTTATCCGTAATCCTGTTTTTAAATGCATCCTTCTCCCAATGTACGAGACATTTGAGATCGAAATGCAAAATCACCCGTTTTTTCGTCCCTTCTTTTTTCTGCATCACGACATATCCCTTTCCTCCTTCCCACAAACCTTCGTCGAGAAATCCGGCATAAAGCGGCTCCATATCGGGATAAGCCTCGGGAAAGGCGGATTTATCGTCGCTTACAAGATATATCAAATCCGGATTGCCTCTTTTAACCGTACAGAATTTTCCCGTATTGAGATCGAAAAGCAGGGGGCACATGGTTCCGTTTTTGGTCATCATATCCGCCAGCCGATAATTTCCTCCTTTGGCATAGGCGAACTTCGAAGCCCCGAAAGGCGGCCCGTAAACATCTACGGTAAAAACTTTCCCGTCGTTTATCAAACCGTGTTCTTCCGATCCTCCGAACCATTTTCCGGGAGCCTTCTTCGTGGGTTTTTCGAAAAACAAAGCATCAAAATCGGCCATAATTTTCAAATCCTCCAAACGGATTACCCGGACTTCGCTTTCCGAAATCGTTATAAGACTCATGTTATCCCTTATCAATTTTCCGTTTACCTCATCCAGCCATGCATAGTCTACGATAAATCCCAAATCTTTGGGCCACCCCTTTAAAGGTCGCCCCATTGTCCCGGATATCAAATCATCCCGTTTAAACTCCGGAGAAAAGAAATCGATATCCGTATCATCTCCCTTTCGCTTCAAGACATACCATCCTCTCGAATATTCGGATTCCACCGTCAATTCCGAATACGCGTATCTCGTAATCCGGCTAAGTTTATCCCTATAGGCGAAAACGAGCTTGTAAACGGCAGGAGGAAGAGATACCGTCCATTCCAGATTTTTCTCGAAACTTAAGGTATCTATCTTCTGCCCTCCTTTCCTGTAATACATCCACATATAATCGTATTGCCGGTCTTCGGTCTCCAAGAGGGGAGTTATTTCCAAACGGCCCGACAGAGCCCTGCGGTAAGAAGATTCTATGCCGGTGACTTCCGGGACACAGACTTCCTTATAATCGTAATTCCCCTTATCCTTGTAACAGGATATGCAAAACAGGGAAATCGATATCCATAATAAATTTCTCATTTTCATAACTTGTTTTTTTAAGGAAATACCACTTCTTCACCGTTCTCGTCTTTCATCGGAGGATTGTTGGCCGGATTCGCATTATATTCCGCCAAGGCCCTTTTTATCTTTTCCAGATAATAGTCCCGCAATGCATAAGTATCCCTATTATTGATAATATACCGCAAAAAATCGTTATCCCATTTCTCTCCGGTAACCTCTATCATAAACCGGTGCTTTCTCTCCGACCATTTCCCCACCTTGGTTTCGTAATAATAACTCTTATCCTTCCAACGGGTAGGCCGTTCCAACTTGTCGGAAATCAAGATATTCTTTACCGAATTTTCGAGTTCCCCCGTATCGAAATCGGAAGAAGGCAATAACCGCAACCGCAACTTATGTGCATTTTTCCGCAAAGCGGTATCTCCTCTTTTAACGATGACATCCAATACCAACATATTGCTTCCGGCCGGCAATATCAACTCATTGTTCTCTCCTATGGGTTCGAAATGTTTTCCGGCCAATGCCCGATACTCCATATCCGTATAAACCGAATCCTTAATCTTCTGGGGATCTTTTTCGTCGTATACGTACTTCCATTCCTTGGTTACCTGCTCGAATCCGACTTTTCGGGGATAATCCCTTATCTCTCCGATAGTCGCAATCCCGATATGCAATGTATCCTTTTGTTTGGTCGAGGGGAAATAGGCAAAAGTATATACTTCGTCCCGTGCCGTTTTAAACTGTATACGGTCGCCTCCCGAAAACGACATATAATCTTCCGAACAGGCCTGCAGGCAAAAAACCGGCAATGCCATTTCCAATAAATATCTTAGTTTCATAGTTTCCGTCTTAATAGAATTTAATTTCGGTCTTAGGTAAAGGCAATACATAAACCTCCTTACCTCCTTTTTTCTTCGTCCAGAGAATATTTTGCTCTCCTCTGCGTTTATAACAGAAAAACTCCTGTCCTTCGCCGTAAAACTCCTTACGGTATTCTCCGGCTACGAATTCATTCTTCTTTTCCGCATTATCTATAACGGGAGCGGTCATATTCCGGGCAACGACCAAAGCATCGATCAAGGGTTGGTAAACACTGCCGACATCGGCACATTCGATTGCTATCAAATACATTTCGTACAAACGGATAAGGGGGATTTGCTGCAACCCTGCCGAAGCCGCTCCCTCCTGTCTGTATTTGGTCAGCACATAACGTGTCTTAGACTTATCTTCTATTTCTTCCCATAAATAGGTAAGACGAAAATCCGTAATATCCGACCGAAAAACATCTTTCTGCACTTTTTCCTTATTCTTATGAACGCCTCCGGCCCGGAAGAAATAAGCCGTAACCTGCTCTTCCAAATCGTAATGATGCAAGGCGAAAATAAATTCCGGATACGCTATTTTGCCGCCGGTGGCGAAATCCTGTCCCGAATTCAATCGGAATTTCTTATCTTCAATGATAAGACCGGCATATTTCCCCGCATTCTTCTTATCTCCCACCCACATGTAATAACGGGCTTTCAAAGCCAATACCGCCCAATAATTCATACGGTTTTCCCGATAAGAATAAAAATCGTCCTCCATCCCTTTCATATCCGCATCCTTTAACAAAGCCTCCGCCTCGTCCAAATCCTTTACCAAAAAACTTACGTATTCGTCCCATGTATTCGGAAGTTGATTTTCCCTGGAAACGATTCGGGCATAGGTCAATATTTTAGCCCCTGTTTTTTCGGCAGGAACCGGTCCGAAAAGTCTCAACAAATCCAAATGACAGAAAGCCCGCAATCCCAGGGCCTCTCCTTTAATCAAAGCATACATATCCGGACTCAATACGCCGTTATCGATATATTTCAACAAATTGTTGATATTGACTATTACATTATAGAATTTCTCATACATCGCACGAATCTCCCGCACGACCTCTTCATTATCGTAATCGTAATCACTGATATAACCGCTCAAACTCTCGGGAGATGCTTCCCAATGCTGGGCCAGATATTCCACGAAATCCATACTCAGATTTTTTTTGTAAAGCTTATCGCTCTTCAATCCTATATATATGCCGGTAAGTGCATTTTTAAAACCGGCTTCATCGGAAAACATTTCCTTTTCGTCCAATCTGTTTTTCGGAGCGACTTCCAGCCAATCATTGCATCCGGTCATAAAAAGGATGCAACTTCCGACTATTGCACATATAATTTTTTTCATATCCTGTATTTAAAATATTGCTGAAAACGAAAAAGCAAACCGTCTTGAAAACGGATACATAATTCCTCTTTCCTGTTTAACGCTCGATATATGGAACAAATTATCCGTATTGAACATAAGGGACAGGTTCCGGCATCCTAAAATACGATTCGTCAACGAAGAGTCGAAATCGTATTTCAACTGCAAACTCTGGCATTCCAACGCATTTTCTTTTTGTACGAACCGGGAAGACATAAAAGTAGGCCTTTTATCCCTAACGTCCTTAAAGAAAGTATGATCTCCCGGCCTAATCCATCGGTCCCGGTAAACCCGGCGATCCACATTATATTTCAAATCCGCATTCTCCACCCTGCCGACCAAGGTTGCATTGTACTTATAACCGCCCAAGCGATATCCGAAAGAAAGGTTCAGACTCCAATTGCGACAGGTAAACATCGTATTGATATTCCCTCTGTATTTGGGATCTTCCACGCCGAAAGCCTTTTTATCCCGGGCATCCCATGTATAAGTTACATTTCCGAAACGATCCTCAAACAACTCCCTCCCCGTACTCGGGTCTATACCGAGAGAAGGAACCACATAAATTGTCCGCAAAGCCTCTCCTTCGCGATACATGAAATGCGGATTTTGTCCTCCTCTCCGCTCCAATTCCTCGTTGGCCTGCTTCAAAGCATCCGAAATTTTCAGGATTTCGTTCTTCTCGTAAATAAAACTTGCGGAAACCGACCATATCGTATTTCTCTCCGTATCCCGGAGTATATAGGCGGATAGCGACATTTCCACTCCTTTATTTCCCACTTCCCCCACATTGGCCGTATAGCTCGGGAATCCGTTCGCCAAAGCCAAATCCATTTCCGACAGCAAATTATTGGTTTTATCTCTATATATGTCGGTTATCAATTTCATGCGATTATTGAGAACGCTCAACTCTATTCCCAAATTCCACTTGGTCGTATTCTGCCATTTCAAATCTTCGTTCGCCAACCCCATCAAATGACTGCCGAACCAATGGCGATAGCGGTCGTTCGTATAATATTCATACATACCCAAGGCCTGATAAGGATTGAAATTGACCGCCCCGGTCAAAGCATAAGAAGCCCGCAACTTCAAACGGTCCAACCAATCCGCCCCGGTAAGAAATTTCTCCCGATGGATATTCCATCCTAAACCGAAAGAGTAAAAAGGTGCGAAACGGCGGGAGCTGCCGAATTGGGAAGCTCCGTCTACACGGTAGGCTATATCCGCAAAATAAAGATTGTCGTAATTATAATTTATGTTTCCCGTCAACCCTATGCGGCGATTTACCGATTCCGTACCCGAAGGCTTTTTATCTTTCTCGTATTGAAGCGCCATGGACAGAAATCTTATATTGGAATAAGGGAAACCTTCTGCCGAAAACGTATACGTATGCTGCCTGTCTTGTGCCATACTGTAATTCACTCCCGCATACAATTCGTGTTTCCGGCCGAAGACTTTGAAATAACTCAAAGTCGCATCCCAATCGTAACGGAAATCCTTTCCTGAAGAATATACATATTTCCCCTTGCGGAAAATTTCTTTTTCCGAATAATCCTTAAAATCCGTATGGTCGGCAGGTTTGAAATTATCGTAATCACGTACGGTTTTCACGATGCCTATACGGGCTCTCAATGTCAACTCCTCCACGGGATGCCATTCCAAATCGAAACGATCGGTAATGGAAGTATGGGTATTTTTATCCACCAAATCCAAGGTCGCATTATAAAGCGGATTGGAAGGGGCGACATTCCAGAAATAATTCCTTTCTTCCAATTCTTTCAATACCTTTCCATCCTTATCGTATCCCCTCCAATAAGGATTCAGCACCACGTAATCGGCAAAAGAACCGTAAGGAGAATTATTGGATTCTCCCAATCCTATTTCCAAATTATTCCGCAACGACAAGGTTTTATAGGTATACAACATATCCGAACTCCCGTTGAAACTCTTACGATCGGAACCTTTCATCACCCCGAGAATATCGTTATAGTGCAAAGAGGCCGAATAACGGAATCCTTCTTCTCCGCCTCCTTCCAAACGCAGGTTATGCCTGTGGCCTATTCCCGTACGCAAGGGCTTCGCAAGCCAGTAAGTATCCACACCTCTTTCGATTTCCTCCAATATCCTCGTATATCTCTCCCTCAATTCCATTTCGAAATGACTCCATTTATCGAAATACATACCGGCATCGGCTTCCAACTGCAATTTCTCTGCGGCATTCAGCACATCGTAATCGCTGAGATCGGGCACTTCGATATTCACATTCCCCCGATAGGAGAGATAGATCCTGCCTGCCTGGGGCTTTTTGGTCTCGATTATGATAACTCCGTTGGCTCCGCGCGAGCCGTAAAGAGCCGTTGCGGACCCGTCTTTCAAAATAGTAACCGAAACGACATTCTCTTCATTCATATCCAACATCCGGCTCAGGGAAATTTCGAATCCGTCCATTATAATCAGCGGAGTATTCAGATTTACCTTGGTCTCGTTTTTAAGTTCCTCCACCGTCGGCAAACTCGAAGTTCCCCGAATCTGCACTTCCGGCAAATGATTGGGATCCGAACCGTAAATATTATTCCCGATAAGGTTGAATGTGGGATCTACATTTTTCAATGTAGTCAACAAATTACGTCCCCGAAAGGATTTAAGTTCTTTTTCGGTAATCACGGAAACGGAACCGGTAAAACTCTCTTTGGATTTTTCGAATATCCCGGTTACGACCACTTCCTCCATTTCCGATATCTCGGCTTCCATTTTCACCCGTATATCCTTTTGTCCGGCATACTTCACTTCCACGGATTTCATTCCGATAAATGAAAACACCAACACCGTTTCCTTATTTTCCCGGGGCAGTTTCAAACGGAAATTCCCTTCGCTGTCGGTAGACACTCCGGATTGAGTTCCCTTAATCACAACGGTAACCCCGGGCAAAGGCCTGTTTTGGGGATCCACGACTATCCCCCGGATCGTCTTTTCCCGCTCCTGCTCGGACGAAACGGGAAGTTTCCGGATTATAATCGTCTTGTCGGCGACTTCATACCTCAAATCCGTACCCTCCAAATAGATTCTCAACACATCGTCCACGCCGGCATCCTTCAGCCGAATATCCCGACGGGCGACTTCCCGCAAATCGACATCGCTATACACGAAACTGAAATCGGATTGCTTCCGTATCTCGTTGATTGCTTCTTTTAAAGTGGCATTCCGAAGATCCAGGTTCAATCCTCCCGATTGCAAACAGGGCATCGCCTGAATTTCAAATGCAAAAAACAATACAAATAAGATTTTCATCTCCGAAAAACGAATAAACCTTTTTACACCCCGGCTCAGGGCATAAGTTTTTCTTTTCATAATTTCATATTTAAGATTAAACAATCCCCCCTATTTCACGACCACCGTATTTTCGTCTATCGCAAATTTCACCTTCCCCGTCTGTTCCAATAATTCCAACACTCCTGCGATTTTTTCGTATTTCTTTATATTCAAAGAATAGGGAATATGCCGGACTTCCGGATTTTCGTATCGCAATTCGAAAGAATACCACCGGGACAATATATTCAATACCTGCTCTAAAGGAGAGTTGTCAAATACCAATCGCCCGTCTTTCCAACCCACATAAAGTTCCGTATCCACCCGGCGTACGGACAATCCCCCGGTATTCCCGTCGAATACGGCCTGTTCTTCCGGCGACAACAACACCTCCTTGTCTCCATAACCCACTCTGAGCCTCCCCGATACGAGGGTCGTCAATATATCGGATTCTCCCGGATAAGCATAAAGTCCGAAAGAAGTACCCAACACCTCTATTTCCAACTGCCGGGCCTCCACGATAAACGGTTTGCTCTCATCCCGCTCCACTTCGAAATAAGCCTCTCCCTCCAAAACCACCCGACGTACTCCGTCCGTAAAACAAACCGGATATTTCAAAACGGAGCCGGCATTCAAAAACACCCTGGTCCCATCCGACAATGTCAATCGGTATTCTCCGCCGCGGGGCACTCTCAACGAATGCCATTCGGGTGTGGAAACATTCTGCGTCCCCCTATATGTCAACGAATCCGAATTCCCCGACAATACGAGTCCCGCATCCGTCGTCAGCCTGTAATCTTTCCGGTCTTTCAAATCGATTCGGGAGTTGTCCGGAAATTCGAGAACCGCACGAAAACATCCGGGCTGCATGAATTCCGGCTCTACGCCTTTACTCGTCCCGTACTCCCGCAAAAACAGAAGTCCGCCCCCGAAGGACAACAGCAAAATACATACTGCGACCATCCCGGATACCCGTTTCCGGATTGCTCTATTCCGAACGGCTACCGTACGTTTTCTTATCGCCATCCACTCTTTTCCCGATTTTCCCGCATCCCCCGTACAACATTTCATACCTTCAATCCAATGAGAGGATTTTAACATCTCCTGGAAGAGATTTTCGTTCTTTAAAGAAGAGCTGCGCCAGGCATTCAACTCCTCACGCTCATTTTCCTCTAATTCGTCCAGAATATGGTGCGCTATCAAACGGCTGACTCTCTTTTGTTCCTTTATATCCATAATGCGATAAAGCCTTTTCAATAGAACACGCTATATCCCTTTTTGTGTAATACGAAAAACGATTTTTTTAAATTTACCCGATAAGCAAAAGCAGCATCAGAATATTCTTCAACCGTTCCCGCATATAACGATTGGCATTGGCTTTGTGTTTTTTTACCGTATTTATCGAAATATGAAGCAATTCCGCTATTTCTTCGTATTTCTTACCGTCGAGACTAAGCCGGTAGACTTCCCGGCAAGCCGGAGGCAATTCGTTAAAAACCGCCGTCAACAATTCGAATACTTCAGCCTCCAATATATAATCCCAAAAAGATTCATACTCCTCTTCCCGAAGCACGGCTTCCGCATAACGATTTACCACTTTCCGATGGCGGACGATATTGAGACAACGGTTTTTTATCGCCGTATAAAGAAAAGACTTCAAAGATTCCTCCGTTTCGAAATCCCTCCTTTTCTCCCACATACTTACGAACA
>JBGZEX010000047.1:0-38907 GCA_041846495.1 Marinifilaceae bacterium
GTGATGGTTAATTTCGCCGGCGCCATATTGAAACTCGGGCTGGCGACGGTCGTCATCACCGGAGCTTATTTGCTCTCTGTCGGAACTATAACGATATTTCCCTACCTCATATTCCTGATGATAGCTTCGAGCATATACAATCCCATTACGGAAGTGTTCAACAATATCGGAGCTTTAGCTATCATGGACGTGCGTATCGACCGTATGCGCGAGATGGAAGCTATGCCCGTGCAGCAGGGAAGTACCGATTATACGGTGAACAACTACGATATCGTGTTCGAGAATGTGGATTTTTCGTACGAAACCGGTAAACAGGTGCTTCGCAATGTGTCCTTTACGGCCAGACAGGGCGAGGTGACGGCATTGGTCGGCCCTTCGGGCGGTGGGAAAAGCACTTCGGCCAAACTTGCAGCCCGTTTTTGGGATATCGACGGCGGACGTATCACCCTCGGCGGTCAGGATATTTCGAGAATAGACCCCGAAGCCCTTCTGAAAAACTATGCCGTGGTGTTTCAGGACGTATTGCTGTTCAATGCGAGCGTGGCCGACAATATTCGTATCGGCAAACCCGATGCTACGGATGAGGAAATTCGCCGCGTAGCCCGGCTGGCACAATGCGACGATTTCGTAAGGCGCTTGCCTGAAGGCTATGCGACGCTTATAGGCGAGAACGGGACAGCGCTCTCGGGAGGCGAACGTCAGCGCATTTCCATTGCTCGCGCTTTGCTTAAGGATGCTCCCATCGTGCTGCTCGACGAGGCGACGGCCAGCCTCGACGTGGAGAACGAGACGAAGATACAGGCGGGTATATCGGAGTTGATACGTAATAAGACGGTACTTATCATCGCCCATCGTATGCGTACCGTGGCCAATGCCCATAAAATCGTGCTGCTCAAAGACGGTGTCGTTGCCGAGACCGGTACGCCGGCCGAACTCCTCCGAAGGGGAGGCGAGTTTGCCCGGATGGTGGAACGTCAAAAAAATTAAAGGAAAAATTCGCTAACCCAAGGCCCTTGAAAAATGAGATTTTTGGTATTATTGTATTTTAATGGATTTTTGTTATGAAGATTAATATAATGCAAATATACGGGTGTATATTCCAATCGTTCGTTTGTTGGCCTTTGACGGCGGTGCTGTCGATGCCAAAAGCCAACCGCCGACAGCTCAAAATATTTAACCAATCAAGGATATGGAACACAAACATGAAACATTCAAACATGCCGGCGGACATCACGAAGATGTACACGGCAAACATGTGCACGCTCATTGCTCTCATCATGCCGATAAGGTGAGAGGGCGCAAACTCTTATGGGTTACATTGTTGAATTTTTCCATTACGATAGTTCAGATTGTCGGCGGAATAATCTCCAATAGTTTGTCGCTCATATCGGATGCCGTGCATAATTTAGGGGATTCTTCGGCTATATTCATCGCTTTTTTGGCGGGAAAACATGCCGAAAAACATCCCGACGAACGGAAGACTTTCGGGTATAAACGTACCGAGATACTGGCCGCCCTCTTCAATGCGGTGGTGCTTATCGTCATATGCGTATATCTGTTTTTCGAAGCTTACCGGAGATTTATGGAACCGGAACCCATAAAGGGAAAGGTGATGTTGATTGTGGCCGTATTCGGATTATTGGCCAATCTTATCTCGGTAGTCGTCCTGCATAAGGATAAGTCTCATAATCTTAACGTGCATGCCGCCTATCTGCATTTGTTGGGGGATACGCTTTCGTCGGTAGCTGTTATTGCGGGAGGAATAGCCATATGGATATGGGATATGTATTGGCTGGACCCTTTGGTTACCGTATTGGTGGGATTGTATATTATCCGGCATACGTGGACTATTGTGCGGGAAACCGTGAATATATTGATGCAGGCCACGCCCGAAGAAGTGGATATAAACGAATTGAAGCGGCGGGTGGAAGAAATTCCCGAGGTGGAGAACATGCATCATCTTCATATATGGAGGATGGACGACGAACATATTCATTTGGAAGCTCATGTAAATATAGGAGCGGATATGCTTGTTTCCGAGGTTCAGGAAGTGAGGATGCGTATAGAGAATATGTTGGCCGGGGATTTTCATATCGGCCATGTGACCCTCCAGATAGAATATAAGGGTTGCCACGGGGAAGATGCATTGATACATATGCCGGAAAAATAGAATCGGGCTCGATAGAAAGAATCCGTCGTACCGGACGGGAAACCGCGTCGCATGGGAAATTCCGGAAAGAAAAATACCATATTGTCATGAAAGATTGCCGTGAGAATTCGAAAGTCGAGAGCCGGGCATACGGGAAACTGATGAGTCGCTACGACGATGTGATTACCGGGCGCAAATGGTGGTCGCATTTATATATGAAGTATTTGTGGAAGGTGGACGACAATCTCATTGCCCGCGAAGTTTTGGAAATGATTCCCGAGGATTTCCGGGGGAGAATTCTCGATGTCCCTGTAGGTACGGCCGTATTTACTTATGAAAAATACAACCGTATTAAAGATGCGAAAATTTTAGGAGTGGATTATTCGCGGGAGATGCTTTCCATAGCCGGAGAACGGAAGAGTGCGGAAGGATTGGACAATCTCGATCTCGAATGGGGGGATGTGGGGAATCTACCCTACCCGGCGGGGAGTTTCGATATCGTTTTGTCGATGAACGGGTTTCAGGCTTTTCCCGATAAGGCGAAGGCTTTTGCCGAGACGTTCCGGGTATTGAAGCCGGGAGGAATGTTTTGCGGATGTTTTTATGTAAAGGGAGAAAGGCCTGTTGCCGATTTTTTCGTAAAAATTCTGCTGGACCGAAAGGGTTTTTTCCGTCCTCCTCATTACGACCTTTCCGGGGCGACGGGGATGTTGATCGATATATACGGAGATAAGGTGAGAATAAAAAATTACCGTTCCACTATGATTTTTCAATGTGTGAAGCCGTGACTCTCACTCGGAGAATTTCGGGGAATATTGCGAGTCGGGAGATCGGTAGTTCATCGGATGTATGGGAATATTATTTTGAGAATTGCCGGGAGTTTTTGATAAATCTTCATATCTTTAGTCCGGTTATTGACAGGAAAAAAGATGAATTTCGGGACGGAGGAAGTATTATTGGCTTTTGCGCTTACTTTTTTTGCCGGTTTATCCACCGGCATCGGAAGTGCAATCGCTTTTTTTGCCAAGCGTACGAACAAGGCTTTCCTTGCTGCTTCTTTGGGATTTTCGGCAGGAGTGATGATTTACGTTTCTTTCGTGGAACTCTTTATGACCTCGCGTCAGTCCTTGTCGGCTTTATACGGGGATACCAAGGGGTATTATTTTGCAACTCTTTCTTTTTTTGCAGGTATTTTTTTAATAGCTCTGATCGATAAATTGATACCGGAAAAAGAAAATCCCCATGAGATAAAGGATGTAGGCGATGTTTCTCCGGAGATATTGTCGGAATATAAGAATAACAAACTTTTGCGCACGGGGCTTATAACGGCTTTAGTACTCGGAATTCATAATTTTCCGGAGGGAATGGTCACCTTTCTTTCCGGATTGCAGGATATGCGCATAGCCGTTCCCGTAGCCGTAGCCATAGCCATCCATAATATTCCCGAAGGGATATCCGTATCCATGCCGGTATACTATGCTACGGGGAACAGGAAAAAGGCTTTTTGGCTTTCTTTTCTTTCCGGGCTGGCGGAGCCGGTGGGTGCCGTTTGCGGTTATTTCCTCCTCCTGCCGTTTTTGTCCGAAGCTCTTATGGGGTTCGTATTCGGCATGATTTCCGGAATCATGGTATTCATATCCATAGACGAATTATTGCCGGCGGCGGAAGAATACGGGAAACATCATATCGCCATATACGGACTTATCGGCGGGATGGGGATTATGGCCGTCAGCCTTTTGATTTTTTCTTGATTTTTTCTTTTCGGCGAAAAGAGGGGAGATAAAAGCGCTTTACGGGGTAATAAAAAATCCTGCAGCATATGTTGCAGGATTTTGATATAGAGCGGAAAACGGGACTCAAACCCGCGACCCCCAGCTTGGAAGGCTAGTGCTCTATCGACTGAGCTATTTCCGCATTCGGTGGGGAGAGCAGGATTCGAACCTACGAAGACATAAGTCAGCAGAGTTACAGTCTGCCCCAGTTGGCCGCTTTGGTATCTCCCCTTCAACAATTGAAGAACTTTCGTTGTTTTAACGCCTGCAAATGTAATGCAAATTCCGGTATCCTGCAAATTTTCCGTGCGGTTTTTTGATTTTTTTCAGACAGATTGAAATCGGGGTATTTATAAATACGATATTTCGGAGAGAACTCCCGAGAAATCCGTATCTTTTCCGAAGATTTTGGAATCGGATAAAAAATATCTCCGAAATCTATTGTTCCGGAGACATTTTTTAGTGATGTATAATTATTATATAAAGGATATTATTTCTTTTTGTGAGGATTTACATTGAAAGTCTTGTTTTCTTCGGAATTCGCATCTTTTTTGAATTTGATGCTATATTTTTTGAAGTCCTTTTTAAAAACTTCGTCTATAGGGAAAGAAATTATCTTTTTGCCGCGGAAATCGGGGCTGTCTTTATGGGAATTATGTCTCAATTCGAAGGTTGCCGTACTGTCGGCCTCTTGCTTCAGATTCACGAGGTTGACACTGTGTTTTTTATATTCGCGTCCCTTTATTTCGAATAAAATATTTATAAAGTTTTTGGACACCCAGCTGTCCAGCAATACGACAGGTTCGTTGCCGGTCTCTTCGGTAACCTCTTCCACATTTATTATTTTCACGATCCGTATGCTGTCCCAATAATACAGTCTTACGGGATATGAATTGTCCGTGGGATTTTTTTGTACGTTGTGGTCGATGATAAAGGAAGCTATAATCCTTGCATTATTATTCAGGTGAGAAGTATTGCCTTCGACTATTTCGAATATGTTATCCGAATCCATATCCACGAAAGTTTTGTTTTCGGTTTTTCTCACTGTGCCGAGCTCGAGTCCCGTTTGATATTCATTGTTCTTGCTTATGCACGATACGGTGAATAATGCGATAAGCAATATAGCTCCGGTTAAAATTAATTTTGTCTGTTTCATTATGTGAATAAATTTGGTTTATGCTAATATAATGCTCGAAAATGGAATTTACTGCATGGATAATGAAAAAAAATCATTATTTTTTTGATATTCATAAAAAAGCATTACCTTTGTATCGGAGGGAATTCTGATTAAATGAATTCTTGTTTGGATAAAAGGCACTTATTGGAGGATAAGTGTCATTTATTTTATTGTGTATAATAATAATGAAAAACGATGGAAACAAAGGTATCCTATATTACGAAAGAGGGAATGGATAAACTCTTGGAGGAGTTGGATCGTTTACAGAATATCGAGCGTCCGAAAATATCGAAAGCGATAGGCGAAGCTATCGAGAAGGGAGATATTTCCGAGAATGCCGAATACGATGCAGCAAAGGATGCTCAGGGGTTATTGGAAGCTAAAATTGCAGGTTTGCAGGAGACGATAGCCAATAGCAGGATTATCGATTCTTCACAAATCGATACCTCTAAGGTGCAAATGTTGACAACCGTAACGATAAGAAATATAAAGACCGGAGCCGTGATGGTATATACCCTCGTACCTGAAACCGAAGCGAATTTTAAAGAAGGGAAACTTTCTATAGAAACCCCCATAGCTCAAGCTATTGTGGGCAAAAAGGTGGGAGAACGCGTAGAGGTTAAAGTGCCGGCGGGGACGATGGAATTGGAAATTGTAGATATATGTATTAAGTGATATGGCTTCGATATTTGCTAAAATCGTAAAAGGGGAAATACCTTCTTATAAGGTGGCGGAAGACGAAAATTATTATGCTTTTCTCGATATAGAACCTTTGAAAAAAGGACATACTCTCGTCATTCCCAAAAGAGAGGAAGATTATATTTTCGATTTGACGGATGAGGAATTTTCCGGGTTGATGTTGTTTGCTAAAAAAGTGGCAAAGGCCATCGGAAAGTCGTTTCCTTGCAAAAAAGTGGGAATGGCCGTAATCGGTTTGGATGTCCCTCATGTGCACGTACATCTGGTGCCGATAAACGAAGGCGGGGATTTGAATTTTTCCAATGCAAAACTTACCCTTTCTCCGGAAGAAATGCGGGAATGCGCCTCCCGTATAATAGCCAATCTTTAGTTTTTTCGACGATATTGACAAGGCCGGATATCTTCCGGCCTCGTTTTATTTGAATCCGTTGACCATGAGTTCGGCCGACATGGGATTTGTGGCGAGGGGCACGTTGTGTACGTCGCATACCCTCATGAGCATTTGTACGTCCGGTTCGTGGGGATGTTTCCCGAGAGGATCTCTGAAAAAGAATACCATCTTGACCTTGTGTTCGGCTACAAGACTTGCAATTTGGGCGTCTCCGCCCAAAGGACCCGATAACATACATTCGACCTCGAGGCCGGAATCCATGGCATATCTGCCGGTTGTTCCCGTGGCGACGATATCCATACCCATGGATTTGAAAAACTCCATATGTTTGTTCAGAAATGCAACCATTTCCGCCTTTTTCCCGTCATGTGCAATAACGGCTACTTTCATTTTTTCTTGCATGATTTTTTATGGATTAAAAAAAGCCGCCCCCAATGAAGTGACCCCAAAAGTTAGACACAAAACTTTTGGGGTACAGTTCAGTAAAGTCGGCTTTCCGTTAATTTTATTTCGTCAACTCTATGTCGAAATCCTGCTCTCCGGGAGGTATGCATTGCGACCCGGAACAGGCCATAAATTCGATATAGCCCGTTAATCTACCTTTATTTCCGGTAACTTTGACCCTTTGGATAAAAGTGGCTTCGTTTGAAAAATACCGGAGCATCATATTGAAAGCTTCGCTTTTTTCCTCCAAAGGTGTTGTCGTCGCTTTAAATTCCCCGACGAGCTCCACATTCGAAGATTCTTCCGTATCGAGGTTGAAACTCGTGGGAAGAGGACCGCCTTTGGGGAGTTTTGAGTCGTAGAGATGCCAATTCTTATCTATTTTGGCTTTGCAAATGATGTCGTAAACGCCTTCGCTTATCTTTTTTTGAGTGATTGTCCATTTTACGGGACTTTGAACCTGCGCCGTTGCCGATAAGGAAAGGGCGACGATGGCAATCAATAGTGTCGTTAATTTTTTCATCGCTTAAAAATTTAATCGTATCTTATAGGTCGGTACAATAATCGTGCCGTTTTTATGCATGTGTATAATGTCGGTATAATCGATAATTTACAGATTCTTTTTTACTTCCACGTTTTGGAAAGCTTCGATCATGTCTCCGATTTTTATATCGTTATAATTTTCGATATTCAATCCGCATTCGAAACCTTTGACCACTTCTTTCGCATCGTCTTTGAAACGTTTCAGAGAGCCTAATACGCCCGTATATACTACGATTCCATCCCGTATTACGCGTACGTTCGAGGTACGGGAGATTTTCCCGTCTCTTACGATACATCCGGCAATAGTACCCACCTTCGTTATCTTGAAAGTGTCGAGGACTTCGGCGCTCCCGGTGATTTCTTCTTTTATCTCGGGCGACAGCATTCCCTCCATGGCGGATTTTATTTCTTCTATGGCCGTGTATATGATGGAGTAGAGTCGTATGTCGATTTCCTCCTGCTCTGCAAGGCGTCGTGCCGGTAGCGAGGGACGTACCTGGAAACCTACGATGATGGCATTGGACGCAGCGGCAAGCATGACATCGCTTTCGGATATTTGTCCTACGGCTTTATGGATGACATTTACCTGGATTTCTTCCGTCGAAAGTTTTATGAGCGAGTCGGCTAAAGCTTCGATGGAACCGTCCACATCGCCTTTGACGATAATGTTCAATTCCTGGAAATTGCCGACGGCGATACGGCGGCCGATTTCGTCCAAAGTGATGTGCTTTTGGGTACGCAAGCCTTGCTCTCTCTGAAGTTGTTCCCGTTTATTGGCCAATAGCCGGGCATCTTTTTCGTTGCTCAATACGTTGAATTTTTCTCCGGCCTGGGGAGCTCCGTTGAGTCCTAAAATCAATGCGGGTTCGGACGGTCCGGCTTTTTCGAGCTTTTCGCCCTTTTCGTTGAACATGGCTTTTACGTTGCCGAAATATTGTCCCGAAAGGATGACGTCGCCTATATGCAATGTCCCGTTCTGTACGAGGACTGTAGCTACGTAACCCCGGCCTTTATCCAAGGAAGATTCCACGATGGAACCGATGGCTTTTTTGTCCGGATTCGCTTTCAGGTCGAGGAGTTCCGCCTCCAAAAGAACTTTTTCGATTAATTCTTTTACGTTTATTCCTTTTTTGGCCGATATCTCCTGACATTGATATTTCCCGCCCCAGTCTTCCACCAAATAGTTCATGTTGGCGAGGGCTTCCTTGATTTTATCCGGATTTGCCGTAGGCTTATCGATTTTATTGATGGCAAAAACGATGGGAACCCCCGCAGCGCTGGCATGGTTGATGGCTTCCACCGTTTGGGGCATAACGTCGTCGTCGGCCGCAACGATGATGATTACCACATCGGTTACCTGGGCTCCGCGAGCTCTCATGGCCGTAAAGGCCTCATGGCCGGGAGTATCTAAAAAGGTAACGGTTTTTCCGTCGTTGAGTTTTACGTTATAAGCACCTATGTGTTGGGTTATTCCTCCCGCTTCTCCGGTGATTACGTTGGTTTTGCGGATATAGTCCAATAAGGAGGTTTTGCCGTGGTCCACATGTCCCATTACCGTTACGATAGGGGGACGGGAGGTTTGATTTTCTTCCGTATCCTTTTCTTCTTCAATGGCTTCTAAAACCCCGATGCTGACGAATTCTACGGAGAATCCGAACTCTTCCGCTACGATATTGATGGTTTCCGCATCCAGACGTTGGTTTATGGATACGAATAATCCCAATGCCATACAAGTGGATATGATGTCGGTTACGGGAATATTCATCATGGCTGCCAATTCCGCTACCGTAACGAATTCCGTAAGTTTCAGATGCGTTTTTGTTTTTTCTTCGAGTTCGTGTTCCTCTTTTATTTTTTGTTGTATGGCATCGCGTTTGTCTCTGCGGTGTTTGGAAGAACTCGACTTGCCTCTGCTCCCGAGACGGGCCAAGGTGTCTTTGATTTGTTTCTCCACATCTTCATCGGATATTTCCGCCTTCTCGAATCTCTTCCTTTTTTTCAATTTCTTCGACTTGAAATCCTCTCGGGATTTGCTTTCTTTTATCGAACTGCCTTTCAGTTCCCTGCCGAGATGGATTTTCTCCTCTCCCCGTTGAATCCGTTTGCGTTTTTTTCTGTTGTCTTTCTCCTCTCCGTCCGAAATATTGTCTTCCGTCGAAGATTTTTTATTCTGTCGGGAAGAATTGGGTTTGGTATTTTTTTTATTCGCTTCCCGAATTTCTCGCCTTTCCTTTTCTTTTTCCTGTTTGGTTTTTTTTGCCGGTCGGGTTTTTTGATTTAAAGCTTCCAAATCGATGGAACCTACCACTTTAACTTCCGATAGAGGTTCTTGTTTTATTTTGAAGACTTCGGATTCCGTAGAAACATCGTCGACTGTTTCGGAATTTTTCGTCGTTTTCTCCCTGTCTTCCGTATCGGTAACATCCGGCAGGCTTTCTGTCTCAGGAATCTTGGATTCGGGCTCCGGAGATATGTCCACCCTTTCTTTTTCGTCGGCTTCCTTCCCGGCTTTGCTTTCCGGAATCTCTTTTAAAATATCGATATTTTCTTCGCTGACAGAATCGTACGTATGCTGAATTTCTTTTTCCGTTGAATCTTCTTTGCCGAGTGGATTTTCATTCGGTTTTTCGGGAGCGGATTCTTTGGTCTCTTTCGGTTCCAAGTCGATATTTCCTACGATTTTTATTCTGTTTTTTATGGATACCTGATCTTTTACGGATATGAAATTGTCTTTTTCTTCCGTTTTCTCCTCTTTCTCTTCTTTATCTTCGGACGTTTGTGCGGCAGGAATATTTTTTTTGCGTTTGTTTCTCGATTCCATACGCGAGAGCTCCTTTTTCACCTCGCTGTCTTTTGAGAATTCTTTTGCCACTAAGGCATATTCCTCCTCGGATAATTTTGCATTGGGGTCGGTAGATATTTCAATGCCTTTTTCTTTTAAGAAATCGACAATGGTATTTAATCCTACGTTCAGTTCTCGAGTTACTTTGTTTAATCTCACTCCCATACTATTATAATTGACTCTTTGTTTTTAGTTATTGTTCGAATTCCGCTTTAAGAATAGAAATGACATCCCGTATTGTTTCTATTTCCAAATCCGTTCTGTTTTCTAATTCGGATTCACTGAGCTCCAACACGCTTTTAGCCGTGTCGCAACCGATACGTTTGAGTTCGTCTATTATCCAATCGTCGATTTCGTCTGCAAATTCTTCGATATTGATATCTTCTTCTCCGTTACCGTCGAGTTCTCTGTAAACGTCTATTTCGTAGCCCAAAAGCTGGCTTGCCAAACGTATGTTCAAACCTCCTTTTCCTATGGCGAGAGAAACTTCTTCGGGATCCAAAAATACGTTTATTTTTTTATGTTCTTCATCTATGGTCGTTTTTTTTATTTTTGCCGGATTCAAAGAACGCGCTATGTAGAGATTCAGATTATTCGTATAATTGATTACATCGATATTTTCGTTTCGAAGCTCTCGGACGATACTGTGGATGCGCGAGCCCTTCATACCGACGCACGCACCTACCGGATCGATACGGTCGTCATAGGATTCTACGGCAATTTTTGCACGTTCTCCCGGAACTCTGACGATCTTTTTTATGGTGATAAGACCGTCGAAAATTTCGGGTACCTCCTGTTCGAACAGACGTTCTAAAAATTTCGGAGAAGTGCGCGATAATATAATGCGGGGATTCGAGTTTTTCATTTCCACATTCAATACGACGGCTTTTATGCTATCCCCCTTTTTATAGAAATCGGCGGGTATTTGTTCTTGTTTCGGAAGTATCAGTTCGTTCCCCTCATCGTCGAGGACCAGGATTTCTTTTTTCCATATCTGGTAAACTTCTCCGATGACGATTTCTCCTATACGTTCTTTATATTTATTGAAAAGGCTTTCTTTTTCCAGTTCCAAAATATGGGCGGAAAGATTTTGCCTTAACGAAAGAATTGCCCGGCGTCCGAAACTTTGAAGTTTCACTTCGTCGGCGAATTCTTCCCCGACTTCGTAATCGTCATCCACTTTCTTTGCTTCGGATAAAGAAATTTCCATATTCGGATTGGAAATATTGTCGTCTTCAACTACGGTTCTCGTACGCCATATTTCCAAATCTCCCTTGTCGATATTTATGATGATGTCGAAATTCTCATCCGTACCGTATCGTTTAACGAGCATATTTCTGAATATGTCTTCCAATACTTTCATCAAGGTCATCCGGTCGATATTCTTATATTCTTTGAATTCCGAAAAAGAATCTATTAAATTAATATTGTCCATTATCTATATTTTATTTTTTATTAAAGTCAAAGAGGTCGCAAATAACCTTAATGTCCTCCCTTTTGATTTCTTCTTCATACGTTAGGGTGATTTTTTTCTTTTTCCCTTCGGCCGTCGTTTTCTTTTCGCATACGAGTATGATATTTTTTTCATCGAACGACTTCAGTATTCCGGTTTTTTTCCGATTGTCGCATAAAGTCACTTCCACCTTATTGCCGATATTTTTTTCGTATTGCGCTTCGATTTTGAACGGATATCCTATGCCTGCTCCCGATACGGTCAATTCGAAGTCTTCGGCATCCCGGTCGAGCTGAGCTTCGATTCGTTTACTGACTGAAATACAATCCCGAATGCCGATACCGGTTTTGGCATCGATTATGACTTTAAGTCTGTTGTCGGCCTCGAGCAAAAGTTCGACGAGAAAAAATCCCTCCTCTTCTACTATCGGCCTGATGATTGCTTCCAAACTTCGGATTTCCATAGCCTGCGGATATTAATAATAAAGAGGGAACATATAGTCCCCTCTTCCTGTTGATTCGGCAAAGATAGATTATTTTTTCGGGAAATACAATTATTCGTGCCGATAATCTTTTTTGTCGTTAGCTCGAATTTGTATCCGGTATTTGTTTTTTTATGATTTTTCCCTACCGTCGAAGCGACGGGTGTCTCCTGTCTTCCCCTTGTCCGTGCCGTGCCGGTTTCGTTTTTTTATTGCGGGCATCAACGGCGGGCGGAGTCCTTTCCATAGATGTACCAATAGATCGAGCCTACGAATCCGGCTCCTCCGATGATATTTCCGATGGCCGAGGGAATCAGATTGTCCGAGACGAATTCCGTCCATGTGATTTCCGCTCCGCAGAATATGCCGAGAGGAATATAGAACATATTTGCAATGCTATGCTCGAATCCCATGACGACAAAAGCCATTACCGGCCACCATAATCCGAACATACGGCCCAAACTGTCCTTGGCGGAGAGACCTAACCATACGGCTAAACAAACTAACCAATTTGCACCTATGCCTTTGAGAAATACGACATGCCAGGGGGCGTTTACTTTGGTTTCGGCTATTTTAATAATGGCCGGATGCCATGGAGAATCGGAGACTATCCCCGGCAGGTGGATCATAAAATATACAAAAAGAATGGCTCCGGCAAAATTCGAGAAAAAAACGACAGTCCAGTTTTTAAATATATAATAAGGCGGGATTTTTTTATTGAAGGCGGCCGGGATAAGGTTAGCATTATTCCCGGTGAACAATTCGGCTCCGACCATAACCACCAAGATCAAACCCAAGGGGAAGGTGATTCCGCTTAAGAGGCGTTGGAGTCCCGGGTTTTCGAGAGTGAGGCCGGGCATACCGTATCCTGCGAGCAAGGACAATAAGCCTCCCATAGCGATGTATATGCCGGCCAATATACCTAAGATTGCGGTTTTTATAACAGGCGTTTTGAATTTGTTCTCAGCCATTTGTTCCGTGATTTTGACAATTTCTTGCGGCGAATTCATTACTATTGAAATTTTATGGTGTCTGCAAAGTTATGATTATAATTTTTAAAACCTATAGGCGGATTATATATGAGAACGAATACGGGAATAAGAAAATTTTAGAGGTGTTTTCGGATGAGTTGACAAGGTGGATATCTTGATTATGAATAAATTGAGTTTCACTTTTGTTCGTATTCCCCAAAACAAAATCTGAATTATTAATTTAATATGAAGAAAATGTGTATTTTTACCGAAATTTTAGAGGTATGAAGTTTAAAGCTAAAGAAGTTGCTTCGTTTTTAAAAGGAGAGGTCGTCGGAGATGGCGAGGTGTATATTACGGGAGTATCCAAGATAGAAGAGGGGAAACCCGGTACATTGACATTTTTATCGAATCCCAAATACGAGCACTATATATATGAAACGAAGGCATCAGTAGTTCTTGTGGATGCGGATTTCGTTCCGAAAACCCGACTCGATTGCACTTTGATCAAAGTGCCTTCCGCTTACGATGCATTGTCCGTACTTTTGGAAATTTATGAGAAATACCGGGAATATCCGGCCGGGATAGAATCGCCTTCTTTTATTCACGAATCCGCAGTAATCGGTAAAAATCCTTATGTGGGAGCATTTGCCTATATAGGCAAAAATGCGGAAATAGGCGATAATGTGAGAATATATCCCAATTCTTATGTGGGGGACGGGGTGAAAATAGGGGATGATACCGTAATATATCCGGGAGTGAAAATTTACTACAATACGCATATAGGGAAACGTTGTATCGTGCATTCCGGCGCCGTTATCGGATCGGACGGATTCGGTTTTGCTCCGACGGGGAATACGTATAAAAAAATACCTCAAATCGGAAATGTGATTATCGAAGATGAGGTGGAAATCGGAGCCAATACCTGTATCGACAGAAGTACGATGGGAGCTACGGTCGTTAAGAAAGGAGTGAAGTTGGATAATTTGATTCAACTTGCCCATAACGTATGCGTGGGAGAAAATACGGTTATTGCCGGGCAAGCCGGTATTGCCGGGAGTACCAAAATCGGAACGCATTGTGTTATCGGCGGACAAGTCGGCCTGGTCGGACATTTGCACATAGGCGATAACGTACAGATTGCCGCTCAAAGCGGAGTGGCGGCTGATGTGGAGGACGATGCTATCCTTAGAGGTTCTCCGGCATTTAAGATGTCCGAGTACCAGAGAAGTTATGTGATTTTTCGCAGATTGCCTCAACTTTACGACAAATTGGCAAAACTTGAAAGAGAATTAGAAATGTTAAAATCAAATAATAATGTCGGTCAAACAGAAAACAATTAAGACGGAATTTTCTTTAAAGGGTAAGGGTTTGCATACCGGGAAACCGGTATGTGTGACTTTCAGGGCGGCGGAGCCGGATACGGGTTATGTTTTTGTACGTAAGGATATGGAAAATAATCCAGTCGTACCTGCTCTTGCTTTATTCGTACGTTTTGTAGACAGATCCAGTTGTTTGGAAAAGGACGGCGTAAGAATATATACGATGGAACATGCATTGGCTGCTCTCTACGGTTGCGGAATAGATAATTGTATTATCGAATTGGACGCGGAGGAAATGCCCATATTGGATGGTAGCGCACGTATATATGTAGAAGAAATATTGAAATCCGGGATTGTCGAACAAGATAAAGACCGGAATTTTTTTGTGGTAAAAGAAAAGATAGAAGTAAAAAACGGAGAATCCGAAACGAGTATATGTATTCTTCCGGACGATGGGTACGATATCGACTTGATTGTGGATTACGGCTCTCCTTATTTGTCGATGCAATATGCCTCCTATCGGGAAGGACAAACCGATTTTGTCAAAGAGGTGTGCAATGCCCGCACCTTCGTATTTTTAAGGGAAGTGGAACCTTTGCTGGACAGCGGATTGATTAAGGGAGGGGATTTGGAAAACGCCATTGTTATCGTAGATGAGGAAATTAGCGAAGAGAAAATTCGAGAACTGAAGGTGAAGTTCGATTATAAGGACTTGGAGGTACATACCGGTATATTGAATAATAATAAATTATTATTTCCTAACGAACCTGCACGGCATAAACTTTTGGATGTAATCGGAGATTTGGCGCTTTGCGGACGTTTTATCAAGGGCCGGGTGATTGCCAACAGACCGGGACATAAAACGAATACGGCATTAGCTCAGAAAATGTGTAAAACGATTGCGGCGATGGAACGGGAAAATGCTTGTCCCGATATTAATCCGGCCGATAAACCTCTGTTGGATATCAATAATATACGCAATCTCTTGCCGCATCGACCGCCTTTTTTGTTGGTGGATAAGGTTATGTCCATGACGCACGATATGATTATCGGATGTAAAAACGTGACCATGAACGAACCCTTTTTCGTAGGACATTTTCCCGAGGAGCCGGTGATGCCCGGTGTGCTCATTATCGAAGCTATGTGCCAATGCGGAGGAGTGCTCGTGTTGAGTGGAGTGGAAGATCCCGAAAATTACTCCACTTATTTTATGAAGATAGATAACGTTAAATTCAGAAATAAAGTTGTTCCGGGCGATACGTTGATTTTTAAACTTATGTTGACGGCTCCCATTCGTAGAGGAGTGGTGGAAATGAAGGGTTATACTTTCGTCGGAGAGACGTTGGTATGCGAAGGGGAGTTTACGGCAATGGTTGCCAGGACAAAAAAGTAATAAGTATAATTTAAATAATTATTTTAATGAAACAACCTTTAGCTTATGTACATCCGGATGCGGAGATTGCAGATAATGTTGTCATAGAACCTTTTGTTACGATAGATAAAAATGTGGTTATAGAGGAGGGAACCCGTATAGGGTCCAATGTGACGATATTGTCGGGGGCGCGCATCGGTAAAAACTGCAAGGTGTTTCCCGGTGCGGTTATTGCCGCAATACCTCAGGATTTAAAATTCAAAGGAGAAAAAAGTTCTGTGGTTATAGGAGACAATACCGTTATTCGGGAATGTGTGACGATTAATAGGGGGACGATTGCAAAGGGAGTGACTAAAGTAGGTAATAATTCTCTTATTATGGCCTATTCTCATATTGCTCATGACTGTGAAATAGGAAATAATTGCATTATAACCAATGCCTGCCAAATCGGCGGCGAAGTATGTATGGAAGATTTTGCCATATTGGGAGGAATGTGCGCAGTGC
Source organism: Marinifilaceae bacterium (assembly GCA_041846495.1). Lineage (GTDB taxonomy): Bacteria > Bacteroidota > Bacteroidia > Bacteroidales > Marinifilaceae > JBGZEX01. The sequence continues at coordinate 16,121 of JBGZEX010000047.1, forward strand.
ATCAGTTCGTGCATATCGGCCGTCATGTTATGGTGCAGGGCGGTTCGCTTATCGGAAAGGATATACCTCCTTTCGTAAAAGCCGGACGTTTGCCCTTATCTTATGTAGGGATTAATTCCATAGGTTTGCGCCGTCGGGGATTCGAAAATGAAAAAATCAATGAAATTCAGGACATATACCGTATTTTATATCAGTCGGGTTTCAATAATTCGGATGCTATCGAACATATAGAAACCAATATGCACGCTTCCCGGGAAAGGGATGAAATTATCATGTTCGTTCGTAATTCCAAGCGCGGAATTATGAAAGGCTATATGGGGTAACTGTCTGATTTCGATAATTATCATAAGGTAAAATTACGACATGACATCATGTCGTAATTTTATGTAAGGCCGAATTCTCGCTTCTTCGATGAAGTTTGTTGTGTGTTGCATATACCGGCAGAACGAATCGTCCGAAAAGACCGTTTTTGAATAATTTTTTTATTATTTGTAAGTCTGTCACTCCAAATAAATTTATTACCTTAAATATTCAAAGTCGATAGAATCGATAAATATTTTGTTATTTATAAAAACGTATGTATTTTTATATTTAAAAATATAATATTTATGTTGTTTTGGTCGTTTTTTTCGGTTATGCCGATGTTTGTGTGTCTTTTGGGAGTGGTATTGCTTTTGGTAGATAAGGAATCTAATTTATCAAAACGTTATTTAATCTTTTTTTTGCTTCTATCCCTGATCAATTATTTCGTACATGCTGCTTTTTTCAATCGCGAATACAGATTATTTGCTTTTGCGGATAATATATGGATATTTACTTCGCTTGCGGGTTATCCTCTTTATTATTATTATATCCGCTTACTTACAAAAGATTTAAAAATAAATTGGCGTTGGTATTGGCTTGTATTGCCGGCCTTTTTATTGTCGTGCTTTTCTTTTTTCCTATATTTTTCAATGTCTCCCGTAGAAGTTGAGAATTTTATCCGTAATGAAATGTACCATGAGCGGGAGTGCTTATATGTCGAATCGATATGGACGAAATTACAGTTTTTGAAATTGTTTTTATTTAAAGTCATTTTTATCGTTCAGATCGTATTATCCGTCTATTTCGGTTACAAGCTTATTGAAGATTATAATAAAGCGGTAAAAGAATTTTATTCCAATACTCGCGGGAAAGAGCTTACTTCCATAAAATGGGTATTATCCGCATTTGTATTCGCATCGATTATTTCGTTATTATCCGGTATAATAGGAAAGGATTTTTTTGTAGATAAGGGCGTATTATTGGTAATTCCTTCCGTTATGCATTCCTTGTTTTTATTTTTAATCGTATATGTAGGATATTATCAGAATTTTACCGTAAGAGAGTTTATGCGGGATGTGGATGTTGTCAACAATAATATCGAAATATCCGAGGGAAATATGAATTTGGAGGAAGTAAAGAAAAAGGATGTTTTCAAATTATTGTCGCAGGAGGAGATGTTTAAAAATCCCGATTTGAGGATTACGGATATTGCCTATTTGTTAGGTTCCAATCGTACTTATATTTCGCGTATTATAAATGAAGAAATGAATACGAATTTTTGCGATTATGTAAATAATTACCGTATCGACTATGCAAAGAAGATTATGACGGATTCGAAATATAACCATCTTGTATTATCTGAAATTGCCGAAATGTCGGGTTTCGCGAGTATAAGCGTCTTTTATCGGGTTTTCAAACAAAAAAACGGAATTTCTCCCGGAGAGTACAGAAAACGGGAAAATTCTTCCGACAGTTGTTTTGAGTAGCGGATTTCATAAATTTCCGACGGGAATAAGAATTTTTCGGTTCTCGACTCGAATGTTTGTATCAAGCGAATTAATTTCTAACTTTATCGGTCTAAATATCGAGATCACGGAAATCCTATAGTTGAGATTTCGAATAAAACGATGAGGGAATTTATGAGCCGGGAGGTGAATTTACGTTCGATTATGCGGCAAAAGTAGTTATCTGCATTTTCCGGCATCATTATAAAATACCCCTGTTTTATGAATGGCGAATATGAAAAATACGGAAGAATTTAAATTGCCCGAGTTGAAATCCAAAAATAAGAAGTCGTTGCGGGAAATATTCGATTATTATTATTTCTCATTATGCGCTTATGCCTATAGTTATATCCCGGAATACGAAACCGTGGAAGATTTCGTACAGGAAGCATTTATAAAGGCATGGAATAATTGGGAGCATTTCGAAAATACGCCGGCTGTGAAAAGTTATTTATATATGTGCGTACGCAATGCATCGATTAATTATATGAAACACAGTAGTATGGCACATAGGCACGAGAAAGAAATAACTACGTTTCTGTTTTTCGATGAAGAGGATGACGAATGGCGTATTGGCAGAGAAGAATTATACGCCCGTTTATATGAATCCATTCAGCAATTGCCGGAACGCTCGAAGGAGGTCATTCTGGCAAGTCTGGAAGGATTGGATATGAATGATGTCGCCGCTCGGATGAAAATTTCATTGAATTCGGCAAAAACTCTGAAGAAGCGGGGATATGCTATTTTGAGATTGAAGTTGAAAGATTTTACCTGGGTTTTGATTTTGTTTTATTGACGCATGAACTTCCCGGTGCCTATTCCTGCTCGCAGGGAATGCATTATAAATACGGACAGGATGCGGGGAGACGATTTTTAAAGCGATACCCGAAAGATATTCTTTCCGGACGAAAGTCTCATTCCTCAACTTTCAAATAATTCGACGAATAATTTTATTATAGGCTAATTATATTTTAGCGTTATTTCTACGAAAAAAATCCTGTCTTTTTTCACCCGTTTTCAGGTTATGATTGTTTAAGGTAACCTTCGTTATCAGGCGAAGGGAATATTTAACATAAACAATCTAAATCTATGAAATCTATGAACAAATTATTGTTATGTCTGTGCGGCTTGGCAATTTGTGTAACGGAAGGCTGTTCTTCCGATTCGAAAGAAGATGAGAAAGTTGAAAAGAAGTTGATGATTTCGGCGGATAAACCTTCGATTATCGCTAACGGTAAGGATAAAGTTACATTTACGGTAAAAGACGGTAATGGAACGGTTATTACCAATCAATGTGCGATTTTTTCGGAAGATAAGGAATTGTCGGCTTATACATTTGCGACGGATAAACCCGGTAAATATGAATTTACGGCCAAGGACAAAGAAGGGAACGTATCCGAAAAATGTTACGTGGTAGCCGTAATGGAAAATGCAAAGTTAGTGATTCATGCCGATAAAACATCTCTGCTCGCAGACGGAGGGGATTTGGTCAATCTGACCTTGACCGATGAATTCGACAGGGATATTACCGACGGAGCCGAATTTTTCGATAACGGTACTAAAATCGAAGGGAGGGTTTTTAAAACTACTACCGTCGGGATGCATACCATAACGGCAAGATGGAATAATAAGGAAGGAGAAGATGCTCTGGTCGTTGCTGCCGTGGCAACTACTTCGTATACGGGACGTATGTTGGCGGAATTCTCTACGGCTACCAACTGTAAATTTTGTGCGGCGACGATTAAAGTATTGGACGTACATAAGACGGAACCGAGATTGGTGTTAGTGTCGGTACATAGAGCCAGTTCGTATATCTATACGGGAAAATACGGAGAGGAGAGCAAAAAGATGGTGAACGATTTCGTAAAACATTATTCTACCTGGGTTCCCGGATTCGGCGAACCGGTCGTATTTTTGAACAGGGAGCCGAAGAAGGTGGATGTGGCGGCAATGGGTAAAATTTCCTTGACGGCTTCCATACCCGTTCATTCGGAAGTGGGAATCTCCATCCGATCCGTTTATGACGAAGCGAATTCGACGATTAAAATCACGGCTTGTGCCAATTCCAAAAAATCCTTTAAAGGGAAAATCGGAGCCATTCTCGTCGAAAACGGAATTATGGCGGATCAAATCAATATGGGTGAGATAGAAATGGTGCAAGTGATGCGGAACTATGCTCCTTCGTTTTTGGGAGCTCCCGTCGACATAACTGCCAAGTAATTGCTTACCAAGGAATTTTCCTTTATTAAGGGGAAGGTGGCGGATATAAAGAAAACCAAGGTAATCGTTTATGTTACCAATGCGGAAGGAAAGGTAGAGAACGTACAACAGGTGGGAGTGGGAGAATCCATAGGTTATTGACGGATGAAAAAAATCGGTATCCTTTGTTTTACGGTATTTGTCTTCGGATTGACGCTCTCGGTTACGGCCCAGAAGAGAAAATATCGTGCGAGATTCAAAGGCAGCATAGACTCTTCCGTAGGGTTTTATTTTGACGACAAAAAATTGGAAACCGGAGAGGAGCAGGACGCGTTCGGTACGAATACTTTTTTGAACTTAGGGTATGAGATCGGACGTTTCCGTTTCGGTTTGGAGTACGACATATTCGAACCGCCGATGATAGGATTTTCCTCCATGCTCAAAGGGAATAAATTGATGCAGGGATTCGTCGAATACGCGGCGCCTCGTCTCGAGATCCGTTTGGGAAGCTTTTTCGAGCAGCTGGGAAGCGGTTTGCTTTTTCGGGCTTATGAAGACAGGGCTATGGCTGTCAACACTTCCCTTATGGGGGGGAATATACGCTGGAGCCCGGCAGATTGGATTTCGTTCAAGGGATTTGCCGGCAGGCCGAGAAAGTTTATGAAGTACGCCTCCTCCGATGTTTACGGAATCGATGCCGAATTTTCGGTTGGGGGTTTGTTTTTTCCGGAAACGGAAACCGTATTCGTCTTAGGCGGGAGCGGGGTGTTGAGAGATGCCCGCACTCCTTCGGATAATGAAATCGCTTCCCGGTGCGTACGGGGATTTTCCGGACGGATGAATTTTTCCAAAAACATCTTTTCCTTAGGAGTGGAATATACGGCTAAAAGCCGTCAACAAATGCGTACCGTAGATTACGGTTATCTGAAACGGAAGGGAGAAGCGCTTCTTATAAATACCGGTTTGGATTATGCCGGTTTCGGCATATCGGCGGAATACCGCATATTGCGTTTTATGGATTTCCATATGGACGATTTGACGGAAGAAGAATCTTTGAACTTGAATTACATGCCTTCCCTTACCCGGCAACATAAATATGCATTGCTTTCTTTATATCCGCATAAGGTGGAGGATGTAGGCGAAACCGGAGGTCAATTCGACGTATTCGGGGAAATTCCATGGTCTTCGGGTTCTCCTCTGGCTTTTTCGTTAAACGGAGCCATGTACAGGAAATTGAAAGCGAAAGATGAGGAAGGCGAGTATTATTTTATGAAAACGACGGGAGATTTGCAATTTGCCGAATTGGGGCTGGAATTATCCCGGAGATGGAATAAAAAACTGAAGACCGCCATGGTCGTTTCGTGGCAGAAAAAAAGAGAGTTCAGTCGTTTGGGTTTCGGCTCGATGTTGATGAATACGGAGATTGTCGTAGCCGATATGCTATATAAGCTTGCTCGTAGAATTTCCCTGAGAGTGGAAGCGCAGCATGCGTGGAGCGATTCGCACGACGAGCGGGCATGGGCCTACGGAATTGCCGAGCTGGGAATTGTCCCGAACTGGATGTTTTACGTGAGCGATATGTATAATTATAAAACCGCCGGCAAATCCCTGCATTATTTTTCTTTGGGCGGAAGTTTCACCTGGAAAACGATACGGGCGGCCGTAGCTTACGGGCGCAATCGCGCAGGGATGCAATGTTCCGGCGGTATATGCCGCTATGTTCCGCAACATACCGGATTGACTTTGAATTTGACAATTTTAATGTAATATCTTTTAATGATGAAAAAAACGAATTTTTTATACGCATTGTTTATAGTTTTGATTACCTCCCTGTCTGTTTCCTGTAAAGATAAGGATGAGGCGATGCCTCCCGTGGAATTGGATGCCGGAGGAGTGGATGTGTTGAATTTCAATTCGGCGGATTTGGGAAAGCAGGTGACAATAAAGGCGAATTACGAATGGAATGCCAAAATGTTGATACCTGCCGATTCGCTATGGTGTAAATTGAAGAAAAAGGATAATCTCCTTCTCGTAGCGCCCGAGGCTAATAAAAGTACGAAAGAACGTTCCGGAAAAATCGTTGTGGAATGCGCAAACGGGAAGGATGTTAAAAAAATTCATATAGATGTTACGCAGAAAAAAGCGGAGAAAGCCATTCTGCTTTTTGACCCGGAAAGAGTTCTGCTTACGGCTGAAAAAGCCGGAGGGGAGGTTAATATAATTACCAATGTATCTCCGGTCGTTTATAAATGGGTGGGAGAGGCTCCGGAATGGCTGGAGGCTCCTCAATTGAATGAAAACCGCTTGACACTTAAAGCTTCCGATAATATAATTAAAGCGAACCGCGCTGCAAAACTTTTGGTGATTTGCGGAACTCCGGAGAACGAGGTGAAAGATACTTTGGTGATAATGCAGAATGCCAATGCCCCTTATATCGAATTCGAAAACATATCGGCAGGAGATACTTTATGGTTGGATTATAAGGGGACGGAAGTAAGTTTCGGCGTGAACTATAATGTCCCGGAATTGAAGAATAATTTAAAATTCGATCATTTATTCGGTGCACCCTGGTTTAAGGTGAAGGAAGTGGAAAAACCTGCCTCCAAGGCATTGGAATTGATAGCCGTCGAAAAATCCTTTGTGGTGTATACCGAGGAAGAGAATTACGAAATGCAACCTCGTCATTGGTTTGCGAAGTTCTATTTTGACAATACCTATACGGAGAAAGAGGAAATCAATCAGGCGGAGGTTTACAAAAAATTCATTATCTCTCAAAAAGGAGGTCCGAAGGCCACGCTTTCCGTGGATAAAAAATCGATAAAAACCAAAAAAAACGGAGGAACCGAAGAAATCGCAGTTAGTTCGAATTATGAAAACTGGACGGCTGTCTCCGGTGATTCCTGGTGTCATTGCACCAAAAAGGGAGATAAACTTACGATAACTACCGATGCGTATAACGGAGAAAAGATGAGGAAAACGGAAGTCGTATTGAATTGCGGAGGAGGAAAGAACATCGCAAAAGAAATTTTGATTGTTGCCCAATCCGGTTCCAAACCGGGGATCGTTCTCGAAACTTCGGAAGTCGTTTTGAATGAAAACGGGGATGAAAAAACCATAAGCGTTTTGACGGATTTGGAAGATTGGGGAGTGAATTATACTCCGGATTGGCATAGGATATCCTATAATGTGGAAAAAGGGACGATTACGATTTCCGCTCAAAAGCTCGAAGGGGGTTCCCGTTCGGTGGAAGTGACCGTAAGCGGTTATGCCGGTTCCGAGGAAATTTCGGTACCCCTGAAAATCAGTCAGAATAAGAATTATAAATTGGGAGATTTGTATATGAAGGAAGGCAAAGCCGTGGGTATCGTATATAAAATATGGGATGACGGGGCACACGGCCTGGTATTCTCTTTGGACCAGTACGATGATCTTATGAATAACGGCAAGCGTTTTTCCATCGATTTGTATGCAGGAAGTCCTGCAGACCCCGAGGAGTTGCAAAAAAATAAACCGGTAGCCTTCGATTTCAATGACGGCCGGGAGAATATGAAAGCTTTTAAAAACCGGGAATTTACCGACGGGAAGGATTGGAAATACCATTATCCGGCTGCTGCGTGGGTGGACGAATTCGATACAGAGCACGGTTCCATCGGCTGGTATATGCCGGCGGCCAACGAAGTATACGATATGTTTAGCTTTTTGGACGGATTTACCTACCATGCCCAGGGGGAGATTCCGTCGGCAGAACAAAAGGCACGGCATGAAGATATAAACCGCTTGATTAAGGATAACGGAGGGAAACCTTTCATATACGAAGTGGATTATGTTACGACCTTTCATCCCCAGTTGGTCTATATAATGTCGTCTACGGAAATCATGACAGACGGTTATCCTCATTTTTATACGATGAATTTTGGCATAGCCTGGTTGTTTTCCATACATTCTCAAGGCGATTTGGGCGATGCGACGGATTTAGCGATGGGTTGTATACGTCCCGTATTGCGTTTTTAATTGATAAAATCGAGGAGGGTGTGCCAATGCTCATTTTGACACACCCTTCTTAAATATATAAAGAATCATGAAAATAAACCGTATTTTAATATTTTTTTGTTTGTTGTTAGGGGGTATAATGACGGGATGTTCCTCTAAAGATGAAGAAGTTCCTGAAAATCTCGATGTATCTTTGAATTCTCTGCAGTTTGCTTCCGTTAAGGGAGAACAGACTGTGAAAATTACGGCTACCCGCCCGTGGACAATTTCGGAAATCCCCTCCTGGTTGAAAATAGAGCCGGCTTCCGGAGATGCCGGAACCTTCGATGTAAGGATTTCCGCCGATGCAAATCCGGAAGAAAGAGGAAGAGACGGACGCTTGCTGATAATTTCGGGAACCAAGCAGTTTTTTCTTCCGGTATTTCAAAGAGAAAAAGGAGTGATGGAATTTTCCGTTAAAAAATTTGTCGTTTTCGGGAAAAAGCAAAAATTAGCGATAACTTATTCCGCTAACGTGGAACCGGAAGTCGTCATACCGGAAAATGCCCGAAACTGGCTTTCAGTCGAGCGTACGCGAACGGTAACGGAGAACAACCTGGTTTTTTCCGTGGAGGAAAATACAATCAATAATTTGCGGACGGCGGAAGTATATGTTGTAAGCGAGGAAGATGCTTTAAGGGATACGCTCCTTATCAAACAATATCCCGATCCGGCGGTAAAAATTACTAAAACGTCGTGGTTTGCACTTTATTCCGCAACGGAATTGAATGTGGAATTGGAATGTAATATTCCCTTGGAAATACAACCCTCGGAAGATTATAGTCAGTGGTTGAAAATAACAAGTAATAAAACGGAAAACGGGAAAACCGTTTTTAAATTCGCATTGGAGCCCAATACCACTCAGAAGCAAAGATTTGCGGATTTCCGTATATTCAATGAAGACTGTGCCGTCGATAGAAATATTTCCCTTACTCAAATGTTCCGGATTGCAGATAAAGATGCCATTCGTCTTTGTCGGGCGACGCATAAGAATGATAAAAATCCCGATATTCCGATAACGGATACGCTGACCATCGTTTTTATTGCCGACGGATTTACCATGAAAGAAATAGAATCGGGTTTATACGACCGTTATGCCCGTTCGGCTTACGAAGCGTTTTTTTCGGTGGAACCCTATAAGAGTATGAAGGATTATTTTAATGCTTATTTGGTTTATGCGGTTTCGAACGAATCGGGCATATCGGATACTCAGGCCGGAATTACCAAAGATACGAGATTTCATGCCGCTTATACGGAAGGTTACGGCTCTGCAATGAGTGCCGATTTTTATCCCACCATCGATTTCGTAAAAGAAAGTATTGCCGCTATAGGAGGCAAGTTTGTCAGCGGCGTGGGCTGTGTCGTATTGATAGCTCATGGCGACCGGTACGGAGGCACTTGTTTGTTGGCGCGTTCCACGAACGAAGCCGTGGCTATTTGTCCTACATCCAAGGAAGCTTATCCTCAGAATTTCGAACAATTGGTGATTCATGAAGCGGGAGGACACGGTTTCGGAAAATTGGCCGACGAATACTCGGGTTTCAGTGGCGGTACAATAGATCCTATGAGTAAAAAAGAATTGGAGCTATGGCAGTCGGGCAATTATTATTTAAACGTATCTCTTGTGTCGGAAGATGTTCCGTGGAAACCTTTTATAGGGAATTCCGATTATCCGGAAGTAGGGGTTTTCGAAGGCGGATATTATGCCAAATACGGAGTGTGGCGCTCTTCGGAAACGAGTGTGATGAATACGATGGAAGGAGGTTTCAATGCCTATAGCCGCTATTTGATATGGAAACGGGCCAAAACCTTGTATTGGGAAAGTTTGTTTCCGGACGATACGTCCATTCCACGCTTTATGCAATACGATGCGCCTAAAATACAAAAAAACGAGACGAAATCGACGACTACCCGTATTCCCTACCGTCACATTTCGCATACTCCTCCTGTTTTGGTAGACTAAGAAAAATAAGCGATGAGATTGGACGATGACATAAAGAGATTGATTCTGTATTCGATGACAGGCGAATTATCGCATGAGGATAACCTGCGTTTGGAAGAATGGTTGAAGAATCCGGAAAATCGTAAGGTATATAACGACCTTATGGACGATCGGGTGATTGCCGGCAGAATAAAAGTATTGGAACATTTCAATAAAGCGGAAGCCTGGAAAAAACTGAGTCGTAGGATAGACCGGGAACGCGGTTTCCTTTTCGGAAATTGGCGCCGTATAGCTGCCGTCGTTATTTTATTTCTCATCCTCGGAGGAGGTCGGTTGATTTATATCCGGATGCTTGAAATTCCGGATATGAATCCTCCGCTTCCCAAAACTTCCGTACCTATGCTTCGTTTGGCTTCGGGGGAAGAGATTCCTCTTTCCGGCGATTCCGTGTACGAGACGGAACAGGCTCGCTTGATTAACCGGAAAGGATGTCTGACTTATTTTCCCGATTCGAATACCGGGAAAGACGTTGAAACCTATCATATGATTACCACTCCTTGCGGAAAAGCTTATCGTATTGTTTTGTCCGAGGGTACAATCGTTTGGTTGAATGCATGCTCTACATTGAAATTTCCCGTGAATTTTTCTTCTGCCGAAAGAAAAGTCATCGTATCCGGAGAGCTTTATTTTGAAGTGAAGAAAGACAGTTTGCGTCCTTTTAAGGTGTTGTCGGGAATGCACGAATTGGAGGTTCTCGGAACGAGTTTTAATATACGCAACTATGCCGAAGAGCCTTATGCGGCAACTCTGATTTCAGGAAGCGTATCTTATCGATATAAGGAAAATAATGTGGTATTGAAACCGGGTCAACAAGCCGTGTCGTCGGGAGAGGAGATACGGATCGAAGAAATAAATACGGCTTCTGTGATAGCCTGGAAAAACGGATATTTCATATTTGAAAATAAACCTCTGAAGGATATCGTGCGGGAATTGGAAAATTGGTACGGTATCCGTGCTTCTTTTGCAAATGCCGAACTCGGGGAGCGTCGTTTCTCCATAGAATTTCAAAGGAGTTATTCTCTCGATGAAGTGGTGCATATTTTACAGGAGATGCAGAGCCTGAAATTCAAATTAGAAGATAATGTTCTTATAATAAATAATATATAATAAAATCATATTATAAACGTATGAAACTAAAACTGAGATGGCCGGTGAAATGCTTTTTGTTTTTAACCGCCGTATTGGTCTTTAATCCGTCTGTTCGTGCGGAAATACAAATTCCGACAATCAGATTGAAAGATGTTACATTGAATGAAGTATTTAAAGAAATTCGTAAACAAATGGATTATACCTTTGTTTATGACGAAGAAGTGGTAGTCGCCGAGGGGAAAGTAAGTGTGGATATCACTTCTGCGGATATTCGGGAAGTGATGGACTTATGTCTTAAGGGGACGAAATTGACCTACGTGCTCCGGGACTGGGTCGTAATTATAAAACCTGCTGAAGAGCGGACGCCGTTGTTACAGGAGGAAAAGAAATTGAAAGTATCCGGACTGGTGGTGGACGAGAATGGAGAACCTATGCCGGGAGTTACCGTAGTATTGAAAGGGAGTACGATTGGCGGGGCTACCGATGTGGATGGAAAATTCGGTTTTGAAATCCCTTTGGCCGAAAATATGGAATTGGAATTTTCTTTTGTGGGATTTGAAAAAAAGACGATTAAACTTCAATTGAAGGACAATAAGATAGCCCCCCTTAGGATTGTCATGAAGGAAGAAACCGTATCCTTGCACGAGGTCGTGGTAACCGGTATGTTTACACGCAAGAAAGAGGGGTATACGGGTTCTGCCGTCAGAGTTTCGGGAGAAGACATAAAGAAAATGACGACAACGAATATTGCCAAGGCGATTTCCGTCATGGAACCGGGATTCCGGATTATGGATAATATTGCGATGGGCTCCGACCCCAACCGTTTGCCGGATATGCGTATGCGCGGACAATCGACCCTGCCTTCCGGTTCGTCCGCTTCCTCCGTAGATGCCGTTGCCCTCCAGGGAGAATACGACACCTATCCCAATCAGCCTTTGCTCATATTGGACGGTTTTGAAATCGACGTCCGAACAATGGTGGATTTGGATCCGGGACGGATAGCCTCCGTCACTTTATTGAAAGATGCTTCGGCCACGGCAATTTACGGCTCCAAAGCGGCTAACGGCGTTATAGTAATAGAAACTCATATGCCTAAGGAGGGAGAGATAAATGTCAGTTACGGAGGGGATATGCGGTTTGAAATTCCCGATTTGACATCCTATAATCTTATGGAAGCCGACGATAAGATTCAGGCGGAATATTTGGCGGGATTATATAAGAAAAACGATTTGGATGCCATGCGGGACTATCAGTCCCGGCTGCGGGAAGTGAAAAGAGGGGTAAATACCTATTGGCTGTCCAAACCACTGAATGTTGCAGTACAGCAGCGTCATGCCTTGACTTTGGAAGGAGGTTCGAGGGCTTTGCGCTATAAGTTGTATGCAGGAATAAATTATAGTCCGGGAGTTATGAAGAAATCTTCCAGGAATACGCAAACCGTAGCTTTGGACCTTTCTTACCGCTATAAGAATTTTATAATGAAGAACAGTATAACGGTGGATAACGGTATGGGAAAAAACAGTCCTTACGGCTCCTTTTCAACCTATACCTCGCTCAATCCTTATTTGCGTCCTTATGGAGAAAACGGAGAAATCGTGAAAATCATGCAAACATGGAATCAATCCTATAAAAATGATTATGCTCCTTATCTGATAAAAAATCCTTTGTATAATACCGTTTTTCATACCTTGGACAGGAACTCTTTTTTCGGAGTCCGCAATCTTTTCAAATTGGAGTATCGTCCCGTAGAATCTCTTTCTTTGCAAGCGGATATTGCCGTGAAAAAGGCTACCGGGAAGTCCGAAATATTCAAACCTGCCCAGCATACCGATTTTGAAGCTATAGTCAATCCCGAAGATAAAGGCCGTTTCGATTTGGAGCATTCGGAGCAATTGAATTATACGATGAATTTTACGGTAAGTTATAACGGATCCATCCGTTCGACGCATTATCTGACGGGAAATATGCGTTATTCCCTCGGACAAACGCAAAGCATGGCAAACGGTTCTACGGCGACGGGATTTATGAACGATGCCATGGATAATATTTTATACGGGAAAAAATATTATCCCAATATTCGGGGTAGCGAAGGAACTTCCCGTTTTTTGGGGTTCGTGCTTACGTTGGGCTATTCTTATCTTTATAAATATTCGGTGGATTTTAATATGAGGATAGACGGAAGTTCTCAATTCGGTTCCGACAACCGCTTCGCTCCTTTCTGGTCTACCGGACTGAAGTGGAATTTGAAGAAGGAGAACTTTTTATCCGGATTATCCTGGATGGATGACCTGAATATCAGTACGACTTACGGTTTGACCGGAACCCAGGGATTTGCTCCCTATCAGGCGCAGTCGGTGTATACTTACATGAATTTGATGCGTCCTTACCTTTCGTCGGATGCTTCGGGAGCGGAGTTGGTCGCTTTGGGAAACACTCAATTGAAATGGCAGCAAACGGCTACGTGGAATACCCGTTTGGAATATTCCTTATTCGACGGACGTTTGACGGGACGTGTGGAATACTATCATAAAAACACTAAAAATTCATTGGCTCACATTACCTTGGCTCCCTCTTTGGGATTCGGCAGTTATCCCGAGAATATGGGTACTCAGGAGGGAAGAGGCCAGGAATTTACCTTATCCGGAATTCCCTATCGGGACAGAACAAGAGATGCCTATTGGGTTGTTTCCCTCAACGGCTCCCGGAATAAGGATAAATTAGTGAAAATTTCACAGGCATTGAAACATATGAATTCCTTGAATACGTCCCGGGAGGCTGAAACCCGGAGACCTTTACCGCAATATGTGGAGGGAGAATCTCTCTCCCGGATTTGGTTGGTGCCCTCGTTGGGTATCGACCCGGCAACGGGAGATGAGTTGCTGGTGCGGCAGGACGGGAGTTTGACCGGTTTGTACGATGCCGTGGATAAAAGGCCTATGGGAAATACGGAACCCCAATGGCAGGGGAATATCAACACCTCGTTTAATTACAAAGGTTTCGGGATAAATCTTTCTTTTACCTACAAATTCGGAGGACAGATATTCAATCAAACTTTGATGGATAAGGTGGAGAATGCGGATTTGCGTTATAATGCCGATAAACGGGTGTTGAATTTGCGTTGGAAGAATCCGGGAGATGTGGCTCGCTTCAAACGATTGACGAATTCGGACGGTGGGGCGCAATCCATGCCCACTTCTCGATTCCTTATGGATGAAAACGTATTGCGGATGAATACGCTTTCCCTTACATATCGTCTGGAACAGGCCGATGCGGGTTTTATGAAAAAATGGCCGGTTCATTCGATGAAGTTCGGATTTACAATGGAGGATGTCTTCTACTTTTCCTCTGTAAAAAAAGAAAGAGGCTTGGATTATCCGTTTGCCCGCCAATTCGCTCTGTCGTTGAATGTCGTATTTAAATAGAATATGGTCTATGAAAAAAATGTATATAATATTGTTTGCTATGGTTTGGGGAATGAGTTCGTGTTCGGACTGGCTGGACGTTATGCCCGGCACCTCCATTCCCGAAAAGAAATTGTATGCGGAAGAATTCGGATTTAAAGACGTATTGACGGGATTTTATTTGAAAATGGGGGAAAATGCTCTTTACGGGAAAGAACTTACCTGGCATTATTTGGATATGTTGGGCGGTCGCTACGATTGTGCCCGGGATATGTATAACTGGAAGAATATTTATAATTACGAGCAAAAGGAGTATAAGGAATTGAAAAATGCCGTTTACGCAGAGATGTACAATATCATCGCCAACATCAACAATTTCCTTTACTATACGGATGCCAACCGGGAAGTAATAAAGACGCCTCATTATTATGAAATTATGAAGGGAGAGGCCTTGGGACTTCGAGCTTATCTGCATTTCGACCTTTTGCGTTTGTTCGGTCCCGTATATGCAGAGGCTCCCGAAGCCGAAGCCGTTCCATGGCGTAAGGAATTGAATAATCTTCCTACTCCTTTGTTGCCTGCCCGTGAGATTGTCGAAAATTGCTTGGCGGATTTGAAAACTGCAGATTCCCTGTTGACGGGAAATGACCCCGAGTGCTTTCTTAATGAGCGGAAGCAAGACGCTTTTTTACGCTTGCGTCAATTCCGGATGAACACTTATGCGGTAAAAGCATTGATGGCTCGAATTTATTGCTATAAAGGAGATGCCGAAAGCAAACGGAAAGCTGCGGAATATGCCAAAGCTGTGATTGAAAGCGGACATTTTACTCTGAGAAGCAATACGGGATGTCCCAATTTTTTCCGGGAGCATATTTTTTCATTATATATTTACGAATTGAGAAAGACGGTAGACCCCCTTTTATATAATGTAAGTTTTCCGCATATATTGGGAATTACAAAAGAGAAGTTCGAAGAATTATATGAAACTAAAATTTTGGGAAGTTCGGATATGCGTACCAATATTTACGGATTTGCCATGGAAACAGAAGCGAATGCGAAGAAGATGGTATCGCGTAAATTCGACCAATCGCTTTATGCGGCGGGATACGATGAGGGTAATGCCTACAAAGGAGCGGAAAGCATCCCGCTGATTCGCTTATCCGAGATGTATTATATTTTGGCCGAATGTACGGAAAACCCCTTGGAAAGTGCGGATTATATAGATGTCGTTCGTTTTGCACGCAGTATTCCTTATAGCGATGCATTGGCGAGAAAAGCGGATATTGTAAACGGATACGATGAGTTGGATACCCGTCCGGGATACGACCGGGAACATACCATCCGGCAAAATGAATTGATGAAGGAGTATCAAAAAGAATTTTACGGAGAGGGACAATTGTTTTATTTTTATAAACGGTTGAATTATAAGACATTTTTCTTATGTCCGTTGGAGGATGTACGCGAGAAATATAAAATATCTCTTCCCGAGGATGAAGCGATATTCGGGGATAACAGTAAACAGAATGAAAAATGAAGAAAATATTGATTGTATTATGGAGTACCGCTTTATGGGCCGTTTCCTGTAAAAAAGAAGAAATTGCCTTATACGATTCCTATCCGAAGCTGGAATTTGAAAATCGTTGTTTTTTTGATTTTAACGATGAGGATTATGTAAAAGGCCGGCTCGAAAAGGAATTCGAACTTAAAACCTATTTAATCGGTTATGCCTTATCGAGTCCTATGACCTATTGTGTTAAATTCGAAGAGGAACCAGCACTGCCGATATCCGGAAATGTAGTCCTGTTCAATCCGTATGAGTTTCCGGCGGATTCATTGGCATGCTCGATTCGTATTCGTCTCCCCAGACCGGAAAGACCCGGAGAAGTATTTAAGATGAAATTGTTTTTCGATAAAGAGAAAGCGGAACATCGCTTTGAACCGGGACGTGTGGAAAATAGTTTTTGCCGTGTGGAAATCGGTTTCGTCATAAAACCTGCAGCTTGGGATTTGACCAAGTTCTGGGGCACCTTCAGTAATAACAAATATTTGTTTATGATGGATCATTTTCATAAGATTTACGGGGATATTCCGAGAACGAATGAAAATTTGAGGGAAATTGCCGAAGCTTACAAACGGTATAGAAAGGCGGGAAATCCTCCCCTGATGGATGATGAAAAAGAGCCGGAAGAAATTCATTTTCCGATAGAAAATATTAAAGATTAATTAATGAATGCTATGAATCGAAAATTGAGAAATTTAAGATTTTTCCTTGGAGTTTTTTTGTTGTCGACCTCATGTTACGACGACATCGGCAATTACGAGTATCATGATATCAATGATATGGAAGTCAAGGATATGAGCAGAATTTATTCGGTGAGAATACCGAAAAAAGATTCGACTTTGGTGGTTGTGAATCCTTATATCACCCAGACTCAAACGGAGGGGAACGAGAATCTGGAATACGAGTGGAGAAAGCAGGTCGGTCGGGAATGGGTGGTCTGCGGAAATGAATTATCCTACGGATTCTATATTTATCCTACGGATTCTAAAGATATTTATTTGCGTTTTATGGTGAGGGATAAGGAACAAAATATCGAAACTTATCAGGAAACGACGATTCATTTGGTGTATGCTTTTGCACAATGCTGGTTCGTTTTACAGGAAATCGACGGAAATGCCGTTTTGGGAGCGGTAGACGGAGCAGGTAAGGTGCGAGTGGTCGCACAGGATGTTTATAAACAGGAAACCGGTATGAGTCTGGAAGGGAAACCGCTTTTTCTGGCGGCCAACAATAGTCACCATTACGGGAAAATCGACGATTTTACTTTCGGTCCCTTACTCGGGGTCTATACCCGGGACGGTTTTAACGGGATGCTCGAACCGTCGACTTTGGAGGAAAAATATGCGTACGACCGGATGCTGTTGCATAAAAAATTACAGGGAGATAAGAATTTCAAACCTGAGTTTGCAGCCGGGAGTAAAGGAGGGGAATGCGTAATCGATGCCGGGAAATTCTGGTATGCTTTCGGAGACGGATATTCGATTTATTATCCGGTAAAAGCATCCGATGCCGTCGGAGAATACGAAGCGGGAATGGCTTGCATGGAGTATATCCGGGGACTGCACATCATATGGGATAAACGGGGCAAACGTTTTTTGAAATATCAGAATTCCGAATACGGAATGGTTTGGGTGAAACATAAAAATATAGACGAAAATGCCAATTATGCTCTATACGATGTAAACGACCCTCGTGCCAATGCCCAAAAAATAGAATTTGTGGGGGAAAATCCCGGTTATCCGAATGTATTCGATCCGGAAGATATTCAAGGAGATAAGATTATTTATATGGGACCTATGTCCGAACGTGACGATTTTTTGTTACTGGCCGTCTCTCAGGCAGGTCCGATTTTATACGGCTATGAATTCAATCTTCCGGCGATGGCCGGTTATGTAAAAAAACAACCCTATTGTTCGGGTCGTTTCGAGATCAATCCCCGAAAACCGGCAGGGGCAAAGGATAAATTCATCATAGCTTCTTCGGGCGATTTTAAACGGATGTTTTTTTATGCATGCGGAAATACGATTTATCGGGTGGATTTGACACGTGCCATCCCTTTTGCGACCGAAATTTATCAGGTTCCGGAGAATGCGGAAATCATCGGTTTGAAATTCTGTTCTCCGGCTCATGATTCCGGTTATTTGGCGGAAGATGCAGTGAATGACGACGATTGGACTTTATACAATTATCCGAGTAAATTAGGGGCCGTCGTTCGTAGGGGAGCGGAAGATTCGTTGATAGAAATGGAATTGAATGCGGCGGGAGATATCAAATTGGATGAAAACCGTTTGCCTGTGGTATACGAATTCAAAGGATTTAAGAATACCGTGGATTTTGTTTTTTCTTTCCGGTAGATTTCGATTCGAGCGTAAAAGAGGGAGGGTGTATTCGAATGCACCCTCCCTCTTCGATTTATAGGATGGTGTATTCGTAACCGGCCGGATATGAAATTCTGTAAAAAAAATAAAGAGGCATTCATCGTTTTTTCTTTGGTTGTTTTTTATAAAATCGAGTGGTTTAGAGATTGATATATGTGAAATTTTTGAGACGGCTTTTTTGATTGTGTTAAGGCGTGGAGGGAAGTAGCTGCCGAATTTAAATCCCGAAACTAACAGGAAGGGATTTATGCCTTGTAAGATGCGGAGTTTCAGGTAATATTCGCCTATGAGCCTTATCCCTTGTTATGGCTGGCCGCTTATACCATAACGAGAGGGTAGTTCAAGGCCATAAGAGCTAAAATAAGACCTCCGACGGCAATACGATAGTAACCGAATGCCCGAAAACCGTATTTCGTCACATAGGATATGAAGAGGCGGATGGCCAACATGGCTACGATAAACGCCACTATATTGCCGATTATAAGAACGGCGGCATTATCCCGCAGAATACATATGCCTCCTTCCATCGATAAGAGTTTGTATATTTTATAGAGGGTGGCTGCGAACATTGTGGGTACGGCGAGAAAGAACGAAAATTCGGCCGCTTTTTTACGATTGAGTCTTTGGGCCATTCCGCCTACGATGGTCGCCATCGAACGCGATACGCCCGGTATCATGGCGATGCATTGGAAAAGACCTATCTTCAGGGCTTTGGATTCCGTGACCCTTTGGTCCTTGTCCGTTCGGGAAAACCAGCGGTCCGCAAACATCATGACGACACCTCCGATTACAAGCATAAGAGCTACGATAAAGACCGATTCCAACATATCGTCGATAATGTCTCCGGATAGAAATCCGATAACGGCTGCCGGAATAAAGGCTATCAGAAGTTTCCAGTAGAAATCGTATCTGTATAAAAAAGACCTGAGCCGGGGGGGACGCAAAATCCAACCGCCTTCCTTAATGGCGGCGGTTTCGTCGTATTTCCGTATTCTGAAAAAATGCTTCCAATAGAGGACGACGACGGATAGAATGGCGCCGAATTGGATGATTACGGTATAAGCTTTTACGAAAGGAGTGCTTTCGATTCCCAATAAATTTTGAACGATAATCAAATGTCCGGTGGACGATACGGGTAAAAATTCCGTCAAGCCTTCGACTATGGCTAAAACAATGGATTCGATTATAGACATAATTCCAATGATTTCATGTTTCCGTTTTTATCCGTTTCTCCGAGTTTTACCCGGCAAATACGGTTTATACAGGCCGGGTCGAATGCCGCTGCCACCCGGATATAATTGTCGGTAAATCCGAATATCTTTCCGTTCGTTTCGGAAGATTCGAATAGGACGGGGCGTATGTCTCCCCGGTATTTTGCGTAAAATGCATCTTTTTTGCGTTCGGATAACTTCAATAAATATTCCACCCTCCGTTTTTTTTCCCTCTCCTCGACCGTGTGGGGTATATTTATGGCTTTCGTACCTGCCCTTTCGGAATAAGGGAATACGTGGAGTTGGGAAACCGGCAGATTTTCTATAAACCGGTAGCCGTCTTCGAAACGGGCCTCGGTTTCCCCCCGCATTCCGGCAATCATATCCACACCGATGAAGGCATCCGGCATAAGCGAACGGATCTTCAGCACTTTTTCTTCGAAAACCCTTCTTTCGTATCTCCTTTTCATCAATTTCAACACCTCGTCGTTTCCCGCTTGCAGAGGAATATGGAAATGAGGCATAAAATGCTCGGAGGCGGATACGAAACCGATGATTTCATCGGTCAGAAGGTTGGGCTCGATGGAAGATATTCTGAAACGCTCTACATAAGCCGTATCTTCTAATATTTTGAGCAAATCCAAAAAACTTTCGTTTTTATTACCGAAATCTCCGGTGTTTACTCCGGTCAGTATGATTTCTTTTATGCCTTTTTCCGATAGCCGTTTCACCGCATTCAATATTTCGGCAATGGAAGCGGAACGACTTTTGCCTCTGGCGTAGGGAATCGTGCAATAAGAGCAAAAATAATCGCATCCGTCCTGTATTTTGACGAAAGAACGGGTACGGTCCCCGTAGGAACATGCCAAATCGAATTCTTCCAATGAGAATATATCGCATCCGTATTCCACACATTTTTCGTTTTCATTCAAATTTTTCAGACGGGATACGAGGTGGAATTTATCGGATGTCCCCAATACGGCGGCGACTCCTTTGAGCTTCATAAGTTCCTTTGCCCGGAGCTGGGCATAACATCCGACGATTAGAATACGGGATTCCGGATGTCGTTTAGCGATTTTGCGAATCGTTTGCCTGCATTTTTTTTCGGCCGTATCCGTAACGCTGCAAGTGTTTACCACATATATATCCGCTTCTTCTTCCGGGGCGACGCTTATGGTGCCTTCGGCCTCCAAACTCCTCCTTATCGTAGAAGTCTCCGAAAAATTCAATTTGCAACCCAATGTGATATACGCAATCTTTTTACCCTTAATGTCCATAATCTTATCGGAAATATCCTCCTCGGGAAAATATGTCGAATGTTCAGGTTACAAAGGTAATATTTTCCGGTATAAATAGTGCATTTGCTTGATACGGAAAAAAAATCCACCTATATTTACCGAAGAAAAGGGAATTCATAAAATCGATTATGAAATATTATCTTATTGCAGGAGAGGCTTCCGGCGATTTACATGCCTCCAATCTTATCCGCGGTATCCGGCATTACGATGCGGATGCCGAATTCCGAGGATGGGGAGGGGATTATATGCGGGAAGCCGGTTGCCATATAGTGAAACATTATAGGGATACGGCCATAATGGGTTTTATCGGCGTATTGAAAAAACTCGGACATATCCGTAAGAATATCCGGGACTGTCGAAACGATATACTTGCTTATTGCCCCGATGTGGTTATTCCTGTGGATTACGGGGGATTCAATATGAAGATAGCCCGGTTCGTAAAGCGGAATTCCGATATTCCGGTATTTTATTACATATCTCCCAAAATATGGGCATGGAATACCGGTAGGGTTAAAAAAATCAAGGCTTATACGGATCGGATGTTCGTTATCCTGCCTTTTGAGGTGGATTTCTATAAAAAATTCGGATATCGAGCCCAATATGCCGGCAATCCCCTGACGGATGCCGTTTGTGAAAGAGATTTTCAGAACGAGACTTTTGAAGAATTCGTCCGCGTCAACGACTTGGATAACCGTCCCATCGTAGCCCTCCTGGCAGGGAGCCGTTCTCATGAAATCAAACACATACTTCCGGTTATGCTGGAAATGCCCCTCAGATTTCCGGACTTCCAGTTCGTAATAGCGGGAGCTCCTTCCATGAAGGAGGAAGATTACTGTCCTTATATCGAAAATTCGGAGGGAAGAAGTGTCAAAATCGTTTACGGACAGACCTACCGCCTGTTGGTACAAGCCCGGGCGGCTTTAGTGACTTCGGGTACGGCTACGTTGGAAACGGCATTGTTGAAAACACCTCAGGTCGTATGTTATAAAGGAGAAGGAGGACGTTTGAGTTATCTCCTTTTTAAGATGTTCGTAAAGGTGAAATTCATTTCCTTGGTGAATCTGATTGCCGGCAGGGAGGTCGTAAAGGAACTCCTCATGCAAAAGTTGAATCCGAAAAATCTGGAAGAAGCATTGAAGGCCGTTTTATACGATTCTCCTCAAAGGAAGCATGTTCTGGAAGGATATGAAGAAATTGCGGCGAAAATAGGTCCTCCGGATACCTCCCGCCGTTTTGCCTTGATGATGGTGGATGCATTGAAAAAAATAAGGAGATGATATTGTTTACACGTAATCAGCATATAGGTTTCGGTCTGCTCATACTCTTGATTTTAATGATGATAGTCCTGCCGCGACAATTCATACGTCCCGATTTCCCTCCGTCTTTTCCCGGTGACAGCCTGAACGCAGGCGATTCCTCCCATATCCTTTTGAAACCGGAAATCCGGACGGGCAATCCGGGAAATATCCGTTACGGAGATACGGCAGAGAGGACGATGGTAGAGCTCATCGACCTCAATGAAGCGGACAGCATCACCCTTGTAAAAATAAGGGGTATAGGCTCTTATTTTGCATCTTCCATCATAAAATATAGAAATCGGCTGGGCGGATTTGCAAGCCCCGCCCAGTTGAAAGAAATAAAGTTGCGGTATTTCAATGCCGACGAATTCATTCCTTACTTTACGGCGGATTCCTCTTTTATTGTAAAAAAAGCTATGGATACCATGAGTTTCAAATCTCTGTTACGGCATCCTTATCTTGATTATGAAGATGTCAAACTCATATTCAAAATGAAGAACCGCTATCTCCATA
>JBGZEX010000048.1:0-9491 GCA_041846495.1 Marinifilaceae bacterium
CTTGCCCGTACGGGCAAACTGTTGGCGGTGGACCACGAAGGAGTGCGTCCCGATATCCTCATCCTCGGAAAAGCCATAAGCGGAGGATTGATGCCCGTGTCCTGCGTCCTTGCCGACGACGAAATCATGATGTGTATCAAACCCGGAGAACACGACTCTACCTATGGGGGGAATCCCATTGCATGCAAGGTTTCCATGGCTGCTTTGGAAGTTGTAAAAGAGGAGAAATTGGCCGAGAATGCCGCTCGTTTGGGCGTGATATTCAGAGAGCGGCTCAAAGCCGTGAAATCGGATATGGTGGAAACGGTGCGCGGTAAAGGGCTGTTGAATGCAGTGGTGATAAAACCCAAAAACGACAAAACCGCATGGGACGTATGTCTTCGCTTGAGAGATAACGGACTTTTGGCCAAACCCACCCACCAACACATCATTCGTTTCGCTCCCCCGCTTGTGATTAAAGAAGAGGAACTCGAACAGGCAATCTCCATCATAGAAAAAACGCTGTACGAGTTTTGATGCGGCCCGTCCGCCGGAATAAAGTTTATTGCCGGCTTCGGGCGGAATTCCCGGACTTAAAGCGGACAAGCGAATGACATTATGTCGGTTAAAAAAGTGAGGCATATAAGCGTTTTTATGACAAAAAGTCATTTGATTGCGATGCAAACGTGTTTTTCCGGGTTGGCATCTTATTTGAATATTGATAATTGAATCGCTTATATGTCGATTCGAATTCATAACTAAATAAGAAAGGAGAACATTATGATGCCTATTAGAAAAACACAGAACTGGTTACCGGGTATTTTTAATGATTTTTTCGGTAACGAATGGATGGAGAATATCAATAGAAGTTTGCCTGCATTGAATATTTGGGAAAACGACAAGGCTTTTACCGTAGAGGTGGCCGTACCGGGATTGACTAAAGAGGATTTCATTATAAAGGTGAACGAAGATAACGAATTGGTGATTTCCATGGAGAAAAAAGAGAACAGGGAAGAGAAGTCCGAAGCCGGTCGTTGTTTGAGGAGAGAGTTTTCTTACTCGCATTTCCAAAAGAGGATGATATTGCCCGATAATGTACGACCGGAAGGAATTACCGCCAAGGCGGAACACGGCGTATTGAGGATAGAAATTCCCAAAAAAGAGGCGGATGCGGAGGTTCGTAAGGAAAGATGTATAGAAATCCGATAATGCATTCGCATATTTTCTGAAGGGTAGGCTTAGGTCGGGTGTTTCGATAAATCCGGGGTCGTTCGAGTTTTCGGCGTACGACCCCGGATTTTTAATTTCGGAAATATTCGATTATCTTTGACGTTTTTCAATCCTATTGTATTTCGATGGATAATTTAGAAGAAGGGAAAATTGAGATTTACGGTGCGAGGGAGCATAATCTCAAAGATGTGGACGTATCTATTCCCCGCAATTCCTTGACGGTTATTACGGGATTGAGCGGAAGCGGAAAATCCTCGTTAGCTTTCGATACCTTGTATGCCGAGGGGCAACGTCGTTATATGGAAACCTTTTCCGCTTATGCCCGTCAGTTTATGGGAGGATTCGAGCGTCCGGACGTGGATAAAATCGAAGGTTTGAGTCCCGTGATTTCCATAGAGCAGAAGACTACGAATAAAAATCCCCGTTCTACCGTGGGTACGATTACCGAGATATACGATTTTCTGCGGTTGCTGTTTGCCCGGGCTTCCACGGCATATTCTTACAATACGGGAGCTCCCATGGTAAAATACGGGGATGAAAAAATCGTAGAGCTTATAGGGGATGATTTTTCCGGAAGCCGGGTGATTTTGCTGGCTCCCGTTGTAAAGGGGCGCAAGGGACATTATAAAGAGCTGTTCGAACGATTGCGGAAGAAGGGTTTTTTGCACGTGAGGGTGGACGGCGTATTGACCGAATTGCTCCGGGATATGCGGGTCGACCGTTATAAGGTGCACGATATAGAGATCGTAGTGGATAAATTGACGGTGGATGTTAAGGATATCCGTCGTATAAAGAACAGCGTGGAGGTGGCTATGAAAAACGGCGACGGAGTTATGGCCGTTTTGAATCCGGATACCGGAAATATACGTTATTACAGCAGGAAACTTATGTGTCCGGATACGGGCATATCGTATAAGGATCCGGCGCCTCATTCCTTTTCCTTTAATTCTCCCCACGGGGCATGTCCGAAATGCAAAGGATTGGGCGTCGTAAGTATTGCGGATATCGAAAAGATAATTCCCGATATGTCTTTATCCATACGTAAGGGGGCGATACAGCCTTTGGGTCCCTATAAAAACAATATGTTTTTCTGGCAAATCGAAACGGTTTTGAAGTTGAAAGGATTCGATTTGGATAGTCCGGTAGGCGAGCTTCCGGAAGAGGTGTTATCCGATGTGCTTTACGGATATCCCGGTTATATTCGTCTGGAAAACGATTCCATAGGCGTATCTTCCGGAAATTTGTACCAATACGAGGGGATTGTGAAATTTGTGGTGGAGCAGAGCGGAAATGCCTCCTCCGGGAAAGCCCGGAAATGGGCCGAGCAATTCATTTCGGTTAAGGAGTGCGATTTATGCGGAGGACAACGTTTGAATAGAGAGGCTTTGAATTTCAGGATAGGAGCCTATAATATATCCGAACTGGCGGAGATGGAGCTTTCGGATTTATACGAATGGTGCGGGAAAGCGGACGGGGATATGGACGGGGTTCGTAAAATCGTTGTCGGAGAAATCCTTAAGGAATTACGGGTACGTTTGAAATTCCTTATCGATGTGGGGTTGGGTTATCTCTCGTTGAACAGGGGATCGGCTACATTGTCGGGAGGAGAGTCGCAACGGATACGTTTGGCGACGCAAATCGGTTCCGAATTGGTGAATGTGGTGTATATACTGGATGAGCCGAGTATAGGGCTTCATCAGAAGGACAATCGGCTGTTGATACGTTCCCTTTTGGAATTGAGGGATTCGGGGAATACGGTAATCGTGGTGGAACACGACAGGGAGATTATGGAGCATGCGGATTATATCGTGGATATGGGACCTATGGCCGGCCGTCACGGGGGCGAGGTGGTAGCTTCCGGAGACTATGCCACGGTTTGCAAGTCGGATACCCTTACGGCAGCCTATCTCAGCGGCCGGAAATCCATTCCTTTGCCTGCTTGCCGTCGTCCGGGGAACGGTAATTTCATCGTACTTAAGGGATGCAGGGGGAACAATTTGAAAAACGTGGATGCGGTTCTTCCCTTGGGATGTTTCGTTTGCGTGACGGGAGTGAGCGGAAGCGGGAAATCCACCCTTATAAACGACACGCTCTATCCGGTGTTGAGTTCCCGTTTGCACGCCTCGCTTGCGACGCCTTTGCCTTACGATGCGGTAGAGGGATTGGAATATGTGGACAAGGTCGTCGTCGTCGACCAGCAACCCATCGGGAGAAGTCCGCGTTCCAATCCGGCCACTTATACGGGAGTATTCGACGATATCCGCAAGTTTTTCGAACAATTGCCCGAGGCCAAAATAAGGGGGTATGCGGCCGGGAGGTTTTCTTTCAACGTGCCGGGAGGTCGTTGCGAAGCATGTAAGGGAGTGGGTGTGAAAACTATAGAGATGAATTTTCTGCCCGATGTATACCTGCCGTGCGATATATGCGGAGGGAAGCGCTACAATAAGGAGACTTTGGAAGTCCGTTATCGCGGGAAATCCATAGGAGATGTGCTGGATATGACCGTCAACCGGGCTTCGGAATTTTTCGAAAATATTTCGTTCATACGTAATAAATTGGAGGTGATTCGTTCCGTGGGATTGGGATATGTGAAATTGGGCCAACAATCCACCACTTTGAGCGGAGGGGAGTCGCAACGCATAAAATTGGCTGCCGAATTATCCCGTAAGGATACGGGTAAAACCTTGTATATCCTGGATGAACCTACTACGGGATTGCATTTCGAGGATATACGCATTCTTTTGGACGTATTGAACAAGCTTGTCGAACGGGGGAATACGGTGGTCGTAATCGAGCATAATCCGGACGTAATCAAATCGGCCGATTATATTATCGACATGGGGCCCGAAGGAGGTAAAAACGGAGGATGTATCCTGAGCTGCGGTACGCCCGAAGAAGTAGCCGCATCCGATAGAGGATATACGCCCCGTTTTTTAAGGGAAGAATTGAAAGCCGCTTCCCGCTGAACCGGCCGGTTGCGGTTATTCGGGAATACGACTGCCGGGAAAGAGCCGGCGGGATGTTTTATTCGGCCTTTTTAAAAAACCTGTTCCACCGTATTTTTCCGAGGAACTTTTTGTCCTTATCCAAAGAAAGCCATATGAAGGATGCCTTGCCGAGGATGTGGTCTTCCGGTACATAACCCCAGAATCGGGAATCCGAGGAGAGACCGCGATTGTCGCCCATCATCCAGTAGTAATCCATTTTAAAGGTGTAGGAATCGGCTATATTTCCGTTTATATAAATATCCTTTCCCTTTATTTCCAATCTGTTGTTTTCATATACGCTTATGATTCTCTCGTACAAGGGGATATTGAGCGTGTCGAGGGGTACGGTGGTGCCTTTCCGGGGGATGTAGAGAGGACCGAAATTATCGGCATTCCATGCATACCGTTTGTCGAAAGGGAAGATGTGTTTGGGATCGGCCGTATTATCCGTATTTTTTTCAATGGAGAGGATGTTGGTGAATTTTTTCAATTTCCTCTCCATGGCTTTAGTCAACGGTATGCTGTAAAGGGAAGAGGAGAACATGGAGATTTCGTCGTAGGAAATACCTATTTCCTTGAGTCTTTCCCGGTTGAGCGGTGTGCCGTTGGTCTTTATCGTGTAAAGGTATTGGAGTTCGTCCGGATTTTCCGCCGGTTGTCCGTTGACAAAGAGGCGGGAATCGATGATTTGAATGGTATCTCCGGGCATGCCTACTCCCCTTTTGATAAAATACGTGCGTTTATCTATGGGACGAGCGATGATCCGGTTGTTTTTTCTGAGCATATCTCGGGCCATGCTTTCGGCTTGGGAGTAAGCTATGTTTTGATTGTTCCTGCCGGCCATGATACCGTAGGCGTATTCCCGTATCTGGTCGTAATAATCGGGATTCTCCCTTCCGAGAACAACGGTATCTCCCGCCGGAAAATTGAATACGATAATGTCGTTGCGTTCGATTTTTTTCAGTCCGGCGATACGCCTATAGGGCATTTTGATAAGTTCCGAATAGGATTTTGCCGTTTCGGAAAAGGGCATGGTGTTGCTGGTGAACGGAACCGCGAGGGGAGTCATCGGCAAACGGGGCCCGTATGCCACCTTGCTTACGAAAAGATAGTCCCCTACCAACATGCTTTTTTCCATGGAAGAAGTGGGGATGGTATAGGCTTCGAAAAAGAAAAAACGAATGAAAGAGGCTGCGATAACGGCGAATATGATGGCATCTATCCATTCTACGATTTTGGTCTGTTTCTTGACTCCTTTCTTTTTCCAAAATGCCCAATGGACTTTTTTGGATATGTAGATGTCGAATATGACGGGCACCAAAAGGAGGAGCCACCAATTTCCCACCCATAAAATCCAAAGGAGATATGCTGCGGTTACGATAGAAAATTTTATGCGGTTTTTTCGAGGTACTTTCATTATGATAATTATTTGATAAACGTATTTAAAAGATCATCCATTGTATATATGCCTTTTTTACGGGAGGCCATGAAATCTGCGGCTATCAGGGCTCCGACGGCGAAGCCTTTGCGGGAAAAGGCGTTGTGAGAGATTGCGATTTCGTCGTTTTCGGAAGTATAAACCACCCGGTGTTTACCCGTAACTTCACCTTGGCGTATGCAGCTTACAGGAAGGATTCCGTCCGGGACATTTTCGTCCGGAAGAACGGTTTTCCATGCGGCGTAGTCCGCTCTCTTTTCGAGGATGTCCTCTGCAAGGGATATGGCCGTCCCGCTCGGGGCATCCAATTTGTGGATATGGTGGGTTTCCTCCATGGAGATTTCGTATTCCGGGCATCCGCTCATGAGGATTGCCAATTGCCGGTTGAGTTTGAAAAAAAGATTTACGCCGATACTGAAATTGGAGGCGTAGAAAAAACCTCCCGATTTCTTCCGGCAAAGGGCTTCCACTTCCGCCTTCGAACCGAGCCAGCCGGTGGTGCCGGAGACCACCGGAATGCCGATTTCAAAACAGCGGACAAAATTTTCTACGGCCGATGCGGGAGTCGAAAATTCGATGGCCACCTCGGCTTTCTTCAATAAATCCCTATGGGAGATATCCCAATCGCCTTTGTCTATTGCAACGACGACCTCGTCTCCCTGGGAAAGCGCCGCTTCGTGTACGGCCTTCCCCATTTTTCCGTATCCCAATAAAGCGATTTTCATAAGGCAAAGATATATAACATTCTTAAATGTACATAGGAATGGAAAAATATAATGCGGGTTCGCAATGTCAAAAATATTCGTTAAAAATCATATGGAGTCATATCTTTTTTCATATAAGGTTTATATTTGCGCATATGAAAAGAAACGGATATAATACGGTTTCCTTTTTTCTCCTTTTCGTCTTCCTTGTGGGGACGACGGGTTTTTGTGTGGGAAAGATTTATTGCAGGGTATGCAACGATGCTCATGTGGAGATATCTCTTTTGATGCAGGAGGAGAAATGCAGTTGTTCGGAACACGGTTGCATCGTGTGCGACGGATGCGCCATGGATGCTCACGAATGTAAACAGGATGCCGGACGGGATACCGTGTATTATAAGGTGGAGGGGGAATGGACGGATGCGGAAAGGAATCGGGATTTCTCCGTTTTTTATTCTTGTACGGTTTTTTTTGAAATTTCCCTTCGGGAGAATATTGTAGAACCTCATACGACATTTATTTCCTTGTGCACAATCGATCCGCCGGAGCCGGCTTCCTTGTGCATATTCAGATGTTGACATAAAGGACGCTTTTTAAATCCTGTCGGGAGGCGGGATAGATGTTTTTTATGTTAAATCAAAAGGTAATAGATGAAAAGAATCATATTGTATTTATTGCTTCTGTCTCCCCTTGCCCTATGTTCCCAGATAATTTCGGGGCGGGTGGTGGAGGAGACCGAGAGAGGGGATATTCCTGTGCCCGGGGCTCATATTCATTGGGCGGGGACTTCCGTAGGATGTATAAGCGGTGAGGACGGAAGATTCGAGATTCGGTCGGGATTCAAGGAAAAATTGGTAGTAGGCTGTATGGGCTATCGTACGGATTCCTTATCCGTTGCGGAAGAGGAAACTTTTTTGAAAGTGGTATTGGTGAAGGGGATGGAATTGGGGGCCGTAGACGTAGTGGGGCGGCGGGGAGCCACCCGCACTTCGTCGCATACCCCTTTGGTGGAACAGGTGATAACCGGAGCGGAGCTTTGCAAGGCAGCCTGTTGCAATCTCGGAGAGAGTTTCGAAACCAATGCTGCGGTGGACGTATCCTATTCCGATGCCGTTACCGGGGCCAAACGGATTCAGATGTTGGGGCTTACCGGAAAATACGTCCAGATGCTTACCGAAAACATGCCGAACTTCCGGGGTTTGGCTTCGCTTTACGGGTTGAATTATATTCCCGGTCCTTGGATGTCTTCCATATCCGTTTCCAAAGGTATGGGGTCGGTTATCAACGGGTACGAATCCGTTGCGGGACAGATATCCGTGGATTATAAGAAACCTGCCGGAGAAGAGTGGCTGGCTTTTAATCTTTTCGGGAGTTCCGAACGCATGTACGAAGTGAATTCCAATATAGGAACCCGTTTGGGCGGGAATTGGAGTACGATGTTGTTTGTGCACGGCAGCAGGATGGACCACGTCCACGATGCCGATAAAGACGGATTCCGGGATATGCCGGAGACGAAGCAGTATAATTTCATGAACCGATGGGCATATAAGTCGGAGGCCTGGAATTTGCAGTTCGGCATGAAGTTCATCGATGAAGACAGGACGGGAGGGGCCGTTGCCGCCGGACCCGGAGAAGAGTTGTACGAGATAGGGATTGCTACCCGGCGTTACGAGACTTTTATGAAGTTGGGCTATCTTATGCCCCGGTACGAAAATACCTCCATGGCCCTTATTGCGAATTATACCCGTCATTCCCACGATTCCCGGTACGGGAAAAAGGAATACGACGCCCGTCAGCAATCCTTGTTTATGAATTATATATATCAGTCGGTATTCGGGGCCTCGTCTGCGCATAAGTATTCGGCCGGTTTGAGTTTTTCCCGCGACGCTTACGATGAGGATTTTCGCGACCGGGTGTTTGAAAGTTCCGGGCCTCTCATCAAAGAGAAGGTAAATCTTGCGAGAGAAGAGACGGTTGCCGGTGCTTTTTTTCAGTATACGGGAGCATTTCTCGATGAGCGACTCGTGTTTATGGCCGGTATAAGGTACGACAGGCATAATAAATTCGGAAATATACTTACTCCCCGCCTGCATCTGATGTACAAACCCGACGATATGACTTTCCTGAAAGCTTCATGGGGAAAAGGTTCGCGGGTTGCCGGCATACTTTCCGAGCATTCCTATCTTTTGGCCTCTTCGGCGGCCATATACGTAAACGGTAAGTTGCTGGCGGAGCATCCCGAAGAAGCGGATAGGCTCGAAATGGAAAAGGCCGTTAACTGCGGTTTGAGTTTTAACCGGAAATTCGAAGTTTTCGGCAGAATTCTTCAATTGGATGCGGATTATTATTATACGGATTTCAAAGAACAGACGATAGCGGATTATGAAACTTACGACAGGATAGATTTCCGTAATCTTTCGGGTAAATCCTATTCCCACAATATACAGGCCGAGGTGAAATACGAACTCATTACCCGTTTCGACATTCACATCGCCTACCGTTATACCGATGCGAAGGCCACGATTCGGGACGAATCCCTTCGTTTGCCTTTTGTCGGCAGGTATAAGGGACTGTTGAATCTTACTTATGCTACTTTCATGCGCAAGTGGCAGTTCGACTATACTTTACAACTCAACGGCCCCGGTAGGCTCCCGGAAAGGAAGGGGGCGTCCCTGCCCGGTCCGGGGGAATTCTCCCGCTTTACCCTTATGAATGCCCAGATAACCAAATTTTTCAGGCATTGGAGCATATACGGAGGATGTGAAAACATAACGGATTTCACTCAGAAAAATCCGATTATCGCTTCGACCGACCCCTGGGGGAAGGATTTCGATTCGACTAAGGTGTGGGGCCCCGTACACGGCCGGAAGTTCTATATAGGATTGAGGTTTTCCTTAGACAGAGATTGATATTCGATAATTAAAAAAGAAAAATAATGAAAACGATGAAATTTTTAGGAATTCTGTTTTGTTTGGTTTTGGGATGCGGCATGACGAATGCCGAGAAGAGAGATGTAAGCATTCGAACAAATACACCTTTTAAACCTTGGGGTTTGGTTGTAGCTTTGCAGTAGCATATACAATCCAACCTCAATTATTATGAATAGATTAGAATTTGAAGAATTAGAATTGCAGGTGCAACAAAGTGGCCTGC
>JBGZEX010000049.1:0-33534 GCA_041846495.1 Marinifilaceae bacterium
CTTGTTCTGTTGATCCTTGTTCTGTTGATCCTTGTTCTGTTGATCCTTGTTCTGTTGATCCTTGTTCTGTTGATCCTTGTTCTGTTGATCCTTGTTCTGTTGATCCTTGTTCTGTTGGTCTTTATTCTGTTGGTCTTTATTCTGTTGGTCTTTATTCTGTTGGTCCTTGTTTTCCTCCTGCCGTTTCTTTTTATTCCGGGCATATTCCAAATTATATTTGGCATTTTCAAAATCGGGCCGGTTTCTAAGAGATTCCTTATAAGCCTCTATGCCCTCGTCCAGTTTATCCATTGCAAGAAGGGTATTTCCCATATTATAATACAATTCCCCCAAGCGTTTTTTATCCTGCTCTTTTTCGATCATCGTATTGAATTGCCGGATTGCATCTTCGTATTTTTTTTGTTTATAATACGCATTTCCGAGATTGAAACCCGCATAATGGGATTCTTTTTTCACATCCAAAGCTTTCCTGTAATCGAGGGTAGCTTTTTCGTAATCATCGCTCTTATAAGCCTGATTCCCCCGCTTCACCAACGCTCTCTCGTTTTGGGCATAAAGCGGAGATATGCACACCAATAAAAAAAACAAGGCGCTCGAACAACCGTATTTCTTACACATAATCCTCCTCCTTTACCTTTTTAAATAAATTCAGTTTCATCAGCCTCCTATTTTTCCTGGCCAATATCATAAACTCGATAAATATAAAAAACAATGCCGGAATCAAAAAATACCTGTATTTTTCCTCGTAATCGCTGTATATCCGTTCTTCCAAAAGGCTTTTATTCATTTTCCCGATTTCCTCCAAAAGAGTATTCAAGCCTATATCCGCATTCGTCGCTCTCACATACAAACCTTCTCCGGCCTCGGCAATATCCGCCAACATTTTCTCATCCAATTTGGAAACGACCACATTTCCCTCTTCGTCTTTCATATATCCTCCCGAAGCGGGTTCCGGAATCGGTGCTCCCTGAGGCAATCCCATTCCTATCGTATGTACGTATATGCCTTTTTCCCGGGCAGCCCGGGCTGCTCCTTCCGCATCGTCCTCATGATTTTCCCCGTCGGTAATCACAATAAGAGCCCGCGCAATTTCTTTTTGCTCGGAAGAAAAAGATTTCACACCCAAATCTATCGCCGCTCCGATGGAAGTTCCCTGTACCGGCAACATCTCGGGATTGACGGAGGAAAGAAAGAGTTTTGCGGAAGAATAATCCGTCGTTATAGGTAATTGTACATAAGCGTCTCCGGCAAAAACGATAATGCCTACCTTATCGTCCTTAAGTTTCTCCAACATTCTGGATATGGACATCTTGGCTTTATCCAGACGATTGGGTTTGATATCTTCGGCCAGCATGGAATTGGAAACATCCAAGGCAATCATCAATTCGACTCCCTCTTTTTTCACATTTTGCAATTTGGACCCGAATTGAGGTCCCGCGGCAGCTATAATAGCCAATACTACCGCCGTCACGGAAAGCACGAACTTCCATGATTCCCGTCGAATGGAAGCCAAGGGCATAAGGGAAGCCAATAAATCGGGGTTTCCGAATTTTGCCATATCCCGTTTTTTTCCAACCACCGCCACCCGGTAAAAAATCACCAATAAAGGTATGAAAGCCAACAAAAACAATAATTCCCTATGTGCAAATCTAAACATATCTCAATGCATTAACTTCGTAAATCAAGGCAGCTTTCTGATAAGCGTATATCTGAGAACGGCTTCCGACAAAAGCAACAACATCCCGATAAGGGCGAATATGAAATAGTGTTCCTCCCGTTTACTGAAATGCTTTACCTCTATTTTACTCTTTTCCAACTTATCGATTTCTCCGTATATAAGTTTTAATTTTTCATTATCGGTAGCCCGAAAATATTGTCCGCCGGTCTGTTCCGCAATGGTTTTCAGCATAGGTTCGTCTATCTCGACCGGCACATTCTGCACTTTGACTCCGAAAGGCGTATGGAAGGGATAGGGAGCATCTCCGTAAGTGCCCACACCTATGGTATACACCCTCACTCCCATGGATTGAGCCAATTCCGCCGCCGTTTGGGGAGCTATGGCTCCCTTGTTGTTGATACCGTCCGTCAACAGGATCACCACCTTGGACTTCGCCTTGGATTCCTTCAGGCGGTTAACGGCATTCGCAAGTCCCAATCCTATGGCTGTACCGTCTTCTATCATACCGCTTTTTATATCCTTCATCATATTTATAAGCACGGCATGGTCGGTCGTCAGAGGACATTGGGTAAAACTTTCGCCGCTGAAAATCACCATCCCTATCCTGTCCTGGGGACGATTCAGTATGAAATTCTTGGCCACTTCCTTGGATGCCTCCAATCGATCCGGTTTAAGATCCATAGCCAGCATACTCCCGGATACATCCATAGTCAAAACAATATCGATGCCTTCGCTCGAATAGGATTTCCACGTATTCTCCGCCTGCGGACGCGCCAATGCGAGAACGATACAAACCACCGCCAACAACTTCAATACAGCCAGAAGATGTCGCAACCATATGTTCCCGGGACGGCTCATCAGTTTGAAAAATCTCAACGAAGGATATTTCAAATCGGCATGGGAATCTTTTTCCTTAAATACATACCACAGAATCGCCGGTATCAATAAAAGGAGTATAAAAAAATATTCGGGGTCAGCAAAATCAAATCCAAACATCATATTATTTTTTTATTCAACTAAGGTTCCCGGGTTTTTCTCCGGAACCGACCGCAGCATCCGCATTCTTTTCCTCGGTATTCAGGATTTCTTCCACCTTTTGATGCGTACGGTCCAAAAAACAAGCCACATCCTCCAAATATCCGGCACTCTCGTCCGTCAAGGGAGTATATTTTGCAAACTTCACAAGATCGGCCGTATCGAACACCTCTCCTACACTCTCCCGGTCCTCCTTGCTTATGAAAACCGATTTTTCCATAGCCTTCAGGGTTTCAAAAGAAGTCTGTTCCATTGCCGATATTCCCAATTCGCCGGCAAGATATTGCCTCACCGTATCCGTAAGCTCCGTATAATAAGACTTTTCTTTCCCTTTTATCCATTCCTTTTTCTCCCTTATCATCTCCAATGCTTTCAATGCGGATTCATAAGGAGGAACTACCGGGCGCAGCGTTTCGAATATCGAACGTCCCTTGCGTTTGTAATTCAAATACCAGATTACACCCACTACCGCTCCGACGAAAAGAACGCCCCATAGAATCCATTTGAAAATATCCCAAAAACGGAGAGGTACGCTCTTAGGGGCAATTATATCCCTGTATTCCTTATCGACATCCACCTCGTACGTATGTACGTCTATCCGAACGGGATCCGTCCTCAAGGTCTTATTGAATCCC
This sequence comes from Marinifilaceae bacterium, assembly GCA_041846495.1. Classification (GTDB taxonomy): domain Bacteria; phylum Bacteroidota; class Bacteroidia; order Bacteroidales; family Marinifilaceae; genus JBGZEX01. The sequence continues at coordinate 3,349 of JBGZEX010000049.1, forward strand.
TCTCCCATTATTTTTATCGGGAACGAAGGTATCACATAAACTCCCGTATCGAAAGAAGTCACCACATAGGTTTGTCTGTAAGTCCAAATCCCGTTTTTCCCTTTTAAGGAATCCCGTACGGGTCCCGAAACGATTTCGATTCCCCTTGTCAAAGTATCCTTCAATAAGGGAAAATCTATTTTCAAGCCTCTTCCTCCTTCCACCTGAAAAGTAAATTTCCGCTGATCTCCTATCATCATATAAGCGGAATCCACGCCCGAACCGAACCGAATATCCTGAGCCGAAGCATAAGGAGAAACAACGAGCTTTAAAAGAAAAATACAAAAAACAAATTTCAATCTCATCATTTTTCAATTATCTTATACTCTCTTCTTAAAAAGATTGATCAGCGAACGCACATAATCTTCGTCCGCGCTTATATGCGCCGCATCCACACCCGAAAGTTTGAATATTTTGTCGAGTTCGTCCCTCCGTTCCCGGGCATAGTTCTTAAAAGCCGTTCTCAATCCTTTATTAGAGGTATCCACCCACATCCGTTCTCCGGTTTCCGCATCCGTAAGATACATCAAACCTACCGCCGGCAATTCCTCTTCTCTTATATCGTATATCCGGATCGCCACCACATCATGCTTGCGATTTGCTATCTTAAGCGCTTTATCGAAAGATTTGCCGTCGATAAAATCGGAGAAAACGAAACAGGTACAGCGTTTTTTAATGGAATTCGTAACATATTCGAGCGCTTTACCTATATCCGTCCCTTTATTGTCGGGTTTAAAATCGATAAGTTCCCTTATGATATGCAGAATATGGGTTCTTCCTTTCTTAGGCGGAATGAACTTCTCTATTTTATCGGAGAAAAAGACGACCCCTATCTTATCGTTATTCGAAATAGCCGAAAAAGCCAATACGGCCGCTATTTCGGTTATTTGGTTTTTCTTCCATTTCGACAGGGTACCGAAGTTCCGGGAGGCGCTCACATCTATCAGCAACATAACGGTAAGTTCCCGTTCTTCCTCGAACACCTTCACATAAGGACGATTATGTCGCGCCGTCACGTTCCAGTCGATATTCCGCACATCGTCTCCGTACTGATATTCCCGAACCTCGCTGAAAGTCATACCCCTTCCCTTGAAGGCGGAATGGTATTCCCCGGCAAATATATTATTCGAAAGGCCCCGGGTTTTTATCTCGATCTTACGTACTCTCTTCAATAATTCGGAAGTTTCCATCGCATTTCCATTAAGGTACTTCCACCGTATTCAACACTTCGTTAACGATATCCTCGCCGGTTATGTTATTCGCTTCCGCCTCGTAAGTCAGACCTATCCTGTGACGCATCACGTCGTGACATACGGCACGTATATCCTCGGGTATCACATACCCGCGACGACGTATGAAAGCATAGGCCTTGGCCGCCTTGGCCAAACTTATGCTGGCACGGGGAGATACGCCGAAAGCGATCATATCTTCGAACTTATTCAAACCGTAAGCCGAAGGTTGACGGGTAGCGAAAACAATGTCTACTATATAATTTTCGATTTTCTCATCCACATATACTTCTCTCACGACTTCTCGGGCTTTGATGATATCCTCGGGCTTGAGCACCGCCATGGCTCGAGGGAATTCTCCGACTATATTCCGGCGCATAATCAATTTCTCCTCTTCCTTCCCGGGATAATCTATCACCACCTTCATCATAAATCGATCCACCTGAGCTTCCGGCAGAGGATAGGTTCCCTCCTGCTCTATGGGATTCTGGGTTGCCATCACCAAAAAAGGCCGGGGCAATTCGTAGGTATTTTCCCCTATGGTAACCTGACGTTCCTGCATCGCCTCCAACAAAGCCGACTGTACTTTGGCCGGGGCTCGGTTGATTTCATCCGCCAATACGAAATGAGCAAATACGGGTCCCTGCTTAACCATAAATTCTTCTTTCTTTTGGGAATAAATCATCGTCCCTATCACATCCGCCGGCAACAAATCGGGAGTAAACTGTATTCTGGAGAATTTGGCATCTATCGTCTGAGCCAAGGTATTTATAGCCAACGTCTTTGCTAAACCCGGAACTCCTTCGAGCAAAATATGTCCGTCGGCAAGCATCCCGATCATCAACCGTTCCACCAAATGTTTCTGCCCGACAATCACCTTGTTTATCTCCATACTTATCATATCCACAAAAGAGCTTTCCTGCTGTATCCTCTCGTTCAAGGCTTTTATATCAACATTGTTCATCATGGTATAAAGTATTAATTTATTATGTTCTCAAATTTAAAACAACCCTCTTGCTTTTTTAACATCGCATCCGTTAAATTATCCTTAGCCCGCTCTTAATTTTTAGCTAAGCCTGAAGATTCTCGGGAGGCTTCCCTTTCGAGAAAATCTTCAAATATCCCAATACGAAAACATAGAGGGTAAATAAAAAAATCACGACCCGCATTATAAAATTCATCTTGTCTATTTGTCCGAATCTCTGCACGTCCCGTACCAGCATGGGAATCATAAAAGCCATCAGCAAAAACAATACGCACAACATCGCAATCGTAAACCGTCGGGTACGTTCCTCCCTCCTGCGCCGCCGTTCCCGTACGATCTCGGGTTCCCCCTCCTCCTGCTCAAGGGAACGACGACTTTTTTGCAAAAGCGTATCTTCCGATATCCTCGCCTTTTGGAATCGCTGTCTAAGACGATAACCCACTAAAAATAAAAATACACAAAATGCAATAAAAATTACCGTATCCATATCATCTGCCGTTTATGCAAAAATAATAAATTTATAAGATAAAACCGAGTGTTTTTCCATACATATAAATCCCATTCTACCCGGAATATTCGAGACCCGAATTCCGCAATAAACGGAAATAATCTTCTGCATGCCGTTTTATTATCCGAAAAAGTCATAAATTCGGGCGATTATAAAGACAGGAAATAGGAAAACGAGACATCCGTACGTTCCCGTTTTTTCATCCTGTATTCTTTATGGAAAATAATAATAAATATGGAATTTGAAATAGATACGGATTATATCGAGCTTATCAAACTTTTAAAAGCCGTTCGAATAGCGGAAAGCGGAGGCATGGCGAAAATCATGGTGGAAACGGGCATGGTGAAACGAAACGGGAAAACGGAAACCCGGAAACGAGCCAAGCTCATTCCCGGGGATATTATAGAAATCGAAGGTCGCAAAATAAAAATTACGACGCAAACAAAAACCTGCGATTCAACCGAAAATAATATAAGCGACCAGTAGGGTAAAGAAAATATTGAATATTTGGGCACCTACAAAAGCCAAGGTGGAACGTTTATTTTCCGAAGTAATAAGAGAACGAAAATTCGTCTCCAAACCTATGGACATAAAAGCCAGGGCAAACCACATTCCCTGGATGTTTTTCAATATGGGTTTGGTCTCGGATACGATGTAGGCGTCTATGAAAAAGGAAAAAATCAAAGATGAAATTATAAAACCGATCACGAATTTCGGGAATCGTATCCATATGGTTTTCAATGTCGGACGCGTTCCGGTTTCTTTTTCGTCTTTCCCTTTATAAGCCCAATATACACTGATGATAAAGGCGGCTACTCCGAGGAGCACATTTTGGGAAAACTTTACGATAGCACTCATCTTCAAAGCTTCTTCTCCGTATATTTGTCCCGTCGCCGCAACGGCACCCGTCGTATCTATAGTACCACCTATCCAAGCCCCCGCCAAAGTTTCGGATAATCCCAACCAATGCGAAAGTAAGGGCATAAGTATAATCATGGGAACAGCTACCACCATCACCAAAGAAACGGCATAAGATAATTTCTTCTTATCCCCGGAAACGGCTCCGGCCGTCGCTATGGCCGCCGATACTCCGCATATGGAAACCGCACTCGACAATATGGCTGCCATATCTCTGTCGACCTTGAGTTTCTTACAAAGCCAAAAACAAAAATTCCATACGGCAAGAATAACTATAATAGCCTGAATAAGACCTAAGGAACCGGATTTCAATACATCTCCGAACAATACGTTCGTACCCATAATCACCAATCCGATTTTCACGAAAAGCTCGGAAGACAACGAAGAACGCAACCATTCGGGAATATCGAATATATTACTGATAAAAAGCCCGATTAAAAGACTGAAAATAACGGTTTCGAATCCCCATGAATTCAAAAATTTATTCCCGCCTATCACCAAAGCCATAAAAGTAAGAATATAAATCACCGGGAAACCGACCAATAGGGATTTTAGTTTTTTCCCGGAAATCCAACCCGCCAACAACACAAAAACAAACATAAACAAAAAAACATATACCACATGAAGAATATTATCCATGGCAAATACCTTATTCCACAACATATCCGCATCTCCCCATTTGAACTTCGGCCATATAGGCTTAAACTGCATGACAATCAGAAGAATAATCAGCCATCCCATAAAAGTGGCCGTCCAATCTTCAGTAAGTTTTATTCTTTTCATAATTCCGGTTTTATTATAATTTAAAAATATCCTCCGCCTGCAAATCGAAGATTATGCACGACAAAAATAAGGAAACCCGAACTTAAAAATATGGGTATTTTTACCGCTTTAGGCTAAAACCGTATTTTCGAATTCCGGAATAATACGACCGATCAACAAGCCTCCAAAAAATCCTTTATCGCTCCTATATAGAAAGTTTTCCAGCCTTCGGTTATTTCGTCGTACACCTCGTCGGGGATATCGGTATGTCGCAATACTAATTTCGTCCCTCCCCCCTGAGCCTCGAGATGCAACCTGACAATGGAAGAGAAAGTTTCCGAACCGAAAAACCATTCCTGCACCAATAGGGAAGGAGGATTTACCTCCAGATTGACCCCGCATATATCGCCTTCCCATAAAGAAAATTCCGTACCGGGACACGCATCCATTACGGCCGGATATCCGCTCCATAACTCTATCTGAAAACTATTGGTCAATGCGGAAAAAACCTCCGCTTTATCCGCCGCTATGAAAACCTCGTATTCAAAATTTTTCATTCTTATCCTGCAGTCTTAATAAAAACAACATTTCTTCAACACTATTCCCGGAAGCCACACCCGAAGATTTTAAAAGCTCGGAGGTATTTTCACCTATTTCGCTTTTGACAAAATAGCCTTCGTGGGAGAAATTCAAATATTTAATCACTTTAAAAGCCGTAAAATTATTAAAAAAACGGGCAATACAATTTTCCGGAGTAGAAGAATTTCCGCGAACCTCGGAAAATACTTCAAGGTAATTTTCCTTTAAAAGATAATCCCTCAACGAAGGATGAAGCCGGAGCATCCACTCCTTCAAATCCTTTTCATTCATTTGAAAAGCAAGCGGCAAATCCTCGTGGAATTTTTTAAGTTCGCAAAAAGCCTCGAAACTATATACTTCGAAACATCCCCCGTCGGCAATTATGGTTTTCAGAGCCTTCCCCGTCCCGAAAGGCGTACGATCGGACAAGCGCGAAGAAGGATAAACCGCCGTTCGGTTTAAATTCCCGTACCTCCCGGTGGCAACCATCTTCTGCACAAAATAAAAATCCTCTCCCGCCTGTTTACGGTTCATCCCTCCCTGAGCGGCATAATCCCGAGCTCTTACCGCAAAAGCGGAACCTATGCCGTAATAAGCCCCCGGATGCCCGGCATACTTCAATGCATGCCTGTAATATCTCATATAAAGCTCGTACTTCACAACGGCATTCCGCACCTCCGGACTGCACGAATCCAAACGATGTTCGAAATAAACGGAAGCCCCCGCCCAATTCCCGTTTCCAAAAAAATCTCTTACGGATGAAATATAATTCTTTTCAACCAAAGTATCGGCATCCAAAGACAATATGAGTCCGTCGGGATGAGAGAAACGGGCGAAAACGGCGATCCCCATATCCATCCCTATCTTACGGGCCGCTCCTACACCGGAGAACTTCCCCGGCAAATCGAATGCCTCTACAACGATATACTCCATAACGGAAGACGCCCTTCCGTCCCCGGCCGAGGAGAGAAACCGACGAATTCCGGCCGCAAGATTTCTATTCCGCCGCTTAACCGCCTCGCTGCAATCCGCAGCATGATTGCAAACCACAATAACTCCTACGGATATATCCGGTACGGAAGCCTCCCCAAGAGAAGTCAAGGTTTCGAAAATAAGGTCGTCGTCGAAGACCGGTATGACGACAATCATATCCTTAAAACTATCGAAACCCGTCCCGTAACGGAGGTCTTGCCTGTCGATATAATATTTCAATATATCCATAAAAAAAGGTGCCCGATTCAGACACCTTCGATTATATTATCCTGAAATTTATTCTTTCTGCTTATCGTAATCCTTATTCAACTCTTCGAGAAGTTTCGAGGTAATATCGAATCCGTCCTTAGCGAAAAGCACATTTCCTCCCAAAGTAGTGCTCAATATGATATCATATCCCATCTCTTTATTAAATTCTTTGAGACAGGAAGTTATCTTATCGAACAATTTTTTATTCAAATCGGCCTGTTCGTTCATCATTTGATTGGTCATATCCTGCTGCAATTGCTGCAATTTCTGCTGCTTCAGCAAAATAGCATCCCTGGCAGCCTCCGCCCTCTCGCGGGATAAGAAACCGTTATTTTCCAACTTCCTCTGAAATTCCCGCATTTCTCCATCCAAACTCTTGGCTTTTTGATTCAATTCCGTACGGCGATTCTCCTGTTTTTTCAAAAAAGCTTCGTTCAACTCTATGGAAAGTTTATAATTCATCAGCAAGGTATCCGTATTCACATATACAACGGAAACTTCCTTGTTGGCACGCACCGGTTCGGAAATTTGTTCCCGTACGTCCCGAGGCTTATCGTTAAAAAACAACACATAAAGAATAATCAAAGCAATTGCAAAAACGACATTCAATACAAATGAAAAATTTTTCATATTCTAAATTTTACAATAACGATAATAATACCGCAATACGATTAGTTTGCAAATATATGGTTTATCTTTATTCAAATAACATATTTTCCCGTTTTTTTATTATTGCAATAGAGTTTTAACAACATTCTTTCGAATCTTCCCCCTTTTCAAAGGGCATAAAAAATATATTGAAAATATAAAAACGATTTCATATTATTCGATTAAATTCTTTTTCTGAAAATTCCGATTCATCATTCCCACCTATCTTTGGAAAAGACTCCATACAGCCAATATCGGAAATCGAAAAAAAATCCCATAAAGCCTACGATAAGCGAAGGAAAAAACAATTTTTTTTCTTTCATCTTGAAAGCAAAAATATTAAAGATGCCGATATTCACTGACAATATCCCCAAAAAACATCCTAAAAACACCAAATCCCCGCTACGAAAAACAAAAGAAAATATAAGCAACAAAGCCATTAATCCGATAAAAATATCGTATGGAGAAAAAAGCATCGAACGGAGCCACCCCGCTTTTTTCCGCTTCGCATAGCGATATGAAACTTCCTCCCACCATGATTTCTTATCGTCGGATTCGATACGAATATGAGTTTCGGGATCTTTCGATACCAAAAGTCTTCCCCCGGATTTTCGAATTTTCACCAAAATATCGGTATCGTATCCCAAATAAGTTTGACTGTTTCCGGAAAATCCTTTCACCGACATATAAGCTTATTTTCTGAATCCCATATTTTGAATATTTCCCATATAAGCAATTGCCATACGGTTACGTAAAGATAAGAAGCGTCGAAGTCGGAAATAACGTTTCCAACGCAGTTCTCCGTATTCCGCTCCATAATTGGAATAGCCGATGACGGCTTCGGCTTTTTCCAAATAAGAAGCCATACGAGCTACCCAATATTCCGACACCGGCCGGGCTTCGGGGGTCGTAAATAAAAGCAAATCGTTTTTAGCCGCCAATATGCCGATATTCATACTTATTTTTTTGGTAGACCGGAATTTAGCATCGGGGCTTATTTCGGTAGTCTTGAGATGGGGATAAGATTTTTTCAGTTCGGATAGAATTTCCGCCGTTTTTTCATCCGAATTTTCATTGACGACAATCACTTCATAATCGGAATGTTTCTGAGCAAGCAAAGTCGGGAGATTGCGCACGAGCGCCTCCGATGCATTATTAACCGTCATTATTACGGAGACTCCTTCGGAAGCATATCCGGAATTCGAAGATTTAAACACAAAATACAAACGACATATAATAAACGACAAACACCCTCCCGACAATATTGACATCAGCACTACGAACACATCCATCTCCATAAAAACGGCTTATTAAAATTCCATTATTCTTGCAAATATACCTAATATTTATCCGGAAATTGATATTTTCATATAATTTTACGACGTATAAATTTTCCGATATGAAAATACATTTTATAGCCATTGGAGGGAGCGCAATGCATAATTTAGCCATTGCCTTAAAACGAAAAGGACACGAAGTAAGCGGTTCGGACGACGAAATATTCGAACCTTCGAAAAGCAGATTGGCGGCAGAAGGAATCCTGCCTCCCGCATGGGGATGGTTCCCGGATAAAATCGCCGAAGACCTCGATGCGGTCATTCTCGGAATGCATGCCCGAGAAGATAATCCGGAGCTTATCGCCGCCCTCGATGCCGGAATAAAAATATACAGCTATCCGGAATACCTGTACGAACAAACCAAAAACAAAACCCGAATTGTAGTCGGAGGAAGTCACGGAAAAACCACGGTAACTTCCATAATCATGCACGTATTGGAAAAAAACGGGAGGAAGTTCGACTATATGGCCGGAGCCGGGGTAAGAGGATTCGACACCATGGTCCGTTTGGAAGAAACCAACCCCATAGCCGTATTCGAAGGAGACGAATACTTGTCTTCCGCCATAGACCGGCGTCCTAAATTCCACCATTACCGCCCTCATATCGCAATACTTACAGGAATCGCCTGGGATCATATCAATGTTTTTCCCACATTTGAAAACTACGTGGAACAATTCAAAATTTTCATCGATAAAATAGAAGTCGGGGGAAAACTCATTTATTACAAACACGACCCGCATATACAAAAACTTCTGACTTCCGTACGTAAAGACATAAGTCTTATCGGATATGAAGAATTTCCCAACAGAAAAACGGGCGACCTCCGCATCATCGAAAAAGGAGGCAATGTTCCCGTTTCCATTTTCGGGAAACATAATATGGAGAATCTCTCTGCCGCCTATTGGGCCTGTAAAGAAGCGGGCATAAGCGAAGAAGAATTCTTCGCAGCCGCAAGCAGTTTCAAAGGAGCCGACAAAAGATTGGAAAAAATTTTAGAATCCGGAACTAACGAAGTCTTTATGGATTTCGCACATTCTCCCTCGAAACTCAAAGCCTCCATTGCCGCGCTGCGGGAGGAATTCCCCGGACACCGGATTATCGCATGTATGGAACTTCACACTTTCAGCAGTCTGAATGCCGATTTCCTGCCTACTTACCGAAATTCCATGCAAGAGGCCGATAGTGCTTACGTATATTATAATCCGGAAGTCATCAGCCGTAAAAAACTCCCGGATATTTCGACGGAAAAAGTGAAAAAAGGATTCAACCGCAAAGACCTGCATGTATACACCGACAACAGACTCCTATTCGAAATGCTCGGCAAGGAGATTTACGAAAACGCCGTTTTGATATTCATGAGTTCCGGAAATTTCTCCGGAACGGACCTGCGCAGCAAAGCGAAAGAACTCGTCGGTTAATCCATTTTGCAATAACGTTTCAGAATATTATACGACTCGGAAATACCCAATTCGCCGGCCTTACTCAAATCCAATCCCGCAACGGCCTTTTCTCCCTTGTATATATAAAGCAAACCCCTGTTAAAATAAGCTTCCGCAAAAGCAGGATCTATGGAAATCACCCGGGAATAAAGCGCTATGGCCTTTTCGATATCTTCTCCTTTGGCATATACGGTCGCCATATTGAAAAGTGCATATATGAAAGAGGAATCGATGGACAGACAATGCTCGTAACCGCTCATGGCCTCCGAATAATCGATACGTCTGTTCTTCCCTTTACTGCCTACCACCTTAGTTTCGCTTCCTCCCTGTTGTTTCTCGATGTAATCGTACATAAGCACCTTCGCATTAGCTGCATTGAAAACGGCAAGGAAATATTCGGGATGGGTCACCGCAACACTCTCGAAATCCGATATGGCTGCAGGAAATTCATTCTTATCGAGATGTATCATACCTCTCAAAAATCTAAGGTTCACCCGGCCGTCGGCAAGGGGTTCTTTCGAATATTTTCGAATCAGGGAATTTGCAAGTTCCTCCGACATCTTTCCCGTTTTATTGGCAAATCCTATGGCCGGATTATAATTGTAGCGCTGATTGAAACTCATCGTATATTTATTATAATAACGCACGTTCCCCACACGTATCGAATCCAAAGGATAATAACTTGCAAAGAATATGGTTTTCAAACGCACGATAACGTGCTTGTCCTGCACTCTTCCGTTTATCGCCTCGCGTATCCTGTCACGAGAAGCATTGATATCCACCAAACGCTGAAAACTTGCCGTAGTATCTACAAAGGCATTGACATCCCCGGCCTTCATACGTTTATAACGGCCCATGATTTCTTCGGCCTTCATCCTATCGGCAAAAGCAGCCTTGGACTCGTTCATATGCTCCCGTATGGAAGCCCTCACCATATAAGCCCGAACAAAATCGGGATACAATTTTATGGATTCCGACACATCATTATAAGCCCCGACAACATCCTCTATTTTCAATTTTAAAAGCGCCCGGTTGAAATATACCAATATATTATCCGGATTCAAATCGATCACCCGGTCGAGATCTGTAATAGCTCCAGTATAATCCCCTATTTCGGAACGGATTAAAGAGCGGTTATAATAAGCGAATATATAATTGGAATCCAAGCGGATTATCGTATCGTAATCCACTAACGCCTCCTTCACCTTCTTCATATCGTATAAGGCAATGGCCCGACTCATCAATACTTTAATATTTTCCGGCTTTATTTTCAAAGCCCGGTTATAATCGTCGACAGCCTTGAAATAATCTTTGCGCTTATACCATAAATAGCCTCTCACCCCATAAGCATCGTCCGAAAAGGAATTCAAAGAAATCGCCGAATTACAATCCAGCATCGCACCGTGTTCATCCTTCATTCTGTCCCGAAGCAAAGCCCGGTTGAGATAGGCGAACATCATTTTATCATCTATGATCAAAGCCTTGGAATAATCCTTTTCAGCCTCTTCGTAACGTTCCATTTCGGTCCTGGCAATAGCCCTGTTGGCATAGGCATAAGCATTGTTGGGCTCTAACTCTATCGCTTTTTCGAAATCCCGAATAGACTCTTCAAAACGTTTAAGTTCCTTATAAGCTATTCCCCTGTACATATAGGCATAGAAATAATTCGGACTTAATTTTATCGCCTCCGTACAATCGAGGACGGCTCCTTCAAAATCCTCCAAACTCAATTTGGCCACTCCTCTAAAGAAAAAAGGCTCCGGCAAATAAGGCTTTATACGTATGATATTATTAAACTTATCGATTGCCTCCACATAATCGTCGAAAAACATGGCACTTTTCCCCATTTGCAATATATTATTCACATCCCATTGTCCGAGACATAAAAGAGACGGGAAAAACAACAATCCTATAAGTATCGTTTTTTTCATTGCATCAGCGGTTATCGACGGCTAAAAAAATGAGGTTGTCCGCAAAGCCGTTGACTTGCCGGGCAACCCCCGAATATTCAAGAAGCATCTATTATGCAACCTGAAGAATGTTGTAACAAGACGAAATCGAACCATGCAAACAATATTGCGAATCCGCAATTTTCATGCCATAGTTCCGCATTCGATCAATATTTGGTTTTCATATCGTTTTCCACATCAGGCGTGAATTGCCATAAATCGGAAAAATGGCCGCGTTCCCGACTAATTCCGCCGAAACCGATATATCCGTAATCTCCCAAAGAAAATCCCACAGCTTGAAACCTCTCGTAAGAAGAAAAATAAGAACATCTTTTCCACCTATCGATACGGGCATCATACTCCCAGCAACTGCGTAAAAGCCTGTCTGTCAAACTATTGAACCCACTCACGATATAAGCTTTTCGAGAGCCTTCCGAAGTTTTGGCAAGAAAACAAGACGTATAAGCCCGGGGAATTTCCCCATAGTCGTCATCGAAAGATTCCTTTTCATTAAAATTCACCAGAGGATGCAGTTTTTTCCATTCGTTTTTTGCAGGCTCATAGGAAATCATATCCAAAGCCAATTTCCCATTAGATTCTCCCGTACATATATAAGCCTTATTCTCCAACACAAAAGCGATTCCTCCCCTGCGCGGATCTCCGGGGAAGCCCTCCAATTTCTCCCAACCTTTACCTTCGGCATAAGTCCAAAAATCCTTCAAATCCCTATTTCGACGATCGAAGCCACAACCGACATAGCCTTTACCGTTAAGAGCAAAAGCCAAAGCATCGCCCCGTGCCGCACCAGGAAAGTCCTCTATTTTAGCCCATTGCGGTTCAGCAGCCGGATCGAAACGATAAAAGTCCGTAAAAAATACAAATTCTTTAGAATAGTTTTCGGGTTGATATCCTCCCCCTATATAAGCCTTTCCGTCGAGTACGAAAGCCACCGCCCCCATCCGTTTCTCTCCGGGGAAATTTTCGACCTTCGTCCAAACTCCGTCCGCATAAGACCAAAAATCGTTAAGTTCTTGCAAATCCTTGTCTATACCTAAGCCCACATAAGCTTTCGTACCTATGGTAAAAGAGACTGCTCCGGAACGCTCGACAGCTTCGGAAGCCACCATTTTGGTCCAATTCCCGTATATCCGAACGTCATCCGAGTGTTCGCAAGCTGCAGACAAAAGGGCAAAAACGACAATGCCAAATAAAAAAAGCTTTCTCATAAACAATAAATTATTTTCTCATTCAATGCATAATGCTTTGCAAAGCTACGCAAATTATAATAATTTGCAATACCGACATAACCTAAAAAATAAAATTCCGAACGGAATATTCAACTTCCCCGGCTTTCCATTCTAAAAAAAAATGCCGTAATTAGAGTATTTAACGAAAAAACCTTACCTTCGCAAATCGAAATTTAATTGCAATAACGATGAAGAATATAAAATCAATCCTATTATTCGCATTACCGTTATTTTTCATATCTTGCGATGAAGAAGGCATCGATATGGGAAATCGATTTATTGAAGACAGGGATTCTGTATATATGGAGACATTTACCGTAAAAAAAATATATACGGTGAGAAAAGATTCTTTTCCCACAAACGACCTTAAAACTTATATGGCATTTGTCGGGAAATACCGGGATTCCCATGCCGGCACAACCGAAGCCGTCGCCTACCTTCAATTCGGGAATCCGTTTCCATTCAGGATAGTCGACTCCCTTCACCCCGTGTTCGATTCCATTACCATGGAAATCGCTTTCGGAAAAAAATACTGGAACCATACCCTCACACCTCAGACTTATTTCATTTATCAAATGGCCGATATTCCTAAAATACGAAACGAAATCAGACCCGTATTATATAATACCGATACGGTAGGAATCGACACACAACTGGGTTCATTCACCATTACACCTCGAAAAAAACAAAAAAAGATATCCATCCGTCTGAAAAATGAATTCGGCCTGGATATTTTCCATAAACTCAAAAATAAAGATAAGGTTTTCGATACTTATTTTTCTTTCATAAAATATCTCAAAGGCATCGCAATCAAACCGGCAAAAGAAAACGATTGCATGATTGCCTTAAATACCGCTGCCGACAGTCTGCAGTTGAGACTTCACTACCACAACAGGAAGGATACCTCTTATTTACGCATGGCGGCTTCGAATTTCTCCATCGCTTTCAACGGGATACGAAATACGCCTCCGGATATTTTCTCCGGTCTGAAAACAGAGGATAAGGTAAAAATCCAGGACAGTCGTTTCGCTCTTATGCAACCGGGCAACGGCTACCTCATTCGGATCGAAATCCCGAATTTCAATCTGAAGCCTGCATATACTACCCTATTAAAAGCGGAACTCGAGATTTATCCCGAAAAAAAATCTGCCGACAGCATTCCTCTTCCTCCCATTTTAATACTCCATGAAGTCGATGAATACAATCGTTATAAACAGAAAAACCCGCTTATAAACTACCGTAAGCAAGGTAGCTATATGCAAACGAAAGACATACCCGTATCGGCATTGCTTACCGAGAAAAACAAGGCTCCGCTTTATGTTTTCGACCTTACAAACTACGTACAACAAATTATATCCAAAGGTCTTTCCCGAGAAAAAAACGCCTTAATCATAGCTCCCGGAACTTTTATTATGGAGTCCGGATTTCAAAAAATCGTCAATGCCGAACGCTATGGATTCGAACGTTTGGTTACAAAAAAAGAAATGGTTTTAAAACTCTATTACTCTAATTTCTACAAATAATTCAACGGTCTGTATATGAAACGCTTTTTTATATCCATTTTATTTTTATTTCCAATCATCCATATATCGGCACAGATAAATTCGGGCGATCCGTATTCCTCTTTCGGAATAGGAATTTTAAAATCCAACACCGGACCTTATACGGCTATGGGGGGCATAGGGACTGCCATGTGCGATAAAATACATATCAATTTCCTGAATCCTGCCTCCTACGCACATCTGGATTCCAATAGATTTTATTGCCAGGTCGGAGTATTCGGAGAAATCGTTTCCTTAAAAGAACAAAATAAAAAATGGAATTATAAAAACGGAAATATCGATAATTTCAACATGGCATTCAGAATTTTCGACAATCTGTATACTTCTATGGGTATTAACCGTATAAGCAATGCATCCTATCATATTTACAGTGTAAATTCCATAACCGGGGACGACAGTTACAACTATAAAAAGGATATGGAGGGAGGAGGCGGTTTGAACGACATCCATATGGGACTCGCCTATAGGTATAAGAACATTTCCATAGGAGTGAACGCTTCATGGATATTCGGGAAATTCGACCGTTCCAAATCCGTTTTCATCAATTCGAGCAATTCTTATATATTGGAAGCCCATGAAAAAACCAATATTTCGGGATTTACAATAAACACCGGTATCCTTTACTCTCTATTCCTTTCGTCCAAATCGCAGCTTACCTTGGGAGGACGCATAAGGATGAAAAACAATTTATGGGGTGAAAAAAACCTTACCGCCGTAAAAAAGAATTACTATTCCGGAATCGCCGTTCCCATAATCGAAGAAAAAAAAGCCGATGGAGACATCGCTTATCCTTTGAACTTGAGCGGAGGTATCGTTTTCCGTTACGACAGGCGCTGGACTTTCGGCGCGGATTATACCCTCGATATGATGTCCGATTATAAGGAATTCGACATAAATCGAGGATTCGACGACGCTCATCGGATAAACATCGGAGCCTCCATCATTCCGGACGACGGCGGACGCAAATGGATAGAACGCAACACCTATATGGCCGGCGCCTATTACGACAAATCCTATTTGAGTTTAAACGGTAAAAACATCCGTATTTTAGCGCTTACCTTAGGGACGGAAATCCCATTATCCAAAAGGAACAGCATCCTTTTATTGAATTTCGGATTCGATATAGGAAAAACGATAAAAACACCGTCGGAACTTATAGAAAAGAAATTTGCTAAATTCAATGTAAATATTATATTTAAAGAACGATGGTTTATAAAACGGAAAATCAATTGAATTCCAAAAACTATTATATAACAAATAAACTTAATATCATGAAGCATCGTATATTATCATTTATCGCAGGAGCTTTGGTATTAGCCGGTTGTGACAACAATCCGAAATACCGCATCAACGGAACCGTAAAAGGTTTGGACACCGCACATTTATACTTGGTCGCATATGCGGAAAAAAACTTGGACACGCTTAATCGGACAATCGTAAAAAACGGTAAGTTCTCATTAAGCGGGACCACCGATAAAACACAGGACGCCTTTATCGTGATAAAGGGGCAAAGAGGAGGATTTCATATCATATTGGAAAATGCCGATTTCAAAGCGAATATCGACATCGAAAAATATGAAGAAAGCAAAATTACAGGAACTCCGAGTCAGGATTTGCTGAATCGATTCAACGACTTGACCGCACAACTGAGGAAAAAAAGCGAAGAAATGCAACCGCTTTACATGCAAGCCGTACAGGATAAAAACGAAGAAAAAATAAAAAGCATTGTAAAAGAATTCGAGGATTTGGCAAAAGAAATTTCGGAAAAAAGGAATGAACTTATCAAGGCAAATCCCGACAACAATCTCAGTCTTAAAATGTTTCTACAACAAATAAGCGAAAACGACCCGGAAAAAAATGAAGAAATATATGCAGCTTTAAGTGAAGATTTAAAAAACAGCGAAGAAGGCAAAAAAGCGAAGACACAACTCGACCGTATGGCCGTTCTGAAAATAGGCGCGGTAGCTCCCAATTTCTCCCTGCCTGATCCTAAAGGAAACCTCATCGACATGCATTCCATCAAAGGAAAAGTGAAATTGCTCGACTTTTGGGCTTCGTGGTGCGGTCCCTGCCGTAATGAAAACCCCAACGTCGTGAATTTATATAATAAATTTCACCATAAAGGATTCGAAATCTTAGGCATATCCTTGGATACCAAAAAAGAAAATTGGGAAAAGGCCATAAAAGACGATAAACTGACATGGCACCATGTTTCCGACCTTAAAGGATGGGAAAATGAAGCGGCACAACTTTATATGGTGCAGGGGATTCCCGCCACCTTCCTGTTGGATGCCGATAATAAAATCGTAGCCGTTAACCTCAGAGGAGAGGAACTTCAAAAGAAAGTCGCCGAATTGTTGAAGTGATTCTCTCGATATCCATTCTTAAATAATCCACGTTTGAATATTCGAACGTGGATTATTTTATGTATTTTTACCGAATTCATTACAAAAGTAAAAATGATGAAGCGAGTCGTATTCTGCATATGTTTTTTCGGAGCTTTTACATACTCCCTGCGTATATCCGCCCAAAAAAAGCCGGATCATACGTATGCCGAACTCCATGCCGATTCCGTCATGAAAAAAATGAGTATGGATGAAAAGATAGCCCAACTTATCATGATACCTGCCTACAGCAACAAAAGCCCCGCATACGAAGCCCGTCTTTTGGATTCCGTACTCGCCTACCGGATAGGCGGCATCATATTTTTCCAGGGAGAAATTCGAAAACAGATAAACATCACAAACAACCTTCAAGCGGCAAGTCGTATCCCCTTATTCATCGGCATGGATGCGGAACACGGATTGGGTTGGCGATTGAAAGATGCAATCAAATACCCGGAAATGCTTATTTGCTCGGCTTGCGATAATGAGAAAATCATATACGAATTGGGAAAATCCATTGCCCGCCAATGCCGGTTAATGGGAGTACACATTAATTTCGCCCCGGTTGCCGACATCAACAACAATGCTCAAAATCCGGTTATCGGCATCCGCTCTTTCGGGATGAAAAGAGAAGACGTCAGTCGCAAAGCCTTCCTGTATGCGGCAGGCACATTGTCCGAAAACGTAATACCCGTAGCCAAACACTTCCCGGGACACGGAGATACCGACACGGATTCTCATAAAGAACTTCCATATATATTTCATAATAACAGGCATTTGGATTCCATCGAACTCTATCCTTTCAAATTCTTAATACATACGGGTATTCCGGCAATTATGACCGCACACATAGGCGTAAAATCATTGGATCCCGAAGGCCTGCCGGCTTCCGTTTCCCGGAATATCATAAACGGAACTCTGAGAGAAAAACTCGGGTTCGAAGGTTTGTGTTTCACCGATGCCCTAACAATGGGAGGATTGGACAGATACGGAGACGAAGAAATAGCCGTACTCGCCTTAAAAGCCGGAAACGATATACTTTTGATGCCGAGAAATATAAAAAAAACGATATCCGCAATAAAAAAGGCCGTAGCCTCAGCGGAATTTTCGGAAGAAATTGTAAACAAGGCCTGCAAAAAAGTATTGACGTATAAATTTGCATACGGATTGCAAAAATTCTCCCCCATCGATTTCCACGCTGTAAGGGATTCCTTAAAAGATTACAGGTATAAGGCCCTGAAAAGCAAAATCTATCGAAATGCTCTCACCCTCATAAAAAACGAAGACGATCTCCTCCCTTTGAAAAAATTGGATACCGTAAAACTTGCTACCGTATGGTTCGGACAAAAGAGAAAAACGGTTTTTCAAAACATGATCTCCCGTTATAAGAAAACGGAACATTTCAATATACCGAAAAATATAAACGAAACCCAGTTATCCGATATAATCCGTAAATTGCATAAATACAATACAATCATCGTATACAACAGCCTTGCAAAAAATTCTCCGGATGCGAACTTCGGATACGAACCCAATCTTCATAAACTGACGGATGCGCTAAAACATAAAAAAATCATCCTTTGCCATCCGGGAATTCCTTTCGGATTATCCCCTTATCTCCCTATCGATGCGGATGCCGTACTCATAACCTACAATAACGACAGCCTTGCTCAAGCGTTCGCCGCCCAAGCCCTGTTCGGAGGAATAGGCATAGGAGGCAAACTTCCCGTCTCGATAGGAAACGAATATCCGGTAGGGAGCGGCATAACCACCCGAAAAACATCTTTAGGATATGCCGGTCCGGAATCCATAGGAATAAATCCCGGAAAATTTACAAAAATCGATTCCGTTTGCCGGGAAGCCGTCAAATCGAAAGCCACTCCGGGATGTTGCATTCTCATTGCCAAAGACGGAAATATCATCTATAATAAAGCTTACGGATACCATACCTATACCCAAAAGACAAAGAATAAGACCGACGACATATACGATGTGGCCTCCTTAACCAAAATAATGGCTACTCTTCCGGCCGTCATGCAGATGTTCGAACGGGGCGAAATACGACTCGAATGCCCCGTGTCCGAATACCTAAAAGAACTCAAACATCACCCGAAAGGAAATATTACGCCCGAGGAATTACTCCTGCACAATGCCGGACTTATTTCACATATACCCGTATTTTATGAGGCTATCGATGAAGAATCCGTACCGGGAAAACTTACCGCCTCGAAAAAATCGGCTACCTACAAACTCAAGATAGGCGAAAAAGTTTATATAAATCCGAATTTCAAATTCAAACCTCACACCTTTTCCGGAGTCCCCCTAAAAGGGTATATCAAAATGGGAAATAAGTTTTATATGGCTCCGACTTATATCGACAGCCTGAAAGCCGAAATTCTGCGTTCGCCTTTGGACGCCGAAAAAAAATACAAATACAGCGATTTGGATTTCATCCTTCTCAAAGACATATGCGAAAAAATATCCGGAGAATCCCTCGATGTTTATTGCAAAAAAAACATATACGACAAAATAGGCATTTACCATACGGCCTACAACGCTTCGCGCAATCTCTCCGCTTACTCCATAGTGCCCTCCAATTACGACCGATTATTCCGGAAAACCGTACTCAAAGGGGAGGTACACGATCCGGTGGCTGCAGTAATGGGAGGCATAGGCGGACATGCCGGATTATTCTCTTCCGCAGAAGATTTGGCTAAAATAATGCAAATATATCTGAACCTCGGAAAATACGGAGGAGAAAGATTTTTCTACCCGGAAACCGTAAAAAAATTCACGGCCGCAACTACAAAATTCAAAGACAATCGCAGAGGGCTCGGATTCGACAAACCCGATCCGGATCCTGAAAAAACCACTTCTTTTTGTGAAAAATCTCCGTTATCCGGATTCGGACATACGGGATTTACTGGAACTATGGCATGGGCGGACCCCGAACACAACCTCATTTACATATTTCTGTCGAACCGTACATACCCCGACGAATTCAATAAAAAACTCCAACGCAAAAATATTCGTACCCGTATACAGGAAATCATATACGACATCATTTTAAACCCTTGATATCGCAACCTCTTTTTAAATAGTTTAGACATGATTTAAAATGAGTATCCGGTTTTCAATCTCGGAATAATACATTAATTTTGCACCGCTGAAATGCAGTTATTACATATAAAATATCATCGATCATGAGTAATTTTTTATCTTCATCCGTCGGAAAGAAGGTCATTATGAGTCTTTCTGGATTTTTCCTTATGTTGTTTTTGTGCATACATCTCACAATTAATCTATTTCTCATTATTGACAACAGCGGGGATTTATTCAATCAAGGGGCTCATTTTATGACGAATCCGGCCGTTCGTATCATAGAGCCTATTCTTGCAATCGGGGTTATCGTACACATCGTGTATGCTTTCATACTCACCATTCAAAATTACAGAGCCCGGCCGGTACGCTATGTTAAAAGCGCTCAATCAGGCAATTGTACCTGGGCTTCCCGGAATATGTTCATTCTCGGGGGAATGATTCTTATTTTCTTAATCATACACATCTATAATTTTTGGTGGAAAATAAAAATCACGGGGTCTCCCGCCTTAGCTCCGGTTATCGTCAACGGAACGGAAATGGAAAATACCTATGCTTTGGTTACGGGACTTTTCCATTCGAGTGTCGCATACTGCCTCCTCTATATCCTCGGAGCCATCCTCCTCGGATTGCATCTTTCCCACGGTTTCTGGTCGGCTTTCCAAAGCATAGGATTCAGCAATCGTATTTGGAGAAAAAGATTGAGTTTCCTCGCTATAATATATGCGGTTGTCATCGGATTGGGCTTTGCCATCATCCCTTTGTTTTTTCTCTTAGGACTCGATAAACTCTGATTCTTCAGAATCACGAAATAAAAAAATTACGACTATGACACTTATATTAGACGCAAAAATACCCCAAGGACCGTTAGCTGAAAAATGGTCGAAACATAAAGCGAATATCAATGTGGTAAGTCCCGCAAATAAAAAGAAACTCGACATCATCATCGTAGGTACGGGATTGGCCGGAAGTTCCGCAGCGGCCAGTTTGGCCGAACTCGGCTATAACGTAAAAGCTTTTTGCTACCAGGACTCCGCTCGAAGAGCCCACTCCATAGCTGCACAGGGAGGAATCAACGCCGCTAAAAACTATACGAACGACAACGATTCGGTTTTCCGGCTTTTCTTCGAAACCATAAAAGGAGGCGATTATCGCGCCCGGGAAGCCAATGTATACCGTATGGCGGAAGTCAGCAATGCCATTATCGACCAATGCGTAGCTCAGGGCGTACCTTTTGCCCGCGACTACGGAGGACTTTTAGCCAACCGTTCTTTCGGAGGAGCCCTGGTAAGCCGCACGTTTTATGCTCGCGGACAAACCGGACAGCAGTTGTTGTTGGGAAGCTATTCGGCGATGAACCGCCAAATCGACAAGGGGAAGGTCAAAATGTATACCCGGTACGAAGTTCTGGATATCGTAATCGTCGACGGAAAAGCCAGAGGGGTTATCGCCCGCAATCTCGTAACCGGAAAATTCGAACGTTTCGGGGCCCATGCCGTCGTATTGGCTACCGGAGGCTACGGAAACGTATTTTTCCTCTCCACCAACGCCATGGGATGCAACGTCGGACTTGCATGGAAAGCTTATAAAAAAGGAGCCGGATTCGGGAATCCCTGTTTCGTACAGATACATCCCACCTGTATTCCCGTTCACGGAGAACAACAGAGCAAACTCACCCTTATGTCCGAATCCTTGAGGAACGACGGGCGCGTATGGGTACCCAAGAAAATGGAAGACGCCAAAGCTCTCCAGAACGGAACGAAAAAAGCTACCGATATTCCCGACGAAGATCGCGATTTCTATCTGGAACGCCGTTACCCGGCTTTCGGAAACCTCGTTCCTCGGGACGTAGCCTCACGGGCCGCCAAAGAAAGATGCGATGCCGGATTCGGCGTAAACAATACCGGGAAAGCCGTATTCCTCGACTTCAAATACGCCATCGAAGAATACGGAAGAGAAGCCATCGAAAAGAAATACGGCAACCTCTTCCAAATGTACGAAAAAATAACGGACGTAAATCCCTATGAATATCCCATGATGATATTCCCCGCCATCCACTATTCCATGGGCGGACTTTGGGTGGACTACAATTTGATGACTACCGTACCGGGCTTATATGCCATCGGAGAGTGCAATTTCTCCGACCACGGAGCCAACCGTCTCGGGGCCTCCGCCCTTATGCAGGGCTTAGCCGACGGATATTTCATTCTGCCCTATACCATAGGCGATTATCTCGCACACGATATTCAAACTCCGAAAATCGATACGAATAGGCCCGAATTCGCTCAAGCCGAAAAAGAAGCGGAGAGCCGTTTGAGAAAATTATACGACATCAAAGGCAGCAAATCCCCCGACCACTTCCATAAAGAATTGGGACATATCATGTGGGAGTATATCGGAATGGCAAGGGAAGCCGAAGGTTTGAAAAAAGCCGTCCGTCTTATTGCGGAACTCAAATCGGAATTCTATAAGGATTTAAGAATTACCGGAGATTTCACCGCTATGAATACGGAATTGGATAAGGCCGGAAGAGTGGCCGATTTCATCGAATTGGCAGAACTCATGGCCTACGATGCTCTGGACCGGAACGAATCTTGCGGAGGACATTGCAGATTGGAATCCGTAACCGAAGAAGGCGAAGCCAAACGCGACGACGAAAACTACAAATACGTCTCCGTATGGGAATATAAGGGAGAAGGCGCGGCTCCCGTTCTTACAAAGGAAAACCTGGTATTCGAAAACGTAAAACTTACGCAACGTTCCTATAAATAATCTATTGGTTAAGACTGATAAAACAAAAAATTATGTCCGAAAAAATATTAAAAAAACTTACCTTAAAAGTCTGGCGTCAAAAAGACGCCAAGTCCAAGGGAAGATTTGAAACCTATACCATAAACGACATCTCTACCGACACCTCTTTCTTGGAGATGCTGGATATATTGAACGAAAAACTCGTAAGCGAGAATATAGAGCCCATAGCTTTCGACCACGACTGTCGCGAAGGAATATGCGGTACCTGCAGTTTGTTTGTAGACGGACGGGCTCACGGACCCGATTCCGATATCACCACCTGTCAACTTCATATGCGCAAATTCAAAGACGGAGCCACCATAGTGGTAGAACCCTGGCGAAGCGGAGCTTTTCCCGTAATAAAGGACCTTATCGTAGATCGCACGGCATATGAAAAAATCCTGCAGGCAGGAGGATACGTATCCGTAAATACCGGAGGAGTACCCGACGGAAATGCCATCCCCATCCCCAACCACAAAGCCGAAGAAGCCATGGATGCAGCGGCATGCATAGGATGCGGAGCATGTGCCGCCACCTGTAAAAACTCCTCGGCCATGCTGTTCGTCGCAGCCAAAGTATCCCAATTGGCGTTACTTCCTCAAGGAAAGGCGGAAGCCGCCCGAAGAGCCAAAGCCATGGTGGCGAAAATGGACGAATTGGGATTCGGTAACTGTACCAACACCGGAGCCTGCGAAATGGAATGTCCCAAAAGCATATCCATCGAACACATCGCCCGCTTGAACCGGGAATTCATCAAGGCCAAATTAAAGGATTAATGCTCCATCCCTTAAAATTCAGGCCCATCCTGAAAGAAACCCTGTGGGGAGGAAAAAGACTTGCGGCCAAGTCTCCTTCCCCTCCCAAGGGGAGCATAGGTGAAAGTTGGGAGATTTCGGCCGTAGAGGGGGACATATCTTCGGTTTCCGAAGGCCCTCTCAAAGATAACGACCTCGAAGAATTAATCGAAATCTATACGGGCGAACTCGTCGGAGACGGCATATATGAAAAATACGGGAAAGAATTCCCCTTGTTGCTCAAATATATCGACGCTCACGACAAATTATCCGTACAAGTACATCCTCCCGACGAAATAGCGAAAGAACGCCATAACGCATACGGGAAAACCGAAATGTGGTATATTGTAGACGCTTCTCCCGAAGCGGAAATCATATTGGGATTCAAGGAGAACTGCCGAAAAGATATTTATACGGAATGTCTCGCCAAGGGAAATATAGAAGAACACCTGAACCGCATCCCCGTAAAAAAGGGAGATTGTTTTTTTATTCCGGCAGGAACGGTACACGCCATAGGGAAAGGATGTTATATTGCCGAAATCCAGGAGAATTCCGACATCACCTATCGCATATACGACTACGATCGTAAAGATAAGGACGGGAATCTGCGCGAATTGCACACCGAATGGGCAAAAGACGTTATCGATTTCTCCGCACAAAAAGAAAACCGCATCCCCTACCGCAGGCATATCGAAGGTACGGAAAAAATTCTCCGGTGTCCGTATTTCTCCGTCAATATCCTGTCCCTTTCGAAAAAAACCGAAAAAGACTATTTCCTTCTCGATTCTTTCGTCGTACATATGTGTATAAGCGGAAGTTATACCCTCGTATACGGAGAGGATGAATATACGGAAGTAAAAGAAGGGGATACCCTACTCATCCCCGCCTGCTTGAAAAACATAAGCATCATTCCCCGGGATAAAACCGAAATCATAGAAATTTACGTAGAGAATTAGCAATTAACGCACGGTGTTCGGTCCCGGAGAATTGAAATTTGCATTTTTTTTTTGTAATTTAGTCCCCGAAAATAAAAACGAAAAAAATGATTCCCGAAAAAGAATTTTACAAATATGCACTTAAACATAAAGGAATAAGCAGTCTTAATATGGAGCGCTACGTCTCCTCCATTTCGAACTATATATCTCCCACCATTATCGAAGAACGCCAACTCAATATTGCAAGCATGGATGTTTTTTCACGCCTCATGATGGATCGTATCATATTCCTCGGAGTACCCATAGACGATGATGTGGCCAATATCATCATGGCACAGCTTCTGTTTTTGGAATCCACCGACCCGGACAAAGACATCCAAATCTATTTCAATACCCCCGGGGGATCCGTATATGCAGGTCTCGGAATATACGATACCATGCAATATATCTCGTGCGAATTGGCTACCACATGCACCGGAATGGCGGCTTCCATGGGAGCCGTTCTACTCACGGCGGGCACAAAAGGGAAACGCTCCGCCCTCAAACATTCCCGGATCATGATACACCAACCTATGGGCGGGGCTCAGGGACAGGCTTCGGATATAGAAATCACGGCCCGGGAAATAGGGAAACTGAAAAAAGAATTATACGAAATCATCGCCCTGCATTCCGGAAATACCCTGAAAAAAGTCGAGAAAGACTCCGACCGGGACTATTGGATGACCTCGGAGGAAGCACAGGCTTACGGAATGATCGACAAAGTACTTATTAGAGAAAAGAAATAATGCACGACAGATGTTCTTTTTGCGAACGCAACAGAAATGAGGTAAACTACCTTATCGAAGGCAGTCTCGGAGCTATTTGCGACGAATGCGCCATTCGTGCTTTCGATATCGTTACGGAAGAAAACAGATGCCCTTCCGACTTCAATATCGACAAAACCGACATTAAAAAGCCCGTCGAAATCAAAGAATTTTTAGACCAATACGTAATCGGACAGGATGAAGCCAAAAAACATATAGCCGTAGCCGTATATAACCATTACAAACGACTTATACATGCCGGCGAAAAAGACGATGTGGAAATAGAGAAATCCAATATCGTCATGGTGGGAAGCACCGGAACGGGAAAAACCCTTTTGGCACGTACCATAGCCAGGATGCTCCATCTCCCGTTTACCATCGTAGATGCCACCGTACTCACGGAAGCCGGTTATGTGGGCGAAGATATAGAATCCGTATTGACCCGGTTGCTGCAAGCGGCCGACTACGATGTGGAAGCCGCCGAAAAAGGCATCGTATTTATCGACGAACTGGATAAAATCGCCCGGAAAGGAGATAACCCGTCCATCACCCGCGACGTAAGCGGAGAAGGAGTACAACAAGGGCTTCTCAAACTCCTGGAAGGCTCCGTCGTCAACGTCCCCCCTCAAGGCGGACGAAAACATCCGGATCAGAAAATGATACCGGTAAATACCAAAAATATCCTCTTCATATGCGGAGGGGCTTTCGACGGCATAGAGAAAAAAATCGCCGCCCGTCTCAATACCTCCGTCGTAGGATTCAATGCCGGCAAAGCGCGGGAAGCCGTCGATAAAAGCAATTTTCTCCAATACATCGCCCCTCAGGACCTTAAAGCATACGGACTCATACCCGAAATCATCGGACGTCTCCCCGTGCTCACCTATTTGGAACCCTTGGACAAAAAAGCTTTGAGAAACATATTGACCCAACCGAAAAACTCCATCATACGCCAATATATCCGCCTGTTCGAAATGGACGGGATAGAATTGAGCTTTAACGAAAATGCCTTGGAATACATCGTAGACAAGGCCGTGGAATTCAATTTGGGTGCAAGAGGACTGCGTTCCATATGCGAAGCCGTGATGACCGACCTTATGTATCACATACCGGGACAAGATAAAAAACAAATCAGAATCACTAAAAAATATGCGGAAGAACGTTTGGAAAAAACGAATCTACACCGCCTGAGAGCCTGATGAATAAATATTGCACCGGAAAGTGTCAGACGAATTGCTCACGGTTAATTCTCTGTTAAAAACTCTTCGGCCGGAGAACGGCCGACACTCACCGGGACGGGTGGTCCCGCCCGACGAGTGTAAAATTTATAAGCTGATTTGACGATATACAGCAATCACTTAGGAGGCTGTGGTTCGGATACTTTTGATTGTCGAATACACTTTGGAATATTCGGGCTCATGCACTTCTCTGACTTCAGTTATCCCCCTGAAATCGGAAGGAGAAAAATATTTCATCAGTTGCAAATAAAAGACCTTCCCTGTTGCATCTTCGTGAATATAGAGTTGCAATGGCTGATTGTTCGCTTCCGCAGCATCAGCAAGGCCTTTGAAATCACCGACTTCCAACATCTGCAAAAGCGATTCTTCACTCACAACTGAAGAATCGAATTTCTTCACAGCGACTTTTACAATCTTGCCGCCACTCCGCTTATTGTAGTATGCTTCGCCACCGAAATAAGCCGAAAAGCCAAAATATAACAGCCCGATCACACCAATCACACGAACCGCCAGAGAGGAGAACGGCAAGATTGAAGGAAAAATGATTAATAACAAACAGATTGCTGCCAATACGTAGTAGACGTTCTTCTTCGTCCCGTTTGTCCTTTTTTCAATGTCAGTGTTCGCCTCATAATATGCATAGAGGTTTACCGGATACTCTTTCTTTTCTGTTTCCATATTCTCTTTTTTAGTGTTGATTTATCTATTATCTCATTTCTGTCGCACTTTGCCATGAGTTCTCTCCCGGAATTTTTCTACAAAGATACATTTTTACGTGATTCCAGGATAAAAACTCTTATAAAAGAGAATAATCGTACGATTGTTTTGTGTTTTTACCGTTTCGAAAAGCATGTCTAAGCCGAAATAAAAATCTGTAGATTTTTCAGATTTGTAAGAGTAAAAACGGGAACGAGGCATTATAAGACGGGAAATTTCTTCGTAAAACTGAAGAATGATTCATTTCTTTCTGATTCTAAACTAACATTTTTAATGTTTTTTATAGTACCTATTCCACCTACAAAGATAGTAAAAAAAAATCAACGCCCGTGGCTATTAATTCCGCATTTTTATCACTCGCTTCGATACACGATCAGTTCTCCTTTGATGCTTTTATTAAGCAAACTAAAAAGAATTATGTAAAAAGCCCAGCCTCCCCGAAGCTTTATTATTCTGATAATTCTTTTATCATTTCTTGTAATCGTTCTTTTGTTATTTCTCCATTTATTTCAGGAGATGCAAATTCAAAAATGATCTCTTGCAACTCTTCATTCTCAAAATCTAAATCATCCCTACATTCTATTAAATTAGACCAATTTTCCAAATCTTGTAAGGTAATCTGCTGCTCCAAACATTTCTTTAAAACTTTTAAAAATTGGGGTTTTGTAATTACCAAATAAGGTTCTTCCACATCCCATGAATATTTAGAAAGTTCATTTTTTAAGGATGGCAAACTCTTGTTAAAAGATACCAAGTCATTTAGTATATCTGCTCGACTTCTCATATATATATTATTTTGGCTTAACATGAATGATTTTACCGTCAGGACCGAATGTCGTTTTTAACATTTTAAAAGTTTTCCCTTGTGGATTAACCCATTTTTGGTATACTGCTTTTGAGCCGGGTACTCTTCCAGATGAAATCACTTCAAATAAATAATTACCATCTTTTAGTCGCCTAAAAGTTGCACTCGATTTAGAGTTGGCAGGGATTTTCTTTACAAATCGAGTAAAGTTACTCTTATAGGCTTCAACATAAATCCTACAGCGGCATTTTGAGCCTTGTTGCTGTGATAAAGGGATAAGACCGAAACCTCTTCTTCGCTCAGTTGGCGCGGGGCAAGACCGAACTCCTCTACCCAATGCATATTCCATCCCGGAGAATCGTAATACGTTCCCATTCCGGAATGCTTGTCGTAACTGTTTCCGAAAAACTTAAAATCCCTGATTTTTTCGTCGGGAACCATCACTACATTGTTGCTCCCGTCATTCGTTTGCAAAAGGATGTTGTAGTTACGATCCGCATAATGCGTAAAATTTCTTCCGTCCGGGTCGATGAAATTTACCGGATTATTCGCACAATATACGTAGGGCGTAATACTTACACTCACCTGCGTTAATGGATCTACCGAAAAACGGCATCCGGCAGTTTTTGCTTCAGGGTTATTAAGCCCTAAAAACAATACTCCCCAAAATATGATCAGACTCTGTTTCATCGAAATCAAAGATACAAAACTTACTACTTGCAATCAAACCAAACATATAAATTCGGATAAACCAACGCACAACAACACGTTTTCATTCTACTTGGTACCTTTAGTAAGTAATTTTCAGAGTATTATGTAGACGGAAATGACATGCTTACAGCTTAGTGTTTTTTATACTTGATGAGTTCTCTATATTTTTGTGGCAACCATTCCCGTATTTCTTTCTGTTCTTCCCTGGCTTGCTTAAAATATTCTTGAAAGATATGGCTTAATTCAGGCTTAAAGCCAATTATATCTATCGGATATTCATAATCATTTGCAGAGTATTTGCCATAGTTCCCACTTTTACCAAACACAAAATATTCATTGTAACTCATTTCCAAAAGAACAGCCGATATATAATTTCCGCTTGTTAGTTCTTCCCAAGTTATGTTTACAGGGAATTTCATTCTGAACATAGGCTCTCCGTCTGTAAATTCTTGCGAGTGTTGAATAATGACAAAATATTCTTCTCCAACTTCCTGCATGGCTTTTTGCAGTTGTAAAAAATCCTCTTCTACAAATAAGTTGCCTCCCTTTAATGCTATCATCTCGAATTCCGGATGATAAATTAATTCAGGTAAGTTCTTACCCTCAACAAAAATTTCATCTTGTACCGGCTTCCAAACATTTAAATATTCTTGCTCCGGCAACCAATATTTTTGTAAATATTTTTCGGCGAGTTCTTTGTCGCCCCATTTCGCATCGGGAACGAGTCTTGAGAATCCTGCCCAATGGTAAGATTCATAAAATTCAATATGTCTGATATACTCTATCACGGTGTAATTCTTATTTTGTAGGCTTTACTTCCTTGATTTATAAAAATTGTAAAGTCACCACTTGTAGATGAGAAATATTTACTAATAACAGTTCCATTAGGCATATTATAATAACCTTTTGATGACAAGGTTCCACCTTGCGTTATAGATTTAAAGATTGTATTTCCATCTCCTTTCACAAAACCTTGCATTCCTGCTTTAACTTTTGTCAAATTACCTGCCCCTTGAATGAGGCTTTCAGCACTATTAAACTGATTTAATAGCTTAGGTGCTCCCTTGGCGGCCTGGAGGGCGGAGAGACTCGACAGGGCGGAAATCCCGATGGAGATTCCGCCTACGAGAAGTTCCGGCGTGCGCCATTGTGCCAAGACCTCGAGGCCCGCAGTTTTAAAGATATTACCCGCCGTAGGCTTCAACATAAATCCTACAGCGGCATTTTGAGCCTTGTTGCCGTGATAAAGGGATAAGACCGAAACCTCGCCTTCGCTCAGTTGGCGCGGGGCAAGACCGAACTCCTCTACCCAATGCATATTCCATCCCGGAGAATCGTAATACGTTCTCATTCCGGAATGCTTGTCGTAACTGTTTCCGAAAAACTTAAAATCCCTGATTTTTTCGTCGGGAACCATCACTACATTGTTGCTCCCGTCATTCGTTTGCAAAAGGATGTTGTAGTTACGA
>JBGZEX010000050.1:0-27316 GCA_041846495.1 Marinifilaceae bacterium
AGCCGGAGATAACGGATACTCCTGCCATTCCTTATATTCACACCGTCAAGCAAATTTAATGAATTATAACGTAATTCCAAACCCCGCCGCATATCTTTTACCATATTGCCGTTCGCATCGTAAGCATAACCGCCCGACTCCGATACCCCGCGAACATATACGTCTCCCGAGACACCCCCCCGGAGCCTTCTCCCGGAGCGAAGAAAGACGGTTGCCGGTATAAGAATAAACAAGATTATCCACGATATTTCCGTTCGCACGACGGATAAGATTCAAAATATTACCGTTTTTATCGTAACGTATACCTTCTTCCGTATAACCCCGTTTATCCAAAACCCACGAATTCCCGGAAGGACGGTAAGAGGTTGCCCCCTGCAAACGCCCGAAGCCGTCGTAATCGAAGCCGTACATCGACTTCTTATTACCGAGACGACATTCCCATTCGCTTATGGAACCGTCGAAACGGGATGCTCCATGCTTAAGCGGGGAGGTCGTGCGCAATTTCATTCCGAATACCGAACTTTCCAAGCCGCACAATGCTCCCCGAATATCATAAGTCCGGCGCTCTTTCAATGCATGAGGACCACTGCCGTAGGTTACGGCTGAAACACGGAGCAACTTATCGTATTCGAAGGATATCGTTCCGGGAGGAGAATCGTTGAGACGGGTTTCGCTTTTAACGGGAAGACCCAAATGATTATAGGTATAAACCGAAGTAACGATATCGGACTCGCCATTTCCCCGGCCGTATTCGGTGCGTGAAGAAAGAAGCGAGCCCGAGAAATCGTATTTCATGCTCGTAAGGGTCCGGCCTCCCTGAATATTGTCCTCCGCCTTTTGGATAACTCTCCCGTTATCATCGTAATAGAAGGTAATATGGAGCCATCGGTCGGTACCCAGGATGCGATTCTTCCCGGCTGTGGGAAAACCGGTGGTTACTACATACCGTGAAGAGGCAAATCCGGCTACCGGTACGAATGGGAATATACGAATGCCTCGCTCCGGATTATAATCGTCGTATTTAAAATAACGCAAAGGCGTCTTATTGCCCGACGACAAAGCACGTTCGACCCGCTCCGACGACTGTCGATGAATGCCGGCACCTGCCGACGGTAAAACGACTTCACCCGATTCTACGACTCGCCCGAGCCTATCGTAAGTAAGATAACCGTACTTAAGTCTGTTTTCGGAACGTTGATTCCCCGTTTGTGTCAACACAAGACGATCCCGGGTATCGTAAGCATAATATTCCGGTTCGCAACCAGGCAACCGGCGTTCTATCAATTTACCGAAAAAATCGTAAGCATAATAAAATGCATAAGATTTCAACAAGTCTTCCGAAAAAGTCGTATTTCCGGATATTTCAGGAGTAAGCACCCAACGCAGATTGCCGCGTCTGTCGTATATGTAGCGGGTTGCAAGAATCGTACTTCCGCCGATTTCCTCCCGTAAAATCATACGTTCGCTTCTATCGTAATAAATCCTCACCGCACGACCGGATTCATCTTTGGAAACAACTGCATGCAACATGCCCGCTCCATAAAATCCGGGACTTGAAATCTTACCTCCGGCATCCGTTGTAAATATTCGAATATCGGACACCTCCTTACCCGCAAGATAACCGAAATCTCGAGACTTCTTGCCTTTATGCCATGCAGCTCCGGGGCCGGTAACCGAAACGACCCGGCCCAAAGGTGCATGCTCCGTCTCTATCCGGGAATATGCATAAGCAGCTTCCTCTATCCCGTATACATTCCACCGGGAGGCATCTACGGGTGGGGTATATTTTTTACCGGAAGATTGAATATAAGGGAGATAAGCCTTATCGATACTCCCATAAGCTCCGTATACCACGGAAGATACCATATCCGATTTACGATCGGGAGAAACTTTTGCGGTAATACCCGCTATCGTTCTTCCCAATCCGTCCAGCCAGGCTATGGTTTCAAGATTGGAAGCCGAGGACAGTGTGGAACCGGACGCCGTACACACTATCGACTTAATAAAACGATCGGAACAAGACATATTCCCTTGAGAAGATTCATGGACAAAATCTTTACAAATCATCCCGGAATATCCATCGATATATCCTTTGACGGAATAACAGCCCGAAGGAAAATATCCGAAATCGATACGGAAGCCGGTTCCGAGCCGGCTTCCCAATTCTTTCCCCGAATTATCGAATACTTTATATTCGATTCCCCGTTCCGAACCCGCCAGGATAAGGTGTCCCTCGGTATTGGCGGTATTGGAGCCAGACAATGCGAACGGCAAAAATGCCGGCTTAAATTCAACCCTATTGGACATCGCAACGGGAGAACGATTTGCGGCATAGCCTGTGACGGAATAAATGCCGTACTTTAAAACGGAGAAACTCAAGGAGCGGGCATCTCCTTTATTTTCCGAAACATATTCTCCTTTTCTATAGAGCTTATACACGACATTTTTTTGGCTGTTTTCAAGACATACCGTCTTGGATTCCGCCACGGATTTAATTCCGCCGCCGGTTAATCCGTAAGACAGAATTTTTCCGCCGGAAACTTGTTTCACGGTGATTTTCACACCATGGGTCCAATCGATATAAAACGTACCCGAAATATCCGTCGAAGAAAAATTCGGCTCTCTTTCGATAATAAATTCTCCGGAATGGGAATTCGTAAACTCCACCTTAAGCGATATGGCCGTATTCCATAGTGTATTCCTGCCGGAATTGTAGCATGCGACCAGATTTCTGACAGAGGATTGAGCATCGTTATGGCGTACACTGAACGGAATACGTACCGTAGCTCCGTCGGGAGACAGATTGACGGACTCCGTGCCTGCCGTTATTTTTATCGCTCCGTCCAAAATCGGAAGACATTTAAAATCCGCGGAACCGTTCATCCATTGAGGAGGACACGAAGAACTTTCGGCTAAAACCGAATAATTCCCGGGTTCGGACACTTTAAAAATCAAGGCCTTCCCGGTTCCTTCGCATTTTTCTACAAAGCTCGGGACTTTATCCGACATACACAACAAATGGTATACGACACCGACTTCCGAGCCGCTTAATTTGACCTCCCATTTCTCACCCGGAATCATATCCCAACTTCCCCCGATCACATCGAATCGTTTCAACCCCCATTCGGCGTGAACGGCGGACAGGCGCTCGGGATATATTGCAGCAAACGACAGAAGCAATACAAAACAAAATCTGATTTTCATAATTCAAGATATTACAGACTCCAATAATTATTTTTCGGAATGAACAAAACCGCGGCGAAGATTGCCCGCCTTATCATAAACACGAATCAAACGACCCGATGCGTCATACTCGTATCGTTCCAGCATTCCGCTGTGATCCAGACGGAATATCTCACGTCCGTTCATATCGGAAGAAGTTGCCGAAAAACAGGCATTCACCGGGACCAGAACACCCAAAACCGTATTATCCGTAAGATTTATCCCGACGGAGGACACACCGGCATAGGAAGAGATATCTATCAGCCAGGAAGCAAGTCGCCATTTTTTCCCCGTTTCGTATTCCGGACATATTTCCGGATGGTATGTCTTGCCTTTCGAAACTATCTCACAACGGATTTTTCCCTGTGCTGCGGAAGATATCAAAAACAATCTGTATTTTCGCGCAGATGAAGAGGGATACACCCGAAGCCGCTTTTTTATATTTATTCCTCCCGCCGACTGTTTGGATACGGGCAATTTCGACGGATGGAGTTCGAAATTCACTCGATACAAATCAACGGCATCCATCTCTCTGCGACGACAACCGTATGCCTGCATTACAAGATTCATACGCCCGGGATCATAACGGAATGATGTAATATCGCCCGAGGTCAAAACCTCGGAAAGAAGGATACGGTTATTACATATTTCATATTCGTATCTGTTCTGCAACTTATAACAATCGGAAGGAAAGGAAAAACTCCTACCCCTCATATTATTCGAAGAAACGGGCTTGCCTTGGCCGTTCCATACGTATTCCGCTTTAAGAATTACGGGACGAATGCCCGAAGGCAGGAGCGTATCCGCATAGCGATACACCTTTTCACCGACCCATTCGTCGTATCCGCTCTTATCGACAAATCGACACTCTTCCCGTATCGGAAGTTTCTTCAGATTCAACGATTCCATCTCTTTGAATTCCCGTCCCGCATCCGGACGAAAATTTGCCGAGAACGTACTCGAATTCACCTCCGTATCTCCGGCGGACATCCTGCGAAGCAAGCGAACGACATCGCCCGGATTACGTATTCCCGAATATTCATAATCCGTCTCTTTGCAAAGTACTCCGCCTTCGGGACATGTTCCGAAAAAATGCGAAACGGAAGGTCCATCGGTTTTAGTATTTGAAAACTCGTATACGCAACTTTTAGCCAACACGACTTTACCTCCATAATACAATTTATATTTCTGAGAGACGGGATTTAATCGAGTCCTCGGCAATAAATTTTTTTCACATACTATTCTACGGCTATAAAAAACCGGGGAACCGGAAAAATCTTTTTGAAATAAAAACACAGGTTTTTCACCGGCAGGATACAGAGAATCGAGAAGGGATCTATCCATATGATAGGCATAAGGTTTTATTTGAGCAAGCGTCCGGATATAACGGAAATCGGATGCGGGACGAATAAAATAGTCCGCATACGGAATATGAGCGGCCTCGCAGGAAGCCCTGTAAATGTTTTTCCGGAGATATACTATTTTACCTTCCGAATCATAGGACGCCGTCCCCAACGGCAGAGCGCACAGCCAAAAAGGATAGGAAGAATCGGCCGTTTTATTCGAACTGGGAGGTATCGAGAAAAGATAGGTATTACATCCCTTACCTTCGAAAACCTCTTCCACATAGGAATAAAACAAACCGTTATTTCCGGTATTTACATAAGCATTTCCCTTAGGTACGATATTTTCATTATATACGTAATCTTTGAATGAATCGTAATATACGGTATCGATTACGGACATATGATTATATACGATATGACCGTGCAAAGGATAACGATACTCCACTTTATCTTTATTGCCGTGCATATCGTCTATGCTTATCGTTTTCACCCGGATGCCTCCGTGCAGAACAGAGCCGGAATTATAATCTCCGGAATAGGACGTTGTATTGGATTCGTAATCCACGGATATGCAACCGCCCGTCGGCAGTACTATCCGGCTTAAAGAAAAAGTTTTGGAATACATATCGTCGATTTCGGAAGAAATATCGCTCGCAGACATCGGTATTCTATCGTATTTGGAAGGGCGGCCGAAAATGTCACTTATCCTCTTATCCACAAAATATTCCCGTTGTGTTGTAAAATTTATCGAAGCGGGATCGTAATACGGAGAATTATTATAGAAACCCCAGTAATCGCGTCCTCTACGTTTCAAGGTATCGAAATGATAATAAAACGACATTTTTCCCCTACTCTTGTTTCGAGAATCGAACCATTCTATCCCTTCAAGCAAGTTATCTTTAGCCGGAAAATCAAAACGGCGGAGTTGATGCCCCGCATAATTATTCAATACGATATTGATAAGACGATTACCCCCATAATTCAATACGATGTCCTTATCTTCCGTAGATATACGCTTAAGAACCGGATATTTATAACAAAAAGTCGAAGCCGTCTTATCGACATGCTTATTTATATACAAAGGTTCCACCGCCGCATAGATAAGAGACAAAGCCTGAAGTGCCAAATCAGATCTTGAATTATGCTCATCGGCAATACGTTTAAGAAAATCGACGAATACGGATACGGGATACTTTTCGCGCAATATGGGAGCAAAGCTTCCCATTATCTGATCCATACACCTTTTAGAGTTCTCCCACATCACATCCCGGTATTGCCGCATCTCATTCTCACTTACATGATTAAAATACAATGCCGACGACATAAAAAATTCATTGCCGATTTCACTCAACATCGCGTCCCGTATCTCTTTTATCAATTCCTTGACTCTATATTCGACAAGATGAAAGGCAAACGGATAATCAATCATCGGCCGCCCGTATTTGTAAAATACAAACCCTACGGACTCATATTTTTCAGACCCGTATTCGTAATTCCCTTTTTTATCTTTAGCGTATTCGAAAGATATGCGACCGCCGAACGGAGAGCGAATTTCCGTAAGAGACCACGAATTCCGGTAAGAAAAATCGACGATATCATTCGGAGAAACAGACATGACTCTATTTAAAGATTCAATCATTCCGGGAGCGGCATACTCATATATCGTCCCGCTTTCGTCCGTAATAATCCAACGAAGTATTTCCGGTTTTTTATATATACACTCGATTCGCACATTCGTCTTTTCAAGAGGACAGGCAATAATATGTTCACCGGCACGACTAATTAAAAACGATATCGAACGCCCGTTAAACACTGCCGTAAATATATCGGATTCTCCGTCTTGCCGGCGAAGATTTATATCCCGAAGCAAGGCAGGCTTCGAATCGGTACCGATCGGATGAAATGCATAACCTCTCACGGGATCTTCATCGGGATAACCGCCGCGCATCGTACGTATTACCGAGCCTCCGGCATTCAATTTCCAATTATAACCCAATATTCCCGGCTTATCGCCGGTCTTTACTCCGTTTCCCGAATAACTCAAACTCACAGGTAAGGAAACGGAACCCGATTTCAAATTCACAACAGGAACCGTATAGCGGAAACATCCGGTGGCATAATCGACCGATATATTTCTCTCAGAAAAAAAATCTCGAGGATTTTCCCCGCTATTTTGCCCGAAAGAAGAAAACGGCAGGAAAACCCAAATACATTTTAACAGAAAAAAAAGAAATACAATTCTCATAATATACATAAAAAAATCATATAATAATGCGAATATATGTATTTATCAAACATAAACAAAATATTGCCATATTTTTAAAAATTCTCAAAAACATACTCCATGCATAAAATCGTGCCATACAAATACGGGATTCGAGCAAGGAAGATGCCGGATAAAGGGAAGGATGAATAAGGAAGCCGGTCCGGAGATAAATTCAATGGATTGTCGTCCCGAGTTTAAATATGGGAAGATACATCGCTATCAATATAAAGGCTACTATGAATCCGATCCCGACGACAAGAGCAGGTTCCAGCATAGCGCCCAATTGTTTCAAACGATGTTCGAGTTCCGCCGTAATGTCTTCCGACTGTTTTAAAAGCACTTTATCCAGACAATTAGTCTCTTCTCCGACCCGGAACAAGGTAACCATTTTTAAATCGTATATATCCGGAAATGCCGCCAGACGATCTGCAAACAAATCCCCTTCCTTCAAGCCCTCGCATATCGATTCAAAAGAACGGCGAAACGGATAGAAACGAATAATCCCCGCCAACAGTTCCAAACTGTGAAGCAAAGGTACACCGGCACTATATAACAAATAGAGAAGTTTGCAAAAACGCGCCTGGTGATCCTTTTTGATCAAAGTGCCGGCGACAGGAATTTTCAATAACATACGAGAGGTTGTTTTCTGAAAAAAATCCCTTTCCCCGTATATCGTTTTGATGCCAATCAAACAAAGCGACAGACATCCCAGGATAAATAAAAAGACAGGGAATGCCGAAGAAAACGCAATAACCATCCGCGTGAGCCCGGGCAATTCTCCCCCCATGCGCACATATACCTGTTCGAACATCGGCACTACGACCGCAAGCATAAAAACCAACACGATTACGGCCGTAAACATCACAATAAGCGGATAGCTCAATGCCCCGGAAAGCATCCGCCGCCGGGCTATCTTTTTCCCGTAATAATCTCCCAAAAAAGACAAAGCGCGATCCAGTCCGCCGGTCTCCTCGCCTATCCGAATCACTCCGCAGTCCAATGCGACGAAACCTCCCGACATTTCCATACTTTTCCACAAAGATTCTCCCTGCAAAACGCCATTATAAATATTTTGCAGATGCAGCAGTTCATTACGATGTTTTTCTCCCCGAATCAGAAGCTCGAAAGAACGACTGAAACTCAAACCCGATGTCAAAAGAGAATGAAGTTCCGAGAACAACATCTCTTTTTTAGAATCCTTAATTCGTTTACCTCTCGCCATCATCCTGTTCCATTACAGATTTAAATATCAACGGCCGGCCTATGCCGTATCCCAGCACAACCGTA
This sequence comes from Marinifilaceae bacterium, assembly GCA_041846495.1. Taxonomy (GTDB): domain Bacteria; phylum Bacteroidota; class Bacteroidia; order Bacteroidales; family Marinifilaceae; genus JBGZEX01. The sequence goes on from JBGZEX010000050.1 coordinate 8,122, forward strand.
TCTCGGCCTATGTGCAACGTTACATAAAGGGTGTCGAGCCGGCGTTTTCGTTCATCTCCGAAAACCGCACGCACCTCTTTGAGGGATCGGAAAATCGTATCGCATTTTCTCTCAAAATAAAGGGAAAGGCATTTTTTCTCATCCCCCAATACGGCGAGGGTTTCTCCCCTGTCAAAAATATTATACCGGCCGTCTTTCTCCACCACACTGTCCGCCCGGCAACACAGCAATTCCAGCGTATAATGCGAACGCAATATATCAAGCCTCTCACCCATATCTTCGCTTAACCGGCCGGCATATTTTTTTACGATATCCGAACCGTCGAATACGGCAATAAACAATATGCCGGATACGATAATCACCACCAGCAATTCCGTCAATGTTGACGCCTTAAAAAAAAGACGGTAAAAATTTTTACTACCATTCATCATTCCGCTCATACTCGGTCAAAAGGTATTCATACATTATTTTCTTACCATTTCCGGAAAACAAAGCTTCTATTCTGACTCTATAAATACCTTCTTTAAAAACGGCAACATCCGCCCGCAACTCGCCCCATCCGTACTTTTGCCCGTACACGCCGACCCGGATCGATTCCGAAGCCAATTTACGCCTGTAACGATTTATTTCATTTTCCATCACGACATAGTCGCCGCATTCGAGCCGGGAACTTCCTATCCGCACCAGCACATCCATGGAAATAACAAATACTATCATGAATACAACGGAAGCCGTAAGAGTTTCCATCAACGTAGAGCCCCGAAAAACGGAAGGTCTCCCGAAAATTGCAAATACCTTTGCACACAAACGTTTGAAAAATCTTCCCCACATCCGGCTATTCCGCATACAAAGTAAAACTTCGACGCCCTCTCCGGACAACAACAGAATCCTCACTGAATCCGGAAACAATAAAGTCCCCGATTCTTTCCTTCGCACCGATCATTATATCCTCTCCATCGCGATTCAATAGAATATACGTCAGATTATCCAATCGAATTATTCCCTTAAAACCGAAGTCGGGAAGCATATCCGCCACCTCCTCCGTCACCTCCTTTTCCCGTATCTTTTCAATTAAAGGAGGAGATTTCGTCTCTCCTAAAAAAGGGTCCGGATAATCGAGCAGCAGTTTCACATTCCGGACCGTCTTTCCGGCCTCCCGCCGAAAAGACGGTGGAGCTACCGTCTCTTTAGTGTCCAAAGATTTAAATATTTTCACGGCTACCGTTCCCCATACGAGGATGGATACGGCAAGCAACACATAAGTCGTAATCTTCTTATTACTCATGATTTACAACTGTAAACGAATGAATATTTCTCCGGGATTCATATGCGAAGTTCCGGGCTTGAACCGACCATTCGTAAGCTCCCGTATCGAGGGACATCCTGAAATAAGTATTTTTGACGATCGTATCGCAAATATAATTCCTTATCGTTGCAAAAGAAGGTTTGACAACGACCAATCTGTATTTCTCCGCCCCCTCCATTTCCTCCCATACGAAATCGACCTTTTCCCCCTTTAACACGCCGGAAGGAGGAGGCGCCATCATCTTCACGACATCCTTACTTATATCTTTCTCAAACACATCCTTACAGGATTGCAGACAAAGTAAAAAAATTGTAATCACACAAACCGCTTCTCTTTTCATAACAGATTCCGTTTAATACAATGATTTTATTTCCTTACGCTTATAATCTCCTTCCATAAATATCGGATAGGCGATTCGATTATTCCTGATAAATCCGGCATCATATAAAGTGCCGGCATAATAACCTTCCGGAGAGAAGTAGAAACAATCCCATATATATGCAGCACCCGAAATCTTACCCCGCACATCCGCAATACCGTCCACATAAAGCAGGCCGCGCAGTACGGACAAAGAATCCTGTACATAATTCGCCGAAGGCATGGATTCTTCATCCTTATTTCCATGCCTTAAGACGACATAACCGTTAATTTCGCAATCGTTACCGACATATATATAAGGAGAAGAGATATCCCCGGCCAAATAAATGCCGGAAGGGTAATTCAAACGGACTCTTCTCTTCAACAGGACCGTATCCTTTGCAAAAATCTGCAAGCTTCCATTAAATCCTTCGCCTATAACGACATGCGACGCACAAAGGATAACATCTTCCAAGTTGCAGTTTTTCCCTATCTCCACACGTTCCCCGTAAATCACGACTTTCCCTCCGATGCGAACATTTTCCATCGATTCTCCTACTTCAAAATATTTCGCCGGATTATGAAAGCTATAGTAAGCGGAAGCCTCCCGAATATCCGGACAACCCGCACGAACATCTCTCCTCAACGAATCGCCGCCGGCGGAAAAGGAATGAGAAGAGGACGGAAGCTCCGGACCGCTGAGGGCAATATCCGAAGCCGGGACAGGTTCTCCCTTATAATATTCCGAACGTATTTGTGTATAGTTCACTCCATTTACCGGCATATATACGCTACCCGATATTTTCGTTTTCCCCGATATCGAAACGGAACGATTCCTGTCGCACAACCACAAGGCAGCACAGTAATTACATTCTCTATACTTTCCTATCAACTTGACGACGGAAAATTTTTTCCTGTGGGAAAAGATTTCCACAACCTCGTACAATCCCCAGGGATATGCATTCAAATATATATCCGAAGCGACCTCTTCCGGATAAAGCCGATATCTTCCGGTTTCATCACAGGAAGCGGAGAAAGAACTGTCGTTACAATAGAGAATACATGCCGAATTCATATTGGCGTATTGCTGTTTCCTCGAATGGTATTCGTAATAATAAAGAGAATCCATATCGTAAAGAGACAGCAGTACGAATACGGAAATCAGCATTAGAAGGCAGACGATCAAAACCGTAGGTAATATCGCCGCCTTTTGCTTTATCAAAACGAATCCAAACATAATCCAAAATTAAAAACGATGTCATAAATTTAATCTTTTTATTCGATTTATTTTTGTATTATCAAAGAAAATAAGAGCTCGACGAAAAATTAACATAAAAAACAAATAAAAAATATTTTACCGACAAATATACCGGGATATCGAAAATCATTCGAAATAGTATTATATTTGTAAAATAGCTTATATACAACAATTATGAAAAAATTCGGAAAATACGGGACCTATGTCAAAGCTTTTTCACTTCCGGAATTATTGGTCGTTCTGGTAATTATCGGCATATTGGTCCTCATTGCATTGCCCAATCTCACACCTTTGATTTCAAGAGCGAAAAGTACCGAAGCCCAACAACAACTGGTATTTTTATATTCTTTGGAGAAAACGCATTTCTACATGCATTCCAAATACTCTTCTTCTCTGGATGAATTGGGATTCGAGCAACAGAAATTAGTCTCGGACGGAGGAAATGCAAACTATCGGATAGAAATTATCGAAGCCGATGAAAACGGCTTCAAGGCCCGGGCGATCGCCGTTGCGGATTTCGACGGAGACGGCAATTACAATATATGGGAAATCGACCAGGATAAGCACCTAAAGGAAGTCTCCAAAGATTGAGCCATGCAATTATTACTGCTGCTTCCCCTCATACCATTGATCATATCCGACTGGAAATACCGAATAATTTACGTATGGAATCTGGCTTTGTTCGGATTGATGTCGTTCGGCATTGCAGTATGGCAGAAAGGACTGACGACAATTGCCGTCGTCTCTTTTCAAAATCTTCTCATATTGGGAATCATCGGTTGTATGACGGGTCTCTATATTTACTTCAGATATGGGAAATCGAAAAAAATGATGGGAGGAGGAGATATGGGTTTCATCCTGCTGCTCACCCCCGTTTTCACGAATATGCGCACCTTCGTAATTTTTCTCATCATATCCTCCGCTCTAAGTCTGACAATATGGCACATCTTCAAAATCTTCGGAAAAACAACCGACGACATCCCTTTGGTATCGGGAATCGGTATATGCTACTCCGTTTTATTGATTTTTAATTCTCTATTCCGATGAATACCGACCGGATTCCTACCGAAACGCTTCAAATTTTTTCAGCAGCGGAAGCTTGGGACTATCGAATAGTCCCTTATGAATATACAAAAGCCAATCATTTCCAATGCTATGGAGAAAGCGGCAAAGATTACAGCAAGAGTATCGAAGAAATTGCGGTTATATACGGAATAAACATCGAAATTTCAGAAATTGAAAAACCGGAATTGGAACGCCTGTTGAATCGCTATTACCGGAAAGAACAAGCTTCGTCTCCTAAAATCGGAATTCTCGGTATGGAAGACGGAGATTTCATCGATGCTCTCATCGAAGAAGCGGATAATAAAAACGCCAGCGATATTCATTTCGAAGCCTATGAGGAACGTTGCAGGATACGTTTCCGTATCGACGGGAAACTCATCGAGCGTTATGTCGTACGGCAATCGAATTATCCGGCTTTGATAAACAGGTTGAAGATATTGGCAAATCTGGATATTTCCGAAAAAAGACTTCCTCAGGACGGTCGCATCCTGTATTCCAGAAATAATAAAAAATTCGATGTACGCGTATCGGCTCTTCCTACAATATACGGGGAGAAGATCGTCTTACGCCTGCTTACCCGTCATGCGGAATTATTGGAGTTAGGCAATCTCGGATTCTCCGGCAGGCAGTTGAAAGATTATCGCAATGCCATCAGGAATCCAAACGGACTCGTTTTAATCAGCGGTCCCACGGGTTCGGGCAAGAGCACCACGCTTTACGCCACATTACGTTTACTGAATCGGGAGGACAACAATATACTGACAATCGAGGATCCCGTAGAATACACCTTACCCGGCATAAATCAAGTACAGTTGAAAGAGGAAATCGGTCTGACTTTCGGAAGCGCCTTAAGAACTTTTTTGCGTCAGGATCCGGATATCATCATGCTGGGGGAAATACGGGACACCGACACGGCCCAAATGGCAATCAGAAGTTCGCTTACCGGCCATCTCCTGCTTTCGACCATTCACACCAACTCCGCCTGGGGAAGTGTCGCCCGTTTAACGGATATGGGCGTACATCCTTATCTCATTGCCGATACGCTTAAATTATGCGTGGCCCAGCGTCTGATCCGGCTGCTTTGTCCGCATTGCCGCATAAGGACCGAAAATCCTCTCGCTTCGTACAAAGAAGGAGTCGGAATATTTTACAAAGCCGGCGGATGCGAACATTGTTTCTATACGGGGTATGCCGGCCGTCGTGCCATATATGAAGTAATCCCCGTCGACGGCTTTTTAAAAGACGCCGCCGGAAAAAACATTTCGGATATAGAAGCATATCTGAAAAAACAGCATATCTCCACTCTGAAAGATGCAGCATGGGTATTATATACGGAAGGGAAAACTTCTTTGGATGAAATACTGCCAATTATTAACGACAGTCTGTAGTATATGAAAAAAATCGGTTTATTAATAATTACAATATGGGGAATATTCCCTGTTGTCATAGCGCAAAAGGATGAAACATCGCGTTTGGAGGCATTACGGAAAAAACTCGAAACGGCAGCGGAAACCGCACCGGCATTCACAAAAGAAATCGATATTTCGGTAACGAATATGCCGATTGCGGATATGCTGAAAAATATTGCAAAAGCCGGTGGAGTCAACTTAAATATACATGCTCCCGGACATCAAACCGTCACATGCAACTTCAAAAAGACACGCATAATAGATTTGATTTATTTCCTCTGCAAGAATTACGGATTCGATGCGGAAATCATCGGGAATATTATTTCCATATTCCCCTGCACTCCCGATGCGGAAATCCCCCCCGTACCGGATATCTCCTATGATGATGCGGAACAAACGTTTACTTACGAATTGCAATCCGTACGCCTCATCGACGCCGTAAAAAAAATTTCCGAACTTTCGGGCATAAATATTGTCATCCCTTCCGGTATATACGACTCCCGCATATCCGCTTATGCTCATGCCATGCCCACGGAAGAGGCCATCCGGACATTGGGTTCGGTCAATGCATTCAATGTCAAGAAAAAAAATAATAAGACATGGATATTTTCTCCGGAAACGGGGAACGAGGAAAACGGGTCAGGCGGAAAAAGCTTCGGAATGAATGAAATAACCGTAGACAGTAGCGGTAGAATATCTGCCAATATTACCAATGGAAATATTCGGGAAATCATCCCGGAAATATGTGAAAAACTCAATCTCGGCTATTTCGTCTCCGGAATAATGGACAGAGAGACCGCAATATTCGTAAACGATGTGGATTTCAACACCTTTCTAAGCGTCGTATTTACAGGTACGGAATTTTCCTGGCGCTATGAAAACGGAGTATACGTATTCGGAGGTGTAAATACGGAAAACCGTTTAAGTACCACCAAAGTGATACCCATGAAATACCGTTCCGTGGAAAAAATAACGGAAATCATTCCCGCAGAACTGAAAAAGAGTATGGAAATCATTCCATTCCCGGATTTAAACAGTATTGTAATATGCGGAGAACAGAAGAGCTTGGGGCAAATCGAATCTCTATTGATGGAAATAGACCGGAGCGTGCCGTTGATATTAATCGATGTAATCATCGTGGATGCGACACAGAAAAATGTACAGGAAGCGGGAATTTCAACCGGATTGGGCAAGCAAACCGCCCAAACCTCCGGAAGTATCAGTCCCGGAATAGAGATGTCGTTAAACGCCGCTTCGGTCAATAAGCTCATCAATACCTTCAACGGTTTCGGTTCCATCAACTTGGGCAAAGTCTCCCCCAATTTTTATCTCAATCTTAAATTCCTGGAGGAAACAGGAAAAATCATTCTTCGTTCCACTCCCAGATTATCTACTTTGAACGGACATAAAGCGACATTGAAAAGCGGAGAAACGAAATATTACAAAGAAAGTCAGACCAACATTATCGGAACGCAAAATCCGCTTCAAACCGAATCCTATATGTGGAAGAATGTAGAGGCCAATCTCACACTGGATATTACTCCTTATGTAAGCAAAGACAGTTGTATCACCCTGAAAATAGATATTACCCAAAGCGAATTCACTCCCCGGGAAAGCGATATGAAAGATGCTCCCCCGGGTATGTCCACCCGGAGTTTCAACTCTATTATCAAAGTTAAAAACCAGGATATGATATTATTGGGGGGAATCGAAAGAAATGCGTTCAACTCCGGTTCGAAAGGCATCCCTTTTCTCGCCCGCGTACCGGTATTGAAGTGGTTGTTCGGAGCTTCCGTAAGAAATAAATCCTCCAACAAATTGAACGTATTTATAAAACCGACAATCATCAATTAAGAGCATGTACATCATTTCCCGAATATTTCAAAAAATCCCCGTCATCTCGGTATGCATAAACGGGAATGGTATAAAAGAGTCCGTATCTTTTTTCGCGGAGAAGGAAAAACATTTTACACTTCAAAAAAACTACGCCACTCCCGATTATTTACCTCTTTTAAAAAAACGCCCGGCAGTCCTGTTTATTTACGGCGACGCCGTGCTACATAAAAAATACGAAAAAGAAAATCCCGTAATAAAAAAAATTACGGAGAATCCGGAATTAATATGGAGGACTCGGGAAAACGACCAAAACCATGAAACGGAACTCTTATTCACCCGAAAAGCCCTTTTAGGAAATTTATTCGAAAAACTGAATGCCGGAAAAATTCATGTAATAACCGTATGGATGTCCGGTAAGGAAACGGATATACCGGAACTCTTAAATCATTTTTTTCGAAAAAATTTAAATCCGAAAAATTTTAAATACAACCTCCCTCTATGGAATACTCTATGCGAATACTTATACGACCGTATCAAACTTCCGGTACTCCTGTTTTTTTTGTTTCTGCTGCTGGGAAACTATTTTTACAACAATAAACTCAGGAAAGAATACGACATAAAACAATTCGAATATCAAACAAGACTCCGATATCGGGAAAAAGAGAATGTCAAACTACAAAAACTCAACCGGATTTCCTCCGCCTATACGAAATACCCCTCCCCTCCCTATTCCCTGATAGCCGACCGCATAGCAACCCTCATGCCTCGAAATATAAGACTGAAACGTATGGTTTTCTTCCCCTATAACGGTAAACTCAATCCGGAGAAACCGATTATCACGGATTTTAACGGCATTGTAATAGAAGGATATGCCGATATTCCCGGACTTATACGAGAATTCACCCGAAAACTCTCCGCCGACTCCTTATTTCCGGATGTGAAAATAGTTTCCATCGAAAAAGGAAAAAATACCGCTGCCTACGAATTTTCTCTCAAAATAAAAATCGTCTCATGAAAAAATATTCCGGTTTTCTCAAAATCCTTGTATTGCTTTTATTCCTGCCCTTTTGCATCTGGAGGTTTGCCGTCAGTAACACCATGGAAATCAAAAAGAAGCACAAAATCCTCCGACATATAATACCGGACACGAATTCCGGCAATCTCCCCTTCGCAATCAAAGAAATATCTCCTCCTTTCGTAAGCAGCGGCGGTATATTGGATTCGATAGCAGAATGCACCCTGCAGGAAAAAGTAAATATCGTATCCTATACCCCGGTACTTACCGATATGGAAGAAGACTGTGCCTTGTACTCGGGACTTCTCAAACTGAGCGGACGCTATACCGGTCTGGTAAAAACCATCGACCGCATAGAACATATGCAAGCGAGATTGAAAATCATATCCGTAAATTTCTACATGTATCCTCCTTATACAATTCCCTCGAAACAGGAACTCCGGGTGGATATTGCAATACAGCAAATCGAATACAAATAAATATCCGTAAACGGAACACCTTTGTCTCCACCAATTCTTAGGACACATACGGGATTAATACTTATATCACAATCGGATACGGCATTGGTACGGTTTTTGTATTCTTTCATTAAATATCAAATCTTCTTAAAACCGGAATCATGAAAAAAATCGCTTTCTACATTATGGTATTCACAGGTATTATAACCGGACAAAAAGCCATGGGGCAAACCGAAGCGGAAAAAGAATTCGATGCCTTATGGAGCCTCGTAAAATCGAATATTTTCCGCATAGAGATTACCCGGGTACATCCGACGGCATATTTCCCCGATACCCATCGCTTCAATCCGAGAGGACAAATCGAATTTTGCGATACCGTTATTAAAGGAGATCTTCCGTTTTTCGGCCGGGCGTATCGCACGGAATACGGAAAAGGCGCCGGAATGGAATTCGAAAACAAACCCGAAAATCTCGAACTCAAAATCGAAAAAAAGAAAAAGTATAAATCCATCCTCCTGTCTTTTAAAATAAAAAGTCGAAACGATTGTTTCGTATTTACCGTAAACATAAGTCCGAAGGGAGCCTGTGAAATCGTAGTAAACAGCAACAACAGAGAAACCGTTTCCTATAGCGGCCAGGTCTATAAAACGGAAAACGAATAATTTTCTATTTAGGAATACGCTTCCCGACACAACATCGACAGGAGCTTTTATAATCCGTATCCGTAAGGATTTAATAGAATTTGTTATTGTAAAATCGGTTTATTTTACTAATATTGCAGTAAAATAAACCGATTACTCTATCGTTTTTCACTTATTTTATAACAAAAAAAAAGAGAAATGTCAATAAAAGGGAACATTCTTAACCTAAGAAAAAGAAAGCAAATCGTTCTGCAAGGGGGCGGCGAAGCTGCCATAAAGAAACAGGCGGCGATGGGAAAACTCACGGCGAGGGAACGCATCGAAGCAATCGTCGACGAAAATTCCTTTCACGAATACGATTTGTTCGTCGAACATCAGGGAAAAGATTTCGATATGGATAAAAAGGTTTTCCACGGAGACGGTGTCATCATCGGCACGGGAACCATATACGGAGAACCTGTTTGTATTTATGCACAAGACTTTACGGTAGCCGGAGGCTCCTTGGGACTCATGCATGCCCGGAAAATCACCAAGATAATGGACCATGCCATGAGTATGCGCATGCCGATTATAGGCATTAACGATTCCGGAGGTGCCCGTATTCAGGAAGGTGTCGATTCTTTGGCCGGATACGGAGAAATTTTCTACCGGAATACTCAGGCCTCCGGGGTCATACCCCAGCTCTCGGTAATCTTAGGTCCCTGTGCGGGAGGAGCCGTATATTCTCCGGCCTTAACCGATTTCGTATTCGTTGTGGACAATATTTCCAAAATGTTCATTACCGGTCCGGAAGTCATCAAAACCGTATTGGGAGAAGAAATCACCATGGAAGAGTTGGGCGGAGCCAAGGTACATAGCGAAATCAGCGGCAATGCTCATTTCTTCGCAAAAACCGAAACGGAATGCTTTCAACAAATCAAGAAACTCCTCACATTCATACCTTGGAATAACGAACATAAAGCCAAAGCTTTCCCCGCTCGTCCTCCCAAACCGGAATTCAAAATCGACAAAATTCTCCCGTCCGATCCCACCCAACCGTACGATATGAGGAATGTTATCAAAGCGGTGGTAGACGAATCCGATTTCTTCGAAATCCAGGAGGCTTTCGCCCGGAACATCATCATAGGATTCGGCAGAATAAACGGAGAAACCGTAGGATTCGTCGCCAATCAGCCTTTGGTATTGGCAGGCGTACTCGATTGCGACTCATCGGATAAAGCCGGACGTTTCATTCGTTTCTGCGATGCATTCAACATTCCGATTGTGACTTTCGAGGACATGCCCGGCTATCTTCCCGGTTCCGAACAGGAGCATATGGGTGTAATACGGCACGGAGCCAAAGTTTTATACGCTTATAGCGAAGCCACCGTTCCCAAAATCACCGTCATTCTCCGCAAAGCTTACGGAGGCGGATATATTGCCATGAACTCCCGCCATCTCAAAGCCGACTTTATGTTCGCATGGCCTACGGCGGAAATCGCCGTAATGGGTCCGGAAGGGGCTGCCAATATTATTTTCCGCAAGGAGATCACGGGTTCCGAAAATCCGGAAGCCACACGAAAAGCAAAAGTCGCCGAATACAGAGAAAAATTCGCCAACCCCTATGTAGCGGCATCCAAGGGCTATATCGATTCCGTCATAGAGCCGGAAGAAACCCGAATGCTCCTCCAGCATTGCATCGAAATATCCAATACCAAAACCGCAATCGTTCCGAAAAAGAAACACGGTATACCTCCGTTTTAATCGAATACTATGGCTGAAAAATACGATATTCTGGAAATCGACGGTGTCGAATATAAAACCACTTATACCAAAAAGTGGACGGAAAGAAAGAAATGGCAGAAAGACGACCCGCATCTCATACGCGCCATGATCCCCGGAGTCATTATCAAATACAAGGTAAAAAAAGGGGATAAGGTTCGCAAGAACGACAGTCTTTTTATATTGGAAGCCATGAAAATGCACAACAACATTCTTTCTCCTCTCGATGGAAAAATAAAAAAAATCTACGTGAAAGAGGGTGAAAATGTCATGAAAAACGACATTATAATCGAAATTGAAAATACGGATTAATTTTATACAGCTGTTCCCGACGGGAGCAGCTGTTTTTACCAACATAAGCCCTTTCCCATGATATTTTTCGAAGCAAACGACATTGTCAAGAACTACTCCAAACACCAAGCTCTCAAGAATGTATCCGTCAGTATCCCGGAAAAAGCCATATACGGTCTTTTAGGGCCGAACGGAGCCGGGAAAACGACTTTGATACGTATCATCAATCAAATTACGGCACCCGATTCGGGAAGTTTGAAACTCAACGGCCGACCGCTGACTCCCAAAGATTGCGCCCGTATCGGTTATCTCCCCGAAGAACGCGGATTATACAAAAAGATGAAAGTGGGCGAACAGGCCGTATATCTGGCACGACTAAAGGGGCTCAGCCGGCAGGAAGCCGTCAAACGCCTAAGAATATGGTTCGAAAAATTCGAAATAACCGGCTGGTGGAATAAAAAAGTGGAAGAGCTTTCGAAAGGGATGCAGCAAAAAGTTCAATTCATCACGACCGTATTGCACCAACCCGAAATGTTGATATTCGACGAACCTTTCAGCGGATTCGACCCCATAAATGCCGAACTCCTGAAAAAGGAGATTCTGGAATTAAGAGATAAGGGAGCGACCATCATATTCTCGACCCACAACATGGGTTCGGTGGAAGAAATATGCAGCCACATCGCACTCATCAACAAATCCCGCAAAATCATCGAAGGGCCGGTAAACGAAATCCGCGAAAATCATGCGGACAACACCTACCGTATTTGCATGAAAGGCCCGGACGACCTTCCCATAGAAGAAATATGCGGAGAAGATTTCGAAATCGCATCCCGGGAAAAACACGGGGATATAACCGCTCTCGACATAGTTCAGAAAAAACATACATCTCCGAATATTATTTTATCCCGGCTTACAGACAAAGCCGAAATATTGGAATACAAAAAAATCATTCCGAAGATGAACGATATTTTTATCAAACTCGTAAAAGAAGATTCCTCCCATGAATAAAATATTAATCATTATCGGACGGGAATTTTCTACCCGTGTCCGAAAAAAGACATTCCTGCTGGTTACCATATTCGTTCCCATCCTCGTTGCCGGTTTATATGCCTTTATGCTGTGGATGATGCTAAGGGACGACACCCAGGAGCGGAAAATCGCCGTCGTCAACCGTTCCGAATTAATACATCCCCTCAAACGGATAAATAACAACACATTCGAATACGGACACGAGGATATGGCGGAGGCCGACCTCAGTCGCTTTCTCGTAAACAGCGATTATTACGCCGCCATATATGTTCCGCAGAATATTATCCGGGAACCGAAAATCACCATTTATTCCCGTTCCCAAATCCCTATGGAACTCGAAAACAATATCACTATACAACTGAAAAACGAAATTGAAAAAATCAAAAGGGACAGTATCATAAAGCAAACCGGCATCCCCGACTTGGAACAGCAGTTGGAAGCTACGCAAACGACGGTATCGGCCACTACGCTTAAAATAGACGAGAAAGGGGAAGCCCGGGAGAGTTCGTCCGTAATCACTTCCGTCATCGGTATTGCCGCCGGCATCGTAATCTACATATTCATATTCATGTATGCAACTCAGGTAATGCAGGGCGTACTCGAAGAAAAGATCAACCGGATTATAGAAGTACTCGTATCTTCCGTAAAACCCATACAATTCCTTTTCGGAAAAATCATCGGAATTGCCGGAGTAGGCCTTTTGCAATTCGTCATATGGATTGTTTTGGGGGGTGTAATCATCGTTGCCGGACAAAGTTTGTTCCTGTCCGATATCGACATGGAAAGCCTTCGGAATGCCACAGACCTGAATGCCATGACGCAGACTTCGGGGCTTACGGCGGAAAACCTCGCTACGATACGGAGCATCACCCAAACCCTCACCCCTCAATTCGTATGCTCTTTTTTAATCTCCTTTATCCTGTATTTCATCGGAGGATATTTGTTGTATGCCGCCATGTTCGCCGCTATAGGAGCAGCAGTCGACAGCCAGGAGGAAACCCAACAATTCTTAGGCCCTCTGTCCGTCGTTCTCGTCATCGGATTATACATCGGCTTTGCAGCCATAAAAAGCCCCGAGTCTCCTTTGGTTTTCTGGACCTCCATGATCCCTTTCACTTCTCCCATCGTAATGCTGGTAAGAATACCCTTCGGAGTGGCAACCTGGGAAATACTGCTATCGCTCGGGATTTTGGGCGGGACCTTCATTCTCATTACCTGGATATCCGCCAAAATATACCGGATAGGAATATTGATGTACGGGAAAAAAGCTTCGTGGAAAGAAATTTACAAATGGCTTAAATACTGAGCCATTCCCGGTTTTATTTAAAAGACCGGGCTCTTTCCCCCTCCCCGACTTCTTCTTTTTTTAAGATATCCGCAACGGAACGGGGTCTGAGCGATATATGCCATGAAAATCCCCGGAGTTCCCGTTCCTGAGGATCTACCATGAATATCGGTTTCAAACTTCCTTCCGTTTTCCCGATAAAAGTAAGGGAGGCTATTTTATTCTCCTCTATATTGATTCTGATTTTAGGACTCGAAGCTCTGTTCAATCCTATAATCTCTCCCCCTTCGTCGGGATAATAAAGCGTTTCTCCGCTCCCGTCCACAAAAATCATATACAATTGATTTTTATCGAAATATCCCGTCATCTTTTTCCCCTTGATTTGATTGTACATATTGGAATCCCTTCGGTTGACAAGCATGGCATTATCCTCGAGAAAGAAGTTATCCACTTCATTCCGTCTCAATTTCATCGAAATCTTCTCGGCCGTCATTTGATTATCCTCCGTCCATACTATGGGAGATTCGTACATTCGTACGATGGAATCGCCCGTATAAAAAGACATGGAATCGCATTTCCCCTGAAGGTCGATGCTGTAAAATTTCGTATTGTAAAATGCCCGGACCACATCCAGTCCCATCGTATCTTTGGTAACGGCCAAAGTATCCCCGTGTATATAAAGGGAATCCCGCTCTCCTCCTATAATCAAGAGGGCGGAATCCGTAACATAAGCGTAATTCCGCCACTTCAACACTTCTCCGATATGTCCCCGGGTCACCATACGGTCGACCGTATCTCTGAGAACGATATTCCTCTTAAGGAAAGCCGTCCCGCTCAGACTATCCACCACTATAGTATCCGCCCGGCAAACATATTGATTATAGCTTATTCTGTTGTTTTTATACAACTCGCCATGGGATACCAGAGTGCTGTACCATCCGTCTTCCGAGTACAGAGTACGCTCCTCTCCGTACACGGTCGTAGGTCCGAGAATGGAAATAATCTTGGTGAAGGTATGGTATTTCATCGTATCCGACATCATATGGTAATCGGGAGTGACCACATCTACGCTATCCTTGAAAAACAAAAACTCCGCTTCCTTATAATAATATCCCACCCTGCTTCTAAGAGTATTTGTCTCGTCTTTTATAACACCTCCATTATAATAATTCCCAATCTCCCTACCCACATCATAATCCAAAAAGTTCGTTTTCAATGTAATACGGTTATCTTTCAATATCACATTGTTGCGTACCATCGCAAACTCTTTTTCCGTATCGTAAACCAAAAAATCCCCCCAAAGATGAAGGGTATCGTCCTGTACGGCATGCACATGCCCGAAAGCTTTTATGAAACTGCTGTCGGAATAACGGTAGAGACTGTCGCAAGACATAAACATCCGGTTGTGTTTGATACGCACATTGCCGAGAAATTTCGTAAGATTCGACGTCGTGCCCGGTTCGAAAGAATCCGCATGAAGGATATCCACCGTAACTTTTTTCTGTGCCGGAACAAAACAGGAAAAAAATATGCAATAGAGGAATATTATGTATTTATAGAGATACATCTTATTTTATCCAACCGTCATCGATAAATTTCTGATCCATATAGGCATCGCTTATATGGATATAAGTTACAGCTTGTTTTTCCTTAATCCATTTACGGAACAACTCCTGTTGTTTTTTCATCTGCAAAAGCTGCTCGAAATACATCCAGTCGTCCTCCAAATTGGCTTTATGCTTGGGGTAAAATTCCTTTAACTTAACGATTTTGAACTCTTCTCTTCCGTTTTCCCGAACGACGAAAGGCCGGGATATTTCCCCCGTTTTCATCTTATCTATAACTTGAGCCATACTTCCGCCGATCAAAGAACGGGATATTTTGGAATTGGATTCCTGATCCGCCATAAGTCCTCCGTTATTCCGGGTATTCTTATCGGAAGAATAATAATAAGCCGCATCTTCGAAACTCATCTTATTTTCCAATATCGTGTTTCGAAGGGTATCCAAACGGGCCAAGGTCTCGTTTTTTTCAACTTCGGATATATTGGGCACAATCAATATATGACGCACCTTAACGTATTCCCCTTTCTTATCCATCATCTGAATTATATGGAATCCGTATTCCGTCTCCACGATTTTGGAAATCTTGCCTACTTTGAGATTAAAGGCGGCATCCGCAAATTCCGGAGCGAAATAAGCTTTCGTACTATAGTCCAATTCTCCTCCCCGAGTTGCCGAACCGGGATCGGCCGAATAGAGTACGGCTAAGGAACTGAAACTTTTTTCCCCCGAAAGCACCTGCTCCCTATAAGTACGCAATTGATTCCTTACCCTCTCTTTTTCTTCGTTGCTCACCAAAGGTTTGAATACGATCTGCTGCAACTCGTATTGATCCGGTATTTCCGGCAAACTGTCGGCAGGGAGTTTATTATAAAAAAGTTTAATCTCCGAAGGCGTCACCCTTACCTTTTCCACGATACGTTCCTGCATACGTCTTGTGATAAGCTGTTCCCTTATAAAGGGTCTCCGGGTATTCCTTATGCTTTCCTCATCTCTTCCGAAATAGCGTTCCATCCTTTCCTTACTCCCCAAATTGGCAATAATCCTCCGAATATCTTCATTCAACATATTTTCCACCTCTATGGGGGATGCGGTAATACTGTCCACTTCGGCCTGGGCAAGCAATAATTTTTTTATCAACAAATTCTCAAGCACCATCGTATTGTAGTTCTCGGAAGCCGAATAAATCCCCTGCTCCTTTCCCTGCATAAGTTCTATTTCTATATCCGACTTCAATATGGGTTGATCTCCCACCATAGCGACCACCCGGTCTATTACATTCTTCTGTGCGAATATTCCGCCGATATTTATCAATAAAAAAAACAATAAATAATATTTTCTCATAACGTCCATAATATTTCCATTAATTTGCAGTCCGGAACCTATCTGCTGTAATTCGGGGCCTCGCTCGTTATGGCCACATCGTGAGGATGACTCTCTATCATTCCCGAATTGGATATTCTTACAAAACGGGCATGATGCAGTTCTTCTATGGTATGGGTTCCGCAATATCCCATTCCGGCGCGTATACCTCCTATAAGCTGATAAACCACCTCATCCAAAGTTCCTTTAAAAGGCACCCGGGCCACAATGCCTTCCGGCACCAATTTCTTTATATCGTCCTCTCCGCCCTGAAAATAGCGGTCCTTGGAGCCTTGCTGCATGGCTTCCAAAGAACCCATTCCTCTGTAACTTTTGAATTTCCTTCCGTTATATATAATGGTTTCTCCCGGAGACTCCTCCACTCCGGCGAAAAGCGAACCTGCCATAATAGAGGAAGCTCCGGCAGCCAAAGCCTTCACGATATCTCCCGAATAGCGCAAGCCGCCGTCGGCAATCACGGGAATGCCTCGGGGTTTCATCACCTTGGCCACATCGTATATGGCACTGAGTTGCGGCACTCCCACTCCGGCAATAATACGCGTAGTACATATGGAACCCGGGCCTATGCCGACCTTAACCGCATCGGCTCCCGCATCGGCAAGGGCTATGGCAGCCTCGCCCGTCGCTATATTCCCGACCACCACTTCCAGCAAAGGAAAACAATTCTTCACCTCCTTAAGCATATCGATGACGAACTTGGAATGTCCGTGGGCCGTATCGATGACTACCGCATCCACATTGGCATTCACAAGGGCTTCCACTCTTTCCATCGTATCCGACGTAACGCCTACCCCCGCAGCTACCCTGAGCCGTCCTTTGGAATCCTTGGAAGCCAACGGTTTGTCCTTGGCTTTCGTTATATCCTTATAAGTAACCAAACCTATCAATCTATTGTTTTTATCGACTACCGGCAATTTTTCAATCTTATGAGCCTGAAGAATTTCCGCAGCTTTCTGCAAATCCGTACTCTCCGTGGTAGTCACCAAATTTTCGGATGTCATCACCTCCCGGATCTTCCTGTCCATATCCATCTCGAACCGCAAATCCCGATTCGTAACGATACCTACAAGTTCCATATCGTCGTTGACGACGGGAATCCCCCCTATCTTGAATTCTTTCATCAACCCCAAAGCATCCTTAACGGTTTTATGAGGAGTAATCGTAATAGGTGCATATATCATTCCGTTTTCCGCCCTTTTCACCATCTCCACCTGACGTGCCTGATCTTTTATACTCATATTCTTATGAATAACGCCTATACCTCCTTCCCGGGCAATGGATATGGCCATTGCCGACTCCGTAACCGTATCCATCGCAGCGGAAACAATCGGTATTTTTATCTCTATACCTCTTGAAAATCGAGAGGTTAAATCCACATTTCTGGGAAGTAATTCCGAATAGGAAGGTACTAACAATACATCGTCGAAAGTCAACCCTTCCGTATAAATACGCTCTTCTACAAATGACATGATACGATTTTTTTGAGTTTAAATAATTTGGACGAAAATACGAAAAATACCGGTATCTTCTCCCATTTAGCCCTCTTTTTTATAAATATCCGCCGAATTATCGCCATCCGTCCCCATTCTCCGAAATTTTCCCCCTTTCCCCGTATACCGAATTCACGTTTCCGGAATTTTTCTTCAAAATCGAGGAAGATTTAAAATTATCCTATAAATTTGTTCTATGCAGTACGATTTGGAATCCATATTAAAAACTTATTGGAAATACGATTCTTTCCGTCCGATGCAAAAGGATATCATCATGTCCGTACTCGAAGGGAAGGATACTTTGGCTCTTTTGCCGACCGGAGGCGGAAAATCGATAATCTACCAGATAGCGGGAATGGCACGCGAAGGCTTATGCCTCGTAATCACTCCCATCATATCCCTGATGAAGGATCAGGTGGAAGGTTTGACGACCTTCGGAATTAAAGCCGATGCCATCCATTCGGGAATGAGCGATTCCGAAATAGCATCCGTAATAAACAAAGCCTTATATTCGAAAATAAAATTCCTTTACGTCGCTCCCGAACGCCTGTTTTCATTCGAATTCAAAGAGAAATTGGCCCACATGCCTCTAAATCTCATAGCCGTAGACGAAGCCCATTGCATATCCCAGTGGGGACACGATTTCCGTCCTTCTTATCTTCGAATAGCCGATATCCGGAAATTCTTTCCGGATATCCCCGTCATCGCCTTAACGGCGACCGCCACGACCGAGGTATGCAAAGACATTCAAAAGCATTTGGCATTCAAGCCGCCCGCCCACGTATTCGAGAACGACTTCATGCGTAAAAATCTCTCATATGTAGTCAGGGAAGCGGAAGACAAACCCGGCGAACTCGTCCGGATACTGAGCCGGATGAAAGGAGATTCCGCCATCGTATACGTAGGCCGAAGGAAAACCGCCGAAGAGTTATCCGAATATCTCTGTCGTAAAGGATTCGAATGCGAACCTTACCATGCGGGACTTTCTCCCGTAAAACGCAATATCGTACAGGAAAACTGGAAAAAAAACCGCACTCCCGTTATCGTAG
>JBGZEX010000051.1:0-10346 GCA_041846495.1 Marinifilaceae bacterium
AAAATAACGATAAGTTCATAAGATATTAAAAGGTGTCTATAGCAAAGGGGATCCACCTCTACCCATTCCGAACAGAGAAGTTAAGCCCTTTAGCGCTGATGGTACTGCCTTATGGTGGGAGAGTAGGTCGATGCCGAATTTGATAGAGTCGCCGGTTTTGCCGGCGACTTTTATGGCGAGGTAGCTCAGCTGGTCAGAGCGCATGATTCATAATCATGAGGTCGGCGGTTCAAGCCCGCCTCTCGCTACATGGATTGTACAACGGATTTATATTTGTTGTACAATTTTTTTATATTATATAGTGGCTATATTCTCTCCTTTCAAGTGCTGAATTCTTTTGGAGAGAGAATCCGTTTCGCTGTATTTTTTATATGTATGCGGATATTTTTCTTTTGTTTGTTTGGTAAATGAATAAAAATAAATTAAATTTGCATCGCAATTCGGGATGTAGCTCAGCCCGGTAGAGTCCACGTCTGGGGGGCGTGTTGTCGCAGGTTCAAATCCTGTCATCCCGACTATTAAAATTAAAGGAGTTAGGTGATAAACTTAACTCCTTTGTTTTTGTAAGGATTACACTTTTCGGATAACTTAATCCAATACAAATTGTAATACCAATTGGATTTATATTTAGTTGACCGTTAAAACCCTCAAAAGTTTTTTCATGCACAACCATACTCCCTGTTTGCGCATAGTTTCTTTTATTCTTTTATTAGGAACAAACCTACTATAAAAAATAAGGCAGGACAACTATTGCCCTACCCTTGTCTTAGACACTCCGTTAGAAGTCTCATTATTGCCAATTGCCATTTGTATATAGAATAAAGCCTCAACAAGTTCGTGCACTTTAAGAATACCTGTCCCCACTCTTTTATAGCTCAAATAAACAAGTCTGTTATCCGGTGTTTCCCGGTACAAAGAATATTGCCCTTTTTTAGTTATACTTGCTTCTATCACCTTTTCATGTCCTCGATAGGAGTAAATTGATTAGGTGTAGCATAACTTATCTTGGCATTTTCAAAATAGGAAAATCCATGCTTATCATATATAACCTTACCACGATGCTCCTTTATATTTAGCTCGGGATGAAATGTCATACTAAAAAACACTTTACCGTTAATCACCTTTGCTGTTTTTCCCTCCATGCTTGACGGTTTATAGTCTATTTTACCGTGTAATTGTTCATTTTGCAACTCTGCATTTAAAATAACTTCATCTTTTTTCGAGTAACTGATTTCAAGTGTATTACCGCCATATATCGGTTCACCCGTATAGGGATTAGGACACAGATAATCGGGATATTCAAAAGCCTTAATAGAATTGGAGTTTTGCAGCTTTTTTTGCCGTATTTAGTAAATTATCCCTCCTTTTTCCGATTTTGGGATGAAGGAGGGATAAGATCCAGTGCGGGGGACGGGAAGGCCTAAAAACTCTTTTAATTATAAGAGGTGAAGGAGGGAGAAGGTTCGGCGCCCCGAAACCTTGTGCCGTCCGGTTTGCTAAAGCGGCGTACCGTTTTTGTCGGTGATTTTCAGATGGGTGCCGTCCCAAGTCATATAGGTGTGGTAGACCTTGCCCTTTTCTACCGTTTTGGCCGGGAGAAATTTCCCGTTTGGCTCCGACTTTTTTCGGGGAAAGCCGGTAGGAAGATATTGTAGGCGTTCGTTTTACCGTATATGCCTGTCGGGCAATACGATGCGATCTATGGAAAGGATGCTTAGATGCCGGCAGGAAAGAGTTTTATAAAAGGCGACGGTGAAAAAATAACATGCACCCCGAAAGTTGATATCCAATTTTCGGACTGCATGCACTTAATTGACCGGAAGGTTATTCGAACGGGAATTATTTGTCGATATCCAAAACTATTTTATAGGTTTTGTTCGATTCGAATTTCGGGGCATAAATCAGAATGAAATCTTCGGCCAATGCCGCTTTCCATTTTTGCCCTTCGGCTAATCTCGGATTTTTCAAACGTTCGGGGAATATATAGCTGAAAGGAAGATCCAATACGTGTTCTTCCTTAAAGTGGTCGCCTTGCATACGTTCCAAACTGAAGTTTTTCTTGGTTTTTACGGTAATAATGCATTGATTTTTTCTTATTTTGGAACTTACGCTGAAATCTTTTTCGTCTTTGATTTCCTGAAGGCGTACATTCCATGCGGGATCACCGTAGAAAGCCACGACATCTCTATCATGTAAAAAACCCAAAATATCTTTAGTCGGTTGAGTTATTCCGATCTTTCTCAACTCTTTCTCGGCTTTGTACATGAATTCTTGGGGTTGATAGAAGGGTATGTGTAGGGTATGGAGTTTATCGTTCCATTCGTTCATTTGGTACATCATATCCTGAAGATTGAGATAGAATGCTTCCGCCAAGGTGTAGCGTCCGGAATGTGTTAAAAAATATTTTAAACCTCCCCAACCGTTACGTCCGTACCATGTCGGAACGACATATCCTACGAACGTAGCGACATTAGCGGAATTCATCCAGGCAATCGCCATGGAATTTTCGGTATTGTTTACATTACCAATCAGGCAATTGCCTATTGGGAGATAGACCCTACGTTTACCGCTCTCTTTGAGAGGTTTGTGCCCTGAAAAAAGATCGGCGTACAAATGCCCGTTCTCAGCTTTTATATTGCCGAGGGAGTAGGGCATTTCCAAATTGTTTTCGGTAGCATGAGATGCCGTTATAATGAGATCCGGATCGTATTCGGCGTAGAGTTCGGTGAATTTTTTCAATATTTCTCCCGGTTCGATATTGTATTTTTTCGGTTCTTTATCCGCAGAGGTTTTTTCACCCCATACGCCTCTTTCATGGTCTTCTATCCATGCGTACCTGTCGAACCATTTGGCACTTTTGGTTTCGGTTATGGTCGCCAATCCGGATTTGATAACGAGAGGTTCCGTCGCATTGTTCACCATCCGCATGGCTGCTTCGGCATTGTATCCGGTTATAATACCCCACATAAAATCGGCATAAATATCGTCATCTACATTTCTGGCCATTCTATTGACATTTTGTACGTATTCTACTCCGATATTCTTAGGGAGGTCCACAATGGCAACGTATTTGGGGCGTATTTGCTTTAAACGCGGGAGTGCCTCTTCCGGCTTTTCGGCAAACCGGATTATTTCCGCCCGGTGTTTATTGGCCAATGTAGTGGCAACCCGATTCCATTCGGCATTTTCGATTACATCCGTCCTTGCCAATACGACATAGTTTACTTCCTGTGCATTTGAAGGAGTAATAATCGCCGTCATTGCCAGGATTATAAAAATTAGATGTTTGATATTCATATCGGTATGAATTAAAAGTTAATATCTGTTATATTTGCAAATATATCAATTATTGCAATTGTCGCCTATGAAAAAGAATATTTACAAATATTTTAACTTCAATATAATTGCATGAATACTTTATCGAGTTCCGATCGATAAAACCTAAAAATCCTCGCTTGACGGAAAAGCGGAAAGAGTGCAGCGGACTGATAAAACCGACTTTCGGAGTTTTATCGGCACATTCCATTTAGAGAAGCGTAACGGGATTGAAATTTAGTATGAAAACTTCAAAAAGGGGGGACGCTAAGCTTTTGACCCTGTAAATATTTTGTGTAAATGTGATTCGTAAGATTTCGGTATTTTATACAATTTCAAGGATGCGTTTTCCGTTTTCTTTTTCTGAAAAATAACATTTGAGGGCATCCTCGGGAATAAGAGGTTCGATGAGTTCCGGCCATTCGATAAAACACATGGCGCCGGAGCTGAAATATTCTTCACATCCGAAATCGAGGGCTTCTTCCACGGATTTTATGCGATAGCAATCGAAATGAAAAACGGATTCTCCTTTATTGGTTATATATTCATTGATAATTGCAAAAGTGGGAGAATTTACGTCTTCTTCGATACCCAATACTTCGGCTAAATATTTGACGAATGTAGTTTTACCTACTCCCATTTTTCCGTAGAGGAGGAAAATGGAACGGTTTCCGTACTTTTCTATGAATTCTTCGGCTATGCGCTTTAAGTCGACCGGCTCATTTATTTCCCATTTCATGGACTTAATTTGAAATACGCACCCTTTTTGCCGTCATACCGTTGGTTTCGACAATAAAGGCTAATTTATTCGCTACATCCATGAATGCCATTCCTACGATGCTATTTTCATCGTATGCGGAAGGACATCCGTTATCGCAGCATTCTCTGATGCTTTGCACGATGGGTATTTGTCCCAATAAGGGAATTCCCGTTTTTTCCGCAAGTTTTTTGGCACCTTCCTTTCCGAAAATATAGTATTTGTTTTCGGGAAGTTCTTCGGGAGTAAACCATGCCATATTTTCGATCAATCCCAGCACGGGTACGTTTACGCCTTCGCTTTGAAACATGTTGATACCTTTGGTTGCATCGGCCAGAGCAACGGCTTGAGGGGTGCTTACGACAACGGCACCGTCGAGGGCGATGGTTTGTACGACCGTCAGGTGAATATCGCTCGTTCCGGGAGGGAGGTCTATAAGCAAGTAATCCAATTCGTCCCAAAAACCCTGCTCTATAATTTGTTTCAGAGCATTGGACGCTAAGGGACCTCTCCATACCGTGGCCGAATCGGGTTCTACAAAGAAGCCGATGGACAGAAGTTTGATATCGTAACGTTCTACGGGTACGATATATTGCCGTTCTCCTACGGTTTTCAAATCCGGTCGGGCATCTTCGCATCCGAACATTTTCGGAATGGAAGGGCCGAATATGTCCGCATCGATTAAACCTACTTTATATCCCGATTTTGCAAGGGCTATCGACAGATTGGCGGAAACGGTGGATTTACCTACACCTCCCTTTCCGGAAGATACGGCGATTATATGTTTGACTTTTTCCAAAGAAGCGGGACGTTCGAGGTCTTTACTGAAAATTTTTTCGATACGGACATTTTCAAAACCGCCTTTTTCTTTTAGAATGTTTTCGCATTTTTGGATGATACTTCTTATGAACGGATCATCGGTTTTTTGAAAAATCAATTGAAAACGTATGGTTTTATCTTCAATTTGCATATTGTGTACCATATCTAAGGCGATGACGTCTTTGGAGGATCCCGGATACTTGACCTCCCTTAATAAATCTCGAGCGTTTTTTAAAATATTTTCCATTATATGCGTTTAATACGTGACAATTTTCCGATTGTTACAAAATTACCATTTTTTTGTAATATCTCTTATATACGGATAGGAGAAATAGGGTCGAGTTCTATGAAATCTTATTGAAAACGGAGCGAATTTTATTTCGCTCCGTTTTATAATCAGGGTTTAAAATTTTCAGATACGATAATTATTCTTTGCGTTTAATCGAGACGTTTGAATTTTTCAATAATCGTTTTGCCCGGTCGAGGAGCAATTTCCCATTTTACGGTTGTCGTTTTTGTAGCGGCATCGTAAGTCGATTCTAATACCTTAATGGGAGCTGTTGCCGGCCATGTGGGCCATTCTACACTGACGATTTTATTGTTATCGTCGAATTCGTATATAACGATGTCTCCTTCTCCAAACAATCCGTTAATGGCATATAATTGTACTTTATTCGGAGATACGGTCGATAAATAAGTTTCTCCTTGGGATACGTAGATTAGATATTGCGGCCACGGACCCAATGCTTCGCATGCGTATTCGTATCGGCCTTCGAATTTGCTCTTGATTTTGATATTCAATAATAACTGTCCGAAATTACCGCTTACCAAATAACCCGGTTGTTGAGCCGATTCGATATCCATACGAATAAATGCACTTTCGGCTTTTAGTTTGTCGGTTTTTATTTTTGCAGTTACAATGGCATCCCGATTCCCTTTAGGGATGGTAACGGTGGCCGGAATGCTGATTCCATCGTTGGGGAATGACAATATGTCGTCGTCCGGAACAGAATCTTTTCCGGTTGCAGGATAGCGATTGGGTAATAAGTAACGTACGGATTTCAATACTTCCGCTCTATCCGATATCAATTTCAAATTTATGACTATATCTTCCTGGGCTACGTCTTTGGCGGCAAGATGAACCTTACCTATTTCAACGGTTGCTTCCGCTCCTTCCACCAATACCGGAAGAGATTTCACGTGAGATATAATCGGGA
This sequence comes from Marinifilaceae bacterium, assembly GCA_041846495.1. GTDB lineage: Bacteria > Bacteroidota > Bacteroidia > Bacteroidales > Marinifilaceae > JBGZEX01. The sequence continues at coordinate 6,109 of JBGZEX010000051.1, forward strand.
ATTCGATAATTTTATTGATTTCCAAATCCTTGGCTCGAATACCGTATTCCAAATTATCGATTTTATCGTCTTTTAAGCAAGAGGTTATGCCTAAAGCCAGAAAGACGATGCCGAGAAAAAGCTTTATATTATGAGAGTTTTTCATATTCAATATTTTTAATGATTATTTTGCCCAGAAAATCTTATCGGTTTGCGGGTCTACACTCAATACGTTTCCTTTATTGGCATCGTATTCCGTAACGGGGTATACCAAGCGGGAAGGTATTTTACGACCGCTGACACTCGGATGGACGGATAACGGGATGTCGGGTATCCCCGTACGGCGATAGTCCGTCCAAACTTCCAATCCGTTTATACCGAACATGGCAATGTATTTCTGAGTAAGAATCAGTCGAATTTTATCGGCATTTTTATCCCATACGGCAAAAGGATTTATCGCATCGTTTCCGATATAATTATTCACGATGGTATCGCATACGTTTTCCCAGTCTTTAACCTCTTCGCTTCTTCCCGGAATGTTTTTAAACTTTCCTACTTCCAGCCAACGGAACGATTCTTTTACGGCAGCTTCATAAGCTTTTTTCGCATCGCCCGCCAAGGCTCCGCGTTGAATGGCTTCTGCCTGAAGGAAGAGACTTTCGAATGAGGTGAGCAGCCATTGGTCTTGATCTACGGATTTGGCAATGCCCGGTCCTGCGACTGCGGAAGTGGCGTTCGCATCGTGGGAATTTTTATAGTCCAAATCCGTTTCTCCGAATATAATGCCTACGTAGTTATTCCCTTTATCTCCCACGGGACGCAGAAAATACTTATAGCGGATATCGTTATTGTCCTTTGTCAAATTCAAGAAGAACTCACTGCAACGATGGTATCTGTCGACGATTTTATCGGTTTCATCCTTGTAATGTTGACTCCAATAGGGATTCATTTTATCTTTGTCCTTTTTATAATGCGGGTTTACAGCAGCGGTTTCTCCTGCTCCGAGAAAACCTACGCCGTTGGCCGTAATTTTGGAAATCCCCGTTTTGAGTCCGGCGGCATCCAATACGTTGGTTTGGTGTATCAACAGGCGTAAATGGAGGGTATTTCCGAATTTTCTCCATTTATTCAAATCTCCTTTGAACATGATGTCCGATTCTATAAATTTATAGTCTTTTTCGGCATCGGCATCTTTTAGAAGATTGTCGGCTTCTTCCAATAGTTTGATGAGTGCTTCATAAATTTTTTTAGCATCATCGTATGCAGGAGTACGGTTGGTGGGATCAAAAGCTTGCGAATAAGGACAGTTGTTGTATTGGTCTACAATCATGGACATACATAAAGCCCTGAGTATTTTGGAAACGCCCTGGTATGCGGTAAACCCTTTTTCCACTGCTTTGGATTCCATCGTTTTTGTCTGTTTGGCAACGTGATACGGAGTATCCCACGATTCTTGATTGAATGTGGAAGTGATGGCATAAGTTTCTACATCCAGATTGGAACCGTATCCGCCGGAACGGGAGAAATATCCCAACCAGTGTTGGATATATGCAAAATCCTTTCCCGTATGAGCCGCTAAACGGTGTAAAATGGACGGCAGCAGGAGTTCGGGACTCATATTGGATTCGGTTGCGCTGTTGGGATTCTTATTTATATCGAAATAGGAATCGCTGCATGCCGAAAACAGAAGTGCGATTACAAGTGTAAATATATATGTTGTTTTTTTCATAGTCATAAGTTTTAAACATTAAAACTGAATTGTTAGATTCCAACCTAAGACACGGGTAGGAGGATTTATTGCCGAGGTAATGATACTTCCCACATTATCGTCGTAAACACTGAAGTCGGGATCGCTCCATTCGTTTGAATCCGGTAGCCACAGCATCAAATTTTTACCTGTAAATGCGATGTCGATTTTTTCGATTGTATTTTGGAAATTCAACCAATTTTTGGGAATACTGTAGGATATGCTCAATTCTCTCCAACGCCATGCGGATGCACTGAACAACATATTGGTCCCGATTGAGCGATAATTGTCGCCATGGAAAAATTCATAACAGGAATTAATGGTGATATTGGTATTGGGAACGTAAGTGTCGCCTTCTTTATAAACGGAATTCGGGAAAACGAAGCGTTCCCTGTCGTTGGCGGCCGTAATTCTCGATGTACCGTCCCAAGCCATGGTGGTTCCCTGATGGTTGAAGGAATAGTGTCCGCCTTTGTATTCGAATACGGAAGATACGGTCAGACCTTTCCAAGTTACGGACGGAGAAACACTGACGATGTGTTTGGGCATAGTGCGTCCGAATAATTTGTTCGATTCGTCTATTTGCGGAATACCCGTTCTTTTATCCACAATTACCCGTCCCTCGGGATCGCGTTTATAATCTTTGGCTGAAATGATGAAGGCGGGTTTTCCGACCACCGCATTCGTACTGGCCATAAAATATCCTCCTACTGCAAATTCCGTATTGTCCTCATTGAGACTGAGAATTTCACTGTCGTTATAAGAATAGCTTATTCCCAAATTAATATCTACATCGTTTATTTTCAATAGAGGATTGGCTTTGAAGGATATTTCAAAACCGTAATTCCGGAAAGAAGCTGCGTTTACCCTGGAGAAAGTATATCCGGTGGGACGCGGAACGCGAATCCCGATGATTTGGTCGGTATTCTTCTGTGTGTAATAGGTGGCATCCAAGGTCAATCTGCTTTTCCAGAAGCTGGCTTCGAAACCGAATTCCCAACTGTCGATGAATTCCGGTTTCAGATCGGGATCGGTCAATGTGATTTCGGAAAAATATCCGGGAAGTCCTTCATAGGGGAACCCGGTTTCGATTCTGTCTCGATTTTGTACATATATGGGATCCAGTAAATAAGGAGCTATGTCGACATTTCCGGTTTTATTCCATGAAGCCCGAAGTTTGAAAAAGTTGAATATATCGGATTTCAGTATGGGGAAAGCATCCGTAAGTACGGCAGAGGCATTCACACCCGGATAGAAATAGGTGTTGTTATCTTTTGCCAATAAGGACGTTTTATCCCGACGGCCCGTAAATTCCAAGTTCAGAAAGTTTTTATAGCCGACGGCAAGACTGCCGTATACGGAAGCCGTTCTTATCATTTCTTCCCTATGTGAGGCTTGGGGTTCCCCGCTGCGTCCTGAAATGTTGAAAAGCCCTTCGATGGAGAGGGGAGAAGCACCCACGTTTATCCTTTTGAATCTTGTTTCCCGTAAATAACTACCCAGAATAGCATTTAATTTGAAATCTTCGAATTCTTTATGTATTTTTATATAAGGTTCCGAAGATATTCTGGTGGAGGTTCTTAAGCCTTCGTTCACTCCTTGGGGAATAAAGTGAAAACCTCTGTTCTTTTCGGCCCAAGGCGAAGGGGTGACTTGTTTGGTTTTGGTTTTGGTGTTTAGAGAATAATAGGTTAGGGCTACCCGGTAGTTGATATCTAACCAATCCGTTATTTTCAGAGCGAGGTCTGCATTGGTCAACAACTCATGTCTTACGCCTTTTGTTCTCCAGTTGTCGATGACAAAGTATGGATTTTGCGAATATTCGCAATAATAATTATCGTATGTAGCCCATTTGTTGTTACGAAAATCTTTATAGGATTTCAAAGGTACATGGGCTTGGGTGGCAAACACCATATCCATTACTCCATCGTGCATGCCTAAGTTTTTGGAACGGTAAAACTGGTACATCTCCTCGGAATTATATATATCGTAATTATGTTGGATATAGTTCGAACCGAAAGAGATTTTAAAATTTTTATATTCTTTGGCGGCGTTCATTCTTACGCCGCTTCTACGGTTTTTATCTCCCGGAAGAATACCTTTTATATGAGCGTCTTGAAAACTGAAATAGAAGTTTTTGGCGGCATAAGAAAGGTCGGTTTGCAACGTTACTCCCGTATCGAAAAACTTTTTTCTGTTATTTTTTATAGGAGCGTAGGGAACTTCCTGTTGAGAACCGTCCTCCAAAGGTTTTCCGAGTTTCACCATACTTCCGTCATATGCCGGTCCCCAAGATTCGTTTTCATAGGGAATAAATTCTCCGTTGGAACCGCTTCCGAACCGGGTCTGGAATTTCGGGAAAAAGGATATGCTGGAAAATTGAGCCGAGAAACTGAGAGTTACTTGGGGTTTATCGTTAGCCGAACCGGATTTGGTGGTTACGACAATAACTCCGTTACGAGCATCCGGACCGTAAATGGCTGCAGCCGAAGTTCCTTTTAAAACATTTACA
>JBGZEX010000052.1:0-4671 GCA_041846495.1 Marinifilaceae bacterium
ACGGGCCTTGCTTTTCGGGAAGATTTATCATACCAATGCTCGAACATCCGAGCAAATACCCACTGCGTCCATTTATAATAATCCGGATCGCAAGTTCTGATCTCTCGACTCCAATCGAAAGAAAATCCGATTTTATCCAATTGTTTCCTGTAACGGGCGATATTTTGTTCCGTCGTAATCGCCGGATGCCGACCGGTTTGGATGGCATATTGTTCCGCAGGAAGTCCGTAAGCATCATAACCCATGGGATGGAGTACGTTAAAGCCTTTCAATCGTTTGTATCTCGAATAAATATCGGACGCTATATATCCCAACGGATGTCCGACATGCAATCCCGCACCCGAAGGATACGGAAACATATCCAATACGTAATATTTAGGCTTGGTTTTGTCGATATCCACTTTATAGACGGCATTTTCCTTCCAATATTCCTGCCATCTTTTTTCTATCTCCCTGAAATTATACTCCATTTCCCAAAATTTTGACTGTAAATGCAAAACAAATTTTATCCGATATCGATATCACATGATAAAATGATCGCTTATCGAACGATGTTGACATATATTCACTATCGTATCGGCGAATAAATTCGCTATCGAAATCACTTTTATTTTGGAAGATTTCTTTTTTAAAGGCAAAGAATCCGTAATAATCACTTCTTCAAAATCCGATTCTTCTATCCTTTCATAAGCCGGTCCCGACAATACGCCATGAGTGGCAACCGCACGTACGCTCGCAGCTCCTCTTTCCTTCAATATGCCGGCAGCCTTACAAATCGTTCCGGCCGTATCTATCATATCGTCCACCAATATCACATTTTTTCCTTCCACATCCCCGATAACGTTCATTTCCGAAACCACATTGGGTCTTTCCCGTGTCTTATGGCAAATAATCAATCCGCTGTCGAAATATTTAGACCATGAATTCGCTCTTTTCGCTCCTCCTATATCGGGAGATGCTATTGCCAAATTCGTAAGATTAAGAGATTTTATATAGGGAATTAAAACCGTAGAACCGTATAAATGATCTACCGGGATATCGAAAAATCCCTGAATTTGATCCGCATGCAAATCCATGGTAATCACTCTGTCCACTCCGGCAGCTTTAAGCAGATTGGCCACCAATTTGGCTCCTATGGCTACCCTCGGCCTGTCTTTACGATCCTGACGGGCGAAACCGAAATAAGGAATCACCGCTATCACTTTATAAGCGGAAGCTCTTTTCGCCGCATCGATCATCAAAAGAAGTTCCATAAGATTGTCCGTAGGCGGAAAAGTGGATTGTACGATGAAAACCTGATCTCCGCGCACCGTTTCTTCAAATGCGGTAACGAATTCTCCGTCACTGAATTTGAGATAGGATTGAGCCCCTAATTCAAGCCCTAACTTCTTGGAAATTCCTTCGGCTATATACCTACTTTTTTCCCCGGTAAAGATTTTAACTTCCGAAAGCATTGACATAATTATAAAGATTTTATACGTATTTATAATAGCAAAAGTATAAAATTAAAACCTAATATCCTTAATTAAGAAATCAAATTTTGGATTCTTATCCCGATAGATTTAATCCGTTCCCTTACCGGAATATTCATTCATTTTTTATACCTTTACCCGGAACCTTAAAATCTATTAGGAATGAAAGAAATAAAAAATTATGTAAATGCCAACAAAGCTCGTTTTATAGAGGAACTTTTCGAACTCATTCGAATTCCTTCGATATCCTCTCTTCCGGAGCATAAGCAAGATATGTATAAAGCTGCGGAAAAATGGAAGTCCATTCTTTTGGCGGCCGGAGCGGATAAAGCCGAAGTTTTCGAAACCAAAGGAAATCCCGTCACATACGGAGAAAAAATCGTCGATCCGAAAGCCCCCACCGTACTGGTTTACGGACATATGGATGTAATGCCGGTAGATCCCATAGAGTTGTGGAATACGAAACCTTTCGAACCCGTTGTGAAAGACGGTAAAATATGGGCTCGCGGAGCCGACGACGATAAAGGACAATCGTTCATGCATGCCAAAGCTTTCGAGTATATGGTAAAAAACAACAAACTCAAATGCAATGTGAAGTTCATGTTGGAAGGTGAAGAAGAAATCGGCTCCCCCAGTCTTCCGGAATTTTGCAAACAACATAAGAATATGCTCAAAGCCGATATCATCCTCGTTTCCGATACCTCCATGATTGCCCCCGACGTTCCTTCGATTACGACCGGGTTGCGCGGATTGGCTTATTGGCAGGTTGAAGTGACGGGACCCGACAAAGACCTCCATTCGGGAATATTCGGAGGAGCCGTAGCCAATCCCATAAATGTATTATCCAAGATGATTGCCGGTACCATAGACGAAAACGGACATATAACCATACCCGGTTTTTACGACGACGTAATCGAAGTTTCTGCAGAAGAACGGAAAAAAATGGCTGCCGCTCCCTTCGATCTCGAAACCTATAAACAATCTTTACAAATCGACGAAGTGGAAGGAGAAAAGGGATATACCACAAACGAACGCACCGGAATACGTCCCACTTTCGATGTTTGCGGCATATGGGGCGGATATACGGGCGAAGGAGCGAAAACCGTACTTCCCTCGAAAGCCTATGCAAAAATAAGTTGCAGATTGGTACCCAATCAAAAACACGAGAAAATTGCGGAACTTCTCAAAAAATACTATACTTCCATAGCTCCGAAATCCGTTAAGATAAAAGTAGAATATCTTCACGGCGGCCCTTCTTATGTATGTCCCATAGATTTGCCTGCATATAAAGCCGCCGAAAAAGCATACGAAGAAGTATACGGCAAAATACCCGTACCCGTACGCTCGGGCGGAAGTATTCCCATCATTGCGGCTTTCGAGGAAATTTTAGGTATCAAATCCGTTCTTATGGGTTTCGGTTTGGGAAGCGATGCCATACATTCTCCCAATGAAAATTATCCTTTGGAACAATTCTTCAACGGTATAACGACAATTCCGTTATTTTACGAGAATTTTGCAAAAATGGCCGAATAAAAAAATATTCCCCGGAAATTCCGGGGAATATTTTTTGTGACCTCGGAGGGGCTCGAACCCTCGACCCATTGATTAAGAGTCAATTGCTCTACCAACTGAGCTACGAAGTCTAAGTTCATTGACATGCAACCTAATTGCGGTCGCAAAGATAGATGTATTTTTTGTTTTTACCAAAAAATCTACTTAATATTATGATAAACATTGGTTACATCTTCGTCTTCTTCCAACTTCTCGAGTATTTTATCCACATCTTCCCTCTCTTCCGGACTTAATTCCTTAGTATCCAAAGGTATTCTCTCGAATTCTCCGCTCACTATTTCATAAGCGGAATCTTCTAAAAATTTTTGAATATTCCCGTAATCTTCGAATCGTCCGTATATTACCACATTATCGTCTTCATCTACAAAAATCTCTTCGGCTCCGTAGTCTATAATTTCCAATTCAAAATTCTCTTCGTCGAAATTCTCGGGTTTGCTTATCTTAAAAACGCATTTTCTTTCAAAAAGAAAATCCAAAGAACCGCTCGTTCCCAATGTACCTCCGTATTTGGAAAAGATATGACGTACATTGGCCACCGTCCGGGTATTATTATCCGTTGCAGTTTCCACGACGATAGCTATTCCGTGAGGAGCATATCCTTCGTATACGATTTCCTTATAATCGGTAGTATCCTTGGAAACCGCCCTTTTTATAGCACGCTCCACATTTTCTTTCGGCATATTTTCCGCCTTGGCATTTTGAATCAAAACCCTCAAACGGGTATTATTCGCAGGATCCGGTCCACCTGCCTTGACTGCAATGTCGATTTCCTTGGCAATACGCGTAAACGTACGTGCCATATTTCCCCATCTCTTCAATTTCCTGGCTTTTCTATATTCGAATGCTCTTCCCATATCATTAAATAATAAACATTAGTAATATGCAAAGTTAATATTTCTTTTTTATATTTGCGGAAAAAATTATGGACTATATATTTGAAATAGCACTTAAGGTCAGAGATTACGAATGTGATTTACAGGGAGTTGTAAATAATTCGGTATATCAAAACTACTTGGAACATGCCCGGCACGAATTCTTGGAATCTACCGGAAAAAACTTCGGAAAACTCCATGAAGAAGGTATAGACGCCATGGTGTCGAGAGTGGAAATGGATTTTAAACAGTCTCTCAAAAGCGGAGATCATCTCTGTGTAAGAGTAAACATCAGAAGAGAAGGCATAAAACTTATCTTCCTTGAAGATATTTACAGAATTCCCGATAATACTCTTTGCTGCAAAGGAAAAGTAACCTCCATTTGCCTTATAAACGGCAAACTTTCAAGAGGAGAAATATTCGACGACATATTCTGCGAATATTTAAAATAAATTTTTCTCAAAAAAATTGTCTTTTCCTTTGGAGGTAATAAAATTTACCCTATATTTGCATCCGCATTCGGGCGCTTAGCTCAGTTGGTTCAGAGCATCTGGTTTACACCCAGAGGGTCGGGGGTTCGACTCCCTCAGCGCCCACCGATAAACTCTCCGGAAATTCCGGAGAGTTTTTTTTTATATATTCGAATTTTATTCTACCCATATCCGCATAATGATAAACTGTTGATAAGTTTCCGAGAAAAACAATAACAAAAATTGGATTTGAAAAATTGTAGTTCCCTGTAATTTTTTTTCGAA
>JBGZEX010000053.1:0-23321 GCA_041846495.1 Marinifilaceae bacterium
AAACTGCAGAGGCTTGTTTATTACTCCTCTCCCATTCAATCATCATTATTTTTTCCTTCAAAATCTTCCCGGTATTTTCCCGAAATACGAAGAGTGACTCCGGGAGTCCGACAAACGGGAAGCGTCAAGGAAGATTTTTTCAATGCCGAGAATTATCCGTCGAATATAAAACCGTATCGGAAATTTTATAAAATTCCTCGATACGGTTTCTGTAATCAATAAGGATTTTGTTCTATTTCGCCTCCACTTGAACCGATTTCCACTTTATTGATAGGGAATGCCCATAACGGACTATCCGGCTTAATCGTATAAGTCTTGGGTCTATCCGTTTGAACTTTCGACAAAGAAAGTTCAAAAAAATGTTTAACTACGGTAACATCATCCTCCTGCGTTTCGTTCACGGCATAGCGTTTAATATCGGGAATACGCATCGCAAAAGGTAATTCTCTGCGTCTCTCATCCAAAACCACTGCCAAAGCTTTTTGGGGGCTTTCAATAGCCAGAGGCATATAACTTCCTTTTTTGTAGCGTTTCACTCTAAGCAAATCCAAAGTTTTCAACCCTTCCTGCCATTTGCCCAAACGTACTTGTGTCTCCGCTTTAATCAACAAGAGTTCGGCTGTAGTCAAACCGGAAATGATATAGCGTCCGTCATCGAATACACTATAAGCATAGGCATCTTGAGGAATCTTCCTGCGACGACTGTAATACTCGACAAAAAATAATTCAAAACGGCGATCGTTTTCTCGGTCATATAAGCCGAGCAAGGCCTCGGAAGGGATAAACCATTGATTTACACTATAAACGACTCGTGGAAAAATAAACTCTTTCCAATACATAAATTTAATAGCCCGCCATTGATAGGTTTCACAAAAACGAAGAGTCGTTTTGGGGATGTTTCCGAAAGCCGGAACCGTAACTTCCGGAGCATACCCCAGTTCATTATAATCCAACAGCTCGGGAGCCTTTTTCAATGCGGTTTCGGCAAATTTATAGGCATCTTCATATTTCCCCATTGTCAGATAAATACGGGCGAGAAGAGCATTGACCGTCGTTTTGCCGATACGCCAGGGACAAGTCGGATCCACTTCTTCTTCGGGAGTATTCATCGCTATTTCGAGATCGCTTAATATAAGAGCATATATTTCCTCTAAAGAAACTCTTTTCAAGGATTCCTCAAAATTGCTTTTCAAACGTTTGGGCAATCCCAAAGCATTTTTATTCTTCTCACAATAAGGCAAACAATAATACTGAACCAAAACGAAATAAGAATACGCTCTTAAAAAATGGGCATTGCATTTGACTTTAAGTTTTTCCGTTTTTTCGCCGTTCACATTATCTATATTATTGATTATAACGTTGGCATTCACAATATTGTAAAATTCCTGGGTCCATAGAGGGTCATAAGCCGCCGAAGCTATGCCTTCGATAAAAAAACTGTTGTAATTCGTATAAATATTGGAGAAAGCTCTCGGTTGCGATAGATAAAGTTCTCTTGACAACTCTCCGTCATCATTGGAAATCCATGCAAAATTATTGGGTTCCTGAATAAATAAAGGCGCATTATCGTAAATAGCTTTCAACTGGCTTACATCGTGAATGGGCGTATCGCTACTCGGAGACGGCAATTTGGACAAATAAGTCTCACATGAAAATATAACCGTCAATACCAATAAAAAAAATATGTGATTTACCTGTTTCATAATTGTCGTTCGATTAAAAATTAACATTGGCGCCAAAAGCCATGGCCGCGGAAGGTTTATTGGTACCGGGCAACCATTCCGGATCATAACCGTATTCATTACGAGTGTATATCAATCCCAAATTCCTGATTTGTACGAATAGTTTCGCTCCTTTCATCCGCAATCTGCCGACGAGGTCCTTTGGCAAGTCATACTCGAGATTAATTTCTTTTAAACGTATAAAAGAAGCATTTTGTACGAAATAAGTCAAATTAGGCATATAACGATCCCACAAATAAAAACCCGTTTCGTCCTTCAGTGGCCATGTGGGATATTTCGTCCCATCGCTATTTGCAAAATCACGAATAGATTTGCCGACAAATGTCTTGCCGCTTCCGACTATCGGAACCGTACCTGTTGTGGGAGCACGGAATACCCCGCCGAACTTGGCGGTAATAAATACATGAAGTCCGAAGTTCTTCCAAGTAAAATAATTTGTCCAACCCATAGTATGCGGAGAAATTACACTACCGCTATAATGGAGGATATCCAGACCGAAAGATCTGCTGTGTACTGCAGCCTGATTCATCGAAATCTCATCACCATTGGCTCCCAACACATAAGGAACCCCCTCTTTCATTCCTAAAAATTCATACGAATAAATACTTCCTATCGGTTTGCCCTCGACATGAGTATCGGCTTTCACCAATTGAGAACAATAAAGCGCAGGATGATAGAGGCGGAGAATTTTATTATAGTTATAAGCATACGTAAGAGTAGATTTTATACCGACTCCCACGGAAGGGAACCGACATTTTGTGCTTAGTTCCAATTCTACGCCGCGGTTTAAAATTTCGGCATTATTCAACTTCTGAGTTGCCGTTCCATAAGCATTGGGTATGCTGACAAGACCGATAACATCCTTGCTGTTGCGATTATATACATCCAACTTCCCGGCCAACACCTCATTGAACAAATTAAAATCGATACCGATATTCATCGTATGGGTTTTTTCCCACCGTAAACGGGGATTACCGAAACCGGAAATTTTACCTACAACAGTTCCCGTTCTCGGATCCACTGAGCTATTCAATGTTATCAGTGTTAGAGGCGAAGTGGTTTTCTCCGCATTCCCGTTAATACCATAAGTCAAACGCAGATTCAAATAGTCAATCCAAAGCAAATTCGCCATGAACTTTTCCTTTGAAATATTCCATTTGGCTCCCAAAGACCACATCGGAGCCCAACGCAAAGCGGGATCGTCGGAAACGAAATTGGAAGCATCTCCACGAGCACTGAAAGAAATTCCGTATCGCCCCTCATACATATAGCCCATATTGGTATAATAAGATACATAGCGGTCGCAACGATAAACCAAAGGGGTATCACCTCCTTCGATTGTTACGGAATTTCCGAAGAAATCCTTGAAACCGTCCACAGCACTGCCGTATCCGTAAGGAGGTACCGACGATGTATTTTTTAAGGCATCGTATCCGTATACATAGGGGTAAACCGTTTTTTCCGCTTCATATTGGCTGATCTCCAAACCTCCGACGACCGAAATCTCATGTTTATTTTGAAAAACACCAGTATAATTCAATTGATTTCGGAATACGTAATTGGTATTCTCCGTTTTTTCATTTCTCAGAATACCTCCTTTAGGGAGACGTGAAATACCGACTTGAGAGAGCGCACTGTTATATTCTGTATACATATTCACCATATTACGAGTATAAAAAGTTTCCTCGTCGTCGTGTTTTTTGGATTCGATTTTAGCGGACTCATACTGCAAGCGCATATCGTAATTCAATCCTTTCGTTATCTTTGCATTCAATCCGACTTGGATACGGTACATGGCGGCAGTGGATTTATAATCCCGTCCCCGGACTTCACGAAGCATATTGTACGACCAATCTTTATAAGGCAGTTTATCGAGGGGCAGTTTTGCCAATTCGGAGCGGTTATAATAATGAAGATTGGCGGCATAGCTACTGTCTTCATTCAACAATAATTCATAAGGTGATAAAACGGTGAATTCATCCAAAGTCATTCCCGAAGTTTCCTGTTCCTTATGTTGCAAGGTCGTTGTAATATTTGCCTTCAACCTATCCGTAAACTTAAAAGAATTATTATAATTCAGCATATATTTGCCGTAACCGCGTTTAATCGTATGTTCTTGGTTTTTCTCGTACATCAAAGACAAATAGTTCGACATATTTCCCGTCCCTCCGGATATGCTGATATTATATTGTTGTAATAAAGAAGTTTGCATCATGTACTTTTTCAAGTCTTCCCGGTTGTCCGTATTCCGCAAACGCTCCAAACCGGAAAGCATTTCCTGTTCAGATATTTTCCCGTATTTATTGGCATAATACAACTCCTGGGCTAAAGTAAGGGAATTCCGTATTTTAGAAAATGTAGGAGAATATTCGTATCTCGATATTTTCCAATTGTTTTCCAATGCTCTCATTTCATAGTCGACCATCGTACGACTGTCCGCCTGATTCAATATATAATCCAAATCGGGGGTAGTGCCTATACGTACAAAGGCTTTCATCGCTATATCGATTCCATCCTTACGGCCTTTCTTCGTCGTAACGACAATAACACCGTTAGCGGAACGAGCTCCCCATATGGAAGCCGCCGCCGCATCTTTCAATACGGTAACACTTTTCACATCGTTAGGATTGATACTGCTGAAATCTCCATAAACAGGGAACCCGTCTACAACTAATAAGGGTTTCTTGTCTGCATATAACGAACCGGTTCCCCGTATTCTAAAATCTACGGTTCCGTCTTCTTTTTCGACGGATTGCATGCCCGCCACGACACCTTGAAGAGCAACGGAAAGATCCGCAGCGGGACGTGCTTCGATTATCCGGGAATCCACTTTGTCGAACGAACCGGTGGCTCTTTCTTTCGACAATGTCTGATACCCCGTAACTACGACATCGGCAAGAGCGGATGCAGTAGTTACGAGCTTTACATCGACATTTTTTTTATCCGCTTCCGCCCTAATCACCTTATCCGTCATACCGATAAAAGTGAATACCAATAAATCGCCGGATTGCACTTCTATATCGTAAACGCCTTTCTCATCGGTTACCGTCCCTTTCGTTGTTCCGGCAACCGCTACGGAAGCTCCGGCAATGGCTTCTCCGGATTCGTCCCTCACCATACCCGTCATACGAAAATATTGTTTACCTGTTTTCTTTGTGGAAACAGCGGGTAAAATCAATACGACATTCTTTTTAATTTCATAGCGCAATGAGGTTTGTTTACAAAAATCATCCAATACGACCCGTAATCCGGCCTTCGTATGAAATAAACTTATTTTCGTATGAATATCGATAGTCGATTCGTCATACATAAAATATACCTGAGCCGCTTTTTCCAATTGGCGGAGTGCCGTTCGAATCGATACATTATTCAGATTTACCGTTATCTTCTTATCCGACTGAGCCATCGCATTCGAAAAAGAAAAGAACATCAATATGCCGATACATCCAAACACTATTTTCCCGAGACGATACCGACTGCATAAAAGTTTATCAATCATAATATTTCGAATTAAATTTTTTATCAATAACTCTCGATATAAATTCGATTCCCTTCCCTGACAAAACGTACATTGGAAATCTTTTCTATGATTTCCACTGCAAAACTCAAATTTTCGTTTCTGAATATAACACCCGTAAATCTTTTGATTTTAAGCGTCTCCTCTCTGAAACGTATGTCTACATCATACCATCTGCCAAGTTGAATGACAATATCTTCCAAAGGCGTATCCCGAAATTCGTAATTTCCGTCGACCCACGAAGTAAACAGCGAAGATTGAACGCTTTTAGTTTGAATATCATTCCCGAACGGTTCGATTATAGCTTGATGTTCGGGAGTCAACAGGACAGAATCGTCGACGGTTTCCACTTTTATCTTCCCTTTTGCAAGCGTAGTATATATCCTATTATTCGGATAAGCGGATATATTGAAACGGGTACCCAATACTTCCACGGAATGCCGTTTCGTACGTACTATAAAAGGATGGAGCGTATCTTTCGCTACTTCAAACAAGGCCTCTCCTTCCAAAAACACCTCTCTGCTCTTTCCGGTAAATGTCGTAGGATAGCGCAAAATACTTTCCGCATTCATCCATATTTCCGTTCCGTCGGATAACACCAAACGATATTCTCCTCCTCTTGCTACCGTCAACGTATTCATTTGCGGAACGACATTATCCCCCTCCGGTTTTTTATAGGTAAGACATTCGTTTACAGTATTTTTCGCTACGGTGTTAGAAGTATTGACAATAATACCTTTTTGAACGGAAAGATCTATATTTTCTCCGGTTTCCAGGGTAAGAATTGCCTTCCGTCCTCCTTTTTCCGGGAATAAATTCGAAGCAAGTACAGGCAAGGCATCCCGACTGCCATCCGATATTAAAAACATGCGGATAATACCTAAAGTCATAAAGATGAGGACGGAAGCCGCTAAAGAAAATACGGCGGCACGACGAAATTTCCGTTTTTTTATCCGGTATTGAATTTTTTTCCACGAATGCTCACGATCGTATTGCAGGCGAAATTCTTCAGCCCGTTTTGCCGTATAAAACTCAAAATAGTTTTTGTTTTGTGTCGAATCGGGTTTATTCATTTCCATCGAAAATTCTCCTTATTCCATATTAAAAAGAGAATACTTTTCAAGAAACGGATGACAAAAAAATGAAATATTTCAAATTTCCCCGCTATCGACATTATGAATCTTTAAAAATAAAGATTAAAACGACATATAAAATACGGAAATATGACTTAACTAAAATAATAAAAGCAGATTGTATTTTTGCCTTAATCTTTTCAAGGCCCTAACCAAATAAGTTTTAAGGGTATTTACCGATATATTCAATTCTTCTGCAGCCTCCTTATATTTTTTATTCTCCATAATGACTGCTTTTACAACCGACATTTCTCGAGGTGTCAGAATTTTAAGTTTCTCCGAAAGCGATTCAATACGTTTCTGCCGCTCTTCCGCGCTTTCTTCTTCCGGAATTCCCATATTTATTCCCGATAATTCTTCCATCGATAACATATTTTTTTTTCGAAGTGCTTTAAAGGCTGCATTACGTACCGAAAAGAAAAGGTAATTACGCAAATCGGTATGAATATTCAAATAGGATTTCTTTTCCCAAAAATAGACAAACACATCCTGTACGATATCTTCCGACATTTCGAATTCATCCGTAAGTTGTAGCGCATACAAACATAACTTCATATGATAAGTATCGAATAACAATCGGAATCCTTCTTTCGGAGATTTACAAAGCAACTTCAATAAATACTCGTCGCTTGCAGGTTTATTTTTAAATTCATTTACCATCTATTTTATTAAATTCCGACTCGAATTCATAAAAATAGAAAAAATCTCGATACCTGCTTTAGTCTATTCAGAATATTTAAACTTGAGTGAAACTCGTTTTTCTCTTCTTCCATACCTTTTGATTTATGGGTCGGTTTTCCAACTTCGGATATTTTTAGGGTGCAAGTTATATATAATAAAAAAAGCGACTTCAAAGTCGTTTTGACTAAGAAGTCGCTCTTTTTCGATTATATCGACAATCTATTTCACTTCCCACGTACTTCCGGAATTCAGCAAATCTTCCATCGATTTGATTTTAGCCGAAGTACGAACTTCTTCGATCTGACGATCCAAAGATTCATTATATACGGCATCGCTGTCCACATCTCTTATAACACCCAATGCCACGGGGAATAAAGGAGGACGCATATGGATCAACATCATGTGAATAAACGGATTCTGTCTGTGTGCATCGTGGACGAGAATATCATCCATCGTAATACCGTCCTTACCCAATTCCACCACATGAAGTTCGCCGTGTTTGAGCAAAAGTCCCTTCTCCTTGTTTTTACCGAACAACATGGGTTCGCCCTGTTTCAATATGAGTTGGGCATCGTCTTTTACCTCCTTATCCGTAATAGCGGCATGTGCACCGTTGGCAAAAATCACACAATTCTGGAGCACTTCGATTACGGAAGTACCTCTATGTTTTACGCCCGCCTTGATAATTTCCGCCGTAAGCCCCACATTGTTATCCAACCCCCGGGCAAAGAACTTACCGTGAGCACCCAACACCAATTCCCCCGGATTAAACGGTTCTTCAATCGTACCGTAAGGGGAAGTCTTGGTCTTGGTGCCTAATTTGGTCGTAGGAGAATACTGACCTTTCGTCAAACCGTAAATCTCATTATTGAAGATCATCATGGTGATATCCACATTTCTGCGGATGGCATGAATGAAATGATTACCTCCGATGGCAAGAGCATCGCCGTCTCCGGATATTTGCAAGATATTGATGTCGGGATTGGCACATTTGGCTCCGGAGGCTATGGCCGCAGCTCTTCCGTGGATGGTATGAAATCCGTAAGTCCCCATATAATAAGGGAAACGGGAGGAACATCCGATACCCGAAATCACCGCCCAAGATTCCTTGGGATATCCGACCTCGGCCATTGCTTTTTGAACAGCCCCGATAATTCCATGGTCTCCGCATCCCGGACACCAACGGATTTCCTGGTCGCTTTTAAAATCTTTAGCTGTATATTTAATTTCTTCTGACATGATTACGCTCTTACTTGGTTAACAACTCATTCACTTTATTCTTTATTTCGTCAACGGCAAACGGCAATCCTGCAACTTTATTACATTGATAGTAATTATGTCCGGGATGTTTCCCTCTGAGATACAAAGCAAATTGCCCGAGATTCAATTCACACACCAAAATCTTTTTATATTTCGAGAATATTTCTTCCGTATTCTTAGGCAATGGATTTATATAGTTGAAATGTGCTAAGCTCACATCCTTACCTTCGTTCCTAAGTTCTTTCACGGCAGAGAATAAATGTCCGTAGGTACCGCCCCAACCGACCACCAATATCTCGCCTCCGTCCTGATTTCCATACACTTTCTGAAGCGGAATAAAATCGGCGATTTTAGCTATCTTCCCTGCCCTAAGATCTGTCATCTTCTGGTGATTTTCGGGGACATAACTAATGGTTCCGGTAATATCCATTTTCTCTAAACCGCCGATGCGGTGTTCCATGCCTTTCATTCCCGGAACGGCCCATTTGCGCACCAATGTTTCCGGATCGCGGGCATAAGGTTGATATTTCTCTCCTTCCGTCGGTTTATTCAATCGAATTTCGGGCAAATCCTGCATGGAAGGAATCAGCCAGGGTTGTGCTCCGTTGGCCAGGAAACCGTCGGTAAGTAAAATAACCGGAGTCATATGTTCCAGCGCTATTTTACCGGCAATATAAGCATAATCGAAACAATCGGTAGAGGTACTTGCCGCTACGACGGGCATGGGGCTGTCGCCATTGCGCCCGTATAATGCCTGCAACAAGTCGGATTGTTCGGTTTTAGTGGGCAAACCGGTGGAAGGTCCTCCCCGTTGAACGTCCACGATAACAAGAGGCAATTCTGCAATAACCGCCAAATTGGCAGCCTCGGACTTCAATGCCAAACCGGGACCGGAAGTAGTCGTAACGGCAAATGCTCCTGCATAACTGGCACCGATAGAAGTGCATATACCTGCGATTTCATCTTCCGCCTGGTAGGTTTTAGCACCCAAATCCCTCCTTAATGCCAATTCGTGCAAAATATCGGTAGCCGGCGTAATGGGATAAGAACCGCAAAACAAGGGTAAACCCGTTTTTTCAGCCACGGCAAGCAAACCCCACGCAGTCGCTTTATTCCCGGTGATGCTGCGATATTTCCCTTTCTTCAATTCGGCAGGAGCCACTTTGAAGTGTACGGCAAGAGCGTGTACATTTTCGGCATAGTTATAACCCGCCTTGAGAACCAATTTATTGGCAGAAAGGATATCCGTCTTTTTAGCAAATTTTATATTTAAGAAGTCTTCCGAATATTGAGTGTCGCGTCCGAACATCCAATAAACCATCCCCAAGGCAAACATATTTTTACAGCGAACTTTTGCTTTTTGGTCCAAAGTAAAATCTTTAAGAGTTTCCAATGTCAACTCCGTTATGCCTACGGGAACTACGTTGAAATCGGCAAGGGTACCGTCTGTCAACGGATTTTCCTTATAACCGGCTTTTTCAAGTGTCTTTTCGGTAAAAGCATTTATATCGACAATAATCGTACCTGCCGGTTTTACCCATCTCAAGTTGGCTTTTACGGCAGCCGGATTCATCGCTATCAATACATCGGCTTTATCGCCGGGGGTTTTGACATCCGCTTCTCCGATATGAACCTGAAAACCGGATACGCCTCCTACCGTTCCTTGCGGAGCTCGAATTTCTGCCGGATAATCGGGAAATGTAGAAACCACATTACCGAACAAAGCTGCAGCATCTGAAAATTGCTGTCCGGTTAATTGCATTCCGTCTCCGGAGTCTCCGGAAAAACGGATAACAACATTTGTTTTTTCAATTACTTTTGTCTCTTGACTCATGATTTTATATTTAAAAAATGACTTGCCATAAGACAGGCCATTTTTATCTAATTAATTTATCTGTTTATTTTTATACCCTCCGCCCTTCTAAAATCACGTCATATTTATAAAAACGCTGCAAAGGTAAGTATTAGTTTATATTATGCCAAACTTGTCGGTATTTTTTATTTACTCCTAAATTAAATCGGATAAACATCCTATAATTGAAAACTTTATTCGTAAATTCGCTTGTCAAAATCAATTTAAATGAAATACCGAAAAACCTTAACCGTACTTATTATTTGCTGTCATATAATCATAGGTTCTACCGTAGCGGCACACGGCAATTCCATATTGTCCGATTCCCTGAAATCCTTTGTCGTAACACCTTATCGTGTTGGGAATATCCGTCCGAATATGAGTCTGAACAACATTTATCAAATATACGGCCGCGAATATGTGAAAAGATGGAGGTTGCCCGAACAGGAAAAGCCGAAACAAAACATTTACGATATATATGACTCCGACTTCTCTCCGCTTCTACAAATAAAAATGGAGAATCAGGATGCTACTCGCCTGCATATCACTGAAATCCGAATCAAAGATTCGAGATTCGCCACCCCGGAAAATATTCGCATCGGCTCGACGCTTCAAGAAACCGTCGACACCTATAAAAATCACAGTTTTATCTCTTCGGAGGGTAAGACGTTAGCTCTATACGTCCCTTCGAATAATATTTTTTTTACGCTCAATCCGACCGATATAAAAAACCGATGGTGGGATAGCGAACACAAACAGAGCATTTCAGACAGTATTCCCCTCGATACCAAAATATCCGGGATCTATGTATTATGGGACGACGTTCATTATAACGTTATTTCCACCGGTTTCTGGAAACAATATTTTCAGGATATCACACAATGGATAAAAAACGAACTTCCTTCCATAATTCTAATTATTGTCTTATTGATTATCTCTTTAAAAGTTTTCAGAGGACTTATTAGAAAAATAAAAAAACAAAGCGGTAATTATATCGACAAAAAATCGGCTACTCCCATAGAAGATATCAAAAGAGTGAACACCATATCGGGAGTTATCAAAAACATCGGAAATGTTGCCATATGGACGGTATTCACACTAATCTTACTGGGTAAATTCAATATCAATATAGGCCCTCTTTTGGCCGGTGCCGGCATCATCGGATTTGCCATCGGTTTCGGTACGCAAGAATTGATAAAAGACTACGTTTCCGGATTTTTTATTATCATGGAAAATCAAATACGCACCGGAGACACCGTGATAATAAACGGAATTACCGGAGTTGTAGAAAAAATCCATATGCGTACCACAACTTTAAGAGATGTAAGCGGGACCGTACATATTTTTCAGAACGGGAAAATAAGCAGTTTGTCCAATATGACCAAAGAATGGTCGGCTGCCGTAATTGAAATAGGAGTCGCTTATAAGGAAAATACCGACCATGTCGCAAAGGTGCTTTCTCAAGTAGGCGAGGATATGCAAAAATCTCCGGAATGGGGAGACAAAATACTCGAACCTCTCGAAATTCTCGGCGTCGATAAATTTTTAGACAATGCCGTAAGTATAAAACTGAAGATAAAAACGAAATCGGGAATGCAATGGTCGGTTATGCGGGAATTCCAGCGGAGGACGAAACTACGCTTCGAACGTGAAGGCATTCAAATTCCATTTCCGCAAATCGTCATACATCAGGCGACATCTTCTTAAATCCCGTAATTTACAAAGCATGAGTTCTTAAAGTTAGCGAGTTTTCACCACTCAACCTCTCGAATGTCGATTAGCAACCGTATTATTGGAAAAATAATCGATAAACCTTGTAATATATCAAAAAAATCCCTACTTTTGCAGCATTAAAATTGTCCTATGGTGTAATGGCAGCACAACAGATTCTGGTCCTGTTTGTCTAAGTTCGAGTCTTAGTAGGACAACTTATAAACGGGCGATACTGCAGTTCCCGGAACCGATACAATCCCGAATTAATATTAAAGACCCGAAATCATTGCAACGAAGTTTGCGCCGAGTCGATTATTTTCCTCAAGCGTTATCCGTCAAAAATAATACGGAAGGCAAGTTATAAAAACGATATCGAATCAATAAAAATAGCGAAGAAGCGGATTCTTCGCTAAATCTTTTTAACTCAAATAACTCTTCAACAGTTTACTTTTTGTCGGATGACGCAATTTCCGAATGGCTTTTTCTTTTATCTGACGCACTCGTTCCCGAGTAAGCCCGAACTTTTCCCCTATCTCCTCAAGCGTCATTTCCGGTTCTTGTATTCCGAAGAAATATTTAATGATATCCCTTTCTCTTTCGGAAAGCGTCTCCAAAGCCCTTTCGACCTCTCGCGATAAGGATTCGTTCATCAACGTACGATCGGCTACGGGAGAATCGTCATTTACCAATACATCCAAAAGACTGTTATCCTCCCCTTCCACAAAAGGTGCATCCATAGAAATATGCCGCCCGGAAACCTTGAGCGTATCGGCGATCTTTTCAGCCGGTATCTCCAATCGGGAAGCCAATTCTTCAGGCGAAGGCCTGCGTTCGTATTCCTGCTCGAAACGAGATAAGGCCTTATTAATCTTATTCAATGAACCTACTTGATTCAATGGCAATCTCACAATACGGGATTGCTCGGCCAATGCCTGAAGAATGGATTGCCTAATCCACCATACGGCATACGAAATAAACTTAAAACCCCTGGTTTCATCGAATTTTTCAGCGGCTTTAATCAAGCCTAAATTTCCCTCATTTATTAAATCCGGAAGACTCAATCCTTGATTTTGATATTGTTTCGCCACAGAAACCACAAAACGCAAATTTGCTCTCGTCAACTTTTCCAATGCCCTCTGGTCGCCTTTGCGAATACGTTGAGCCAACTCAACTTCTTCCTCTACCGTAATCAAATCCTCTTTACCTATCTCTTGCAAATACTTATCGAGAGAAGCACTCTCCCTATTCGTTATTGACTTCGTTATTTTTAGTTGTCTCATATATTCTTCATCGTTTTACCATGCCGAAATTTTCGGCAAAAGTAGTATTTTTTTATGACATTTCCAAGTGTAATATATACTTGTTCTAAATAATTGTTTATTTTATATGGAAAACTGCATATATTCTTTACATTTAACATATATTCGTATTTTTTACCACTTATCAAAACACGAATTCACCGGTTATCGTATGATTTCTTCTCAATATTTTAAATCCGGTCCGATCTCCTTCATGCAATTTATGCATTTCTTCCTTAAAATCCGTTTGGTTGCGTATGGGATTTCCATTTATTTCCACAATGATATCGCCTCTTTGAAGACCTGCATTATAGGCCGTCCCGCCTCGCATCACTTCATATATTACGACACCTTCTTCAGTACTCACATTCAACATATTGGCTATTGGGTTATTCAACTCCCCCATAACAATACCCAATATCGCTCTTTTCACCCTCCCGTATTTCATAAGATCGCCGACGACTTCTTTTACTATATTCACCGGAACGGCAAACGAATATCCCGCATAACTTCCGGTAGGAGATTGAATTGCCGTATTAATCCCGATGAGTTTACCTTCCGAATCGACTAAAGCTCCTCCGCTGCTTCCCGGATTCACGGCCGCATCCGTTTGTAAAAAAGATTCGAAATTCATCTGCCCCGAGCTCATTTCCAATTGACGGGCCTTTGCACTTATAATTCCCGCAGTCACCGTAGAAGTCAAATTATAGGGATTACCTATCGCCAACACCCATTCGCCTATACTTACATTATCGGAATCTCCATATTCCAAATATTCCAAGTCTTTAGCATTAATTTTCAACAAAGCGAGGTCCGTCGCAGGGTCCCGACCTACAATCCGGGCAGAAAATTCGCGTTTATCATTCAATACGACACTCGCCTCATTATTTTCCCCTACGACATGATTATTCGTCACTATATAACCGTCCGAAGAAATAATAACCCCGGAACCTATTTCCATGCTTTTAGGCACTTTTCTAAGTTGCGGTTCGTTCCCGAATATAAAATCCAACAAAGGATTACCCACATAAGCCTTCGTAAAAGCGACGGATTTAATATGTACGACCCCGGCCACCGCCTTCCGTGAAGCTCCTCGCAAATCGGGGAAATTACCCCCGAAATTCACTTCGTCCCTTATTTTCTCATAGCGCGGAGCACTTTTCTCCCCTTCCTCAATATACGCCGACTTTAGCGGTACATGCACAGAATCTTCGGAACGGTAACGATTCATTACATAAAAAGCGGAAAAACCTCCGATAAAACTGATTAATAAGATAAGAAATCCCTTAAAAAATTTCATATTCTAAAATTTAAGCTATATATTATAATACGAATATTATTTTGTGTATACAATCAATAGCAATATCTTTGCCATAAAGATGATATAAAATAACTTATACATATCTTTAACGCTATTATGGAAAAGATTAAGATCAATTTTTATAAATATCAGGGGACGGGAAACGATTTCATATTGATCGACAACCGGAAAAGTGCAAATATATTTCCCCAAAAACTTATCACGGATATGTGCAATCGGAAATTCGGTATCGGAAGCGACGGACTTATATTATTGGAAGATACCGCAGACCACGACTTTTCCATGAAATATTTCAATCCCGACGGAAGCGAAGGCGTTATGTGCGGAAACGGAGGGCGGTGCATTGTCGCTTTTGCAAGAGACTTGGGAATAATAACCGAGTCTTGCCGCTTTATTGCCCCCGACGGATTGCATTGTGCCGCAATAGATAAAAATGTCGTAAAACTAAATATGACCTCCGTCGAGCGAATCGAAATTGCCGATAATTACTATTTCCTCGATACCGGAGCCCCCCATTACGTAATCGCAGTTCCGGACGCATTCGATATCGACGTCGATACGGAAGGACCTAAATGGAGACATCTGAAAACCTTCTCCTCCTCAGGAGCAAACGTGGATTTCATATCTTTGTCCGAAAATGAAATCAAAATATCCACTTTTGAAAAAGGGGTGGAAGCGGAAACTTTGGCATGCGGAACCGGATGCGTTGCCGGCGCCTTAACCGCTTCATTATTACGAAAAGACACGGAAGGCTGCTACCCTATTCGAACCAAAGGCGGGAATTTATCCGTTTCTTTCCGGAAAACGGATGACGGCGGATTCGAAGATATCGTATTGTGCGGACCGGCCGAATATGTATTTTCCGGAACTTATTGCATTTCCAAACTATAATCCGGTTTGAAATTAAGCATCCAACATCCCGTATTTTCATAGCCGGAATTTTCCCTTATCTTCCGAAATTTGAATTTGGAAAAAAACATATTTCTGTCTTTTTCTATTGCTTCGTAAAAATCCTTACGGGAATAGTCTGCTATCAATTTCATAAAATAAAATCCGATATCGTAAGCTTTGGAAGCAATCGATGTCGGTTGCATGGCATAAGTCAAACGATATTTACTTTTAAAAGCGGCAGCTTCCGCATGACAAGCTTCGTGATAATTATAAGCAAATAATACGGTATTTATTTTATAATAAACATCCGGATCTATGGACGAAAAACTCAACCATTCGCCGAGGCCTGCAACTTTCATCGTGAACTTGGTGCTTAAAATCTCCAATGAAGCCAATATCGGACTCAATTCCGATTCGTTCGAAATCGGCAATATAACGATATTTTCTTCTCCTTCCCTGAGATTTTTCGCAATAACACCCATATTCGCTTCCCGAACGGACAAAAACTTCGATTCCGCAGCAAATGCATATTTGAATTTTTCCAACGGAGTCTTGGAATCGAAAATACAAAGAGTGTTCTTCCCGGAAATATTATGCTTCCTGCTCCAAGCTATCATTTCCTCATATACAAATTCTCCTGCCGGACTTACTTTTATCATATTCGGATATATACCAATAAACTCCGCTTTCTGAGAAAGCGGATATATCATGGGCGTATTGCGATCCCTCAAATTACCGGCCACTACATCGAAACTGGTTTCATATACGGGACCTATTATCAAATCCGGTCTCCACCGATTGAGCCGGCGGGTAATGTCCAATAAATTAATTTGTTCTTTCCGGGTATCGAATACATGAAGCTCGATTTTATAACCCATTTCCTTCAAACTGTCGACAGCCAACAACATCCCTTCGTAAAAATAAATAAATTGCTCGGAACTTTTACTAATTTCCCGGCTTTTCACTTCAACATCCGTTGTCAATTTGACGGAATTGGAGTATAAAGGCAATAATAAGGCTACTTTTATTTCTCTATCCTTCGCCCCGTCATCGAATCGGATTTCTTCGAAAACATCGACATTTCTCCCGACCGCATCCGGACGTTCTCCGTTATTTCCCTGCTCGAACCGATGATGTTTTTCTTCCTGCATCTTCGGTTGTTCTTCCGACTTAAAAGGCAGTCGCAAATAAGTTCCCGCTTTCAAAATCGATTTTTTAGAATATTCCGGATTGAGTCGAAGCAATTCCTTTACGGTTAAACCGAACTTTTGAGAAATACTGAAAAATGTTTCCTTAGGCAAAACCCGATATTTGAAAAAACCGCCCTCTTCTTCCGCAGTCTCATCCTTTATAGGTATTTTCAATGCTTCGTACAAAGCCAAACGCTCGTCTTTTTTATCGTTGGCCGCTTTAATTTCCTCTACCGACAAACCGTAAGCCCGCGCTATTGCGTATAAAGTTTCTCCTTTTTCTACATTATGTATATAATAGGATTTCCCTCCTATAACGACGGCATTTTTAGATTTTTTCACGACATTTTCCTGACTATAACTCTCTATGCCCGCGAATAATAACATCAATAAACAAAGCGATATTTTTATCCTCATGTTCAATTCATAAAAATTTGATTTCGAAATTCACAAAGTTAATTTTTTTAATGAAAATACGCAATGAAAATTTCAAATCGACGTTTCGTTCCGACTACCGCCATTTTCCGTTTCTTCAATCAGGCCGATAATACGAAAAATCCTGCTCCGGCAAAAAAATTCGAACAAGGTGAAAATCGTTTGATTTTATTACAAAATTCGCTCCAAACAAGCGTAAATAAAGAAAAAATCTCAAATTCGGAATAACTACAAAATAGGGAAATATGCCCGATTTAAAAAAATATCCGTTATTTTTGTCTTTTAAAAATACTGTCAGATATGAATACGAACTGGTTCGAAGCAAAAGTCAGATATATAAAAAACACGGAGGACGGAAGACAAATAAAAACAACCGAATCCTATATTGTCGATGCCATGTCGTATACGGAAGCCGAAGCCCGTATACTTAAAGAAATGGAAACCATGATGTCGACCGACTATAACCTCGCCACTTTAAAGAAATCCAATATTACGGAAATCATTCCTTCGGATTCGGAATCCGACGACCGTTGGTATAAAGCCAAAATCGTGATTGTGGATGTGGACGAATTCAGCGGAAAAGAAAAAAAAGCGAACCAATATTTTCTGATTGCGGCTTCCAATATCCGGAGAGCTCTGGACAACCTTGAAAAAAGCATGCAACGCTACGTAATCCCTTACGAAATAGGAAGTATTACAGACACTTCCATTATGGACGTATACCCTTTCGTCGCAGACGAATACCCGACGGAATCGACATACGGGGAAGAGTCCGCTTCGGAGGGCCACGAATAAATCCGAAACGTTATCCGGTTATTTTTACATAAATCGTATTATCGAAAATCGACATTCCCGGTTATAACGGAATTCCGATAATCGGAGATTCGGACAAATGTTCCATAAATTTTTCATTCCGATATATTTATCAAAATATGACGGGAAATATCCCTTTTCTTTTATACCTTTGCCGATTAATTCGGTCGATACGACTGAAGTATAAGGTAATTTAAATTTAAAATATTATGATGAAAACACGTCTTGAGCATGACTTGCTGGGGAATAAAGAAGTGCCTGCCGAGGCCTATTATGGAGTTCAAACCCTTAGAGGTATTGAAAACTTTGCAAACATAAGCGGAATAACGATCAGCTCTTATCCCAATTACGTAAAGGCATTGGCCATGATTAAATGGGCTGCCGCCAAAGCCAATTGGGAATTGGGACTGCTTCCCGAAGAAATTGCAAAAGCTATCGTAAAAGCATGTGAGGAAATCATTGCCGGAAAATTCCACGACCAATTTCCCGTAGATTTGATTCAAGGGGGCGCCGGAACTTCCACCAACATGAATATCAATGAAGTGGTTGCCAACCGTGCAATCGAAATATTGGGACATCAAAAAGGAGAATACCAATATTGCCACCCCAACAACCATGTAAATCTGTCTCAATCGACAAACGATGCATATCCTACCTCCTTCAAACTCGCCTTTATCTTTATGAACAAGGAATTGGTAGAAGAGTTGACCAAGCTGATCGCAGCTTTTCGGGCCAAAGGGGAGGAATTTAAGGACATCATCAAAATGGGACGTACCCAGTTGCAGGATGCGGTTCCCATGACGGTAGGCCAGGAATTCACCGCTTTTGCAGACAATATAGACGAAGAAATCGGGCGTTTGAACCAAATGGCCAAACTTTTCTTGGAAGTGAATATGGGTGCTACGGCCATAGGTACGGGTATTAACTCCGAACCCGAATACTCCGCACTATGCATAAAATATCTCCGTGAAATTTCCGGAGAAGATTTCGTACTGGCTTCTAATCTGATAGAAGCTACGCCCGATGCAGGTTCGGCCGTAATGTATTCTTCCGCATTAAAACGTCTTGCCGTTAAGTTATCGAAGACATGCAACGACCTCCGTCTCCTATCCAGCGGTCCCCGCTGCGGTTTGAACGAAATAAACCTGCCTCCCATGCAGCCGGGTTCTTCCATTATGCCGGGCAAGGTGAATCCGGTTATTCCCGAAGTCGTAAACCAAATATGCTATCGCGTTATCGGAAACGACCTTACGGTTACATTTGCCGCCGAAGCCGGACAATTGCAATTGAATGTCATGGAACCCGTCATGGTTCATGTGATCTTCTCTTCCATCAAAATGTTGATACGAGGTATGGAACGTTTGAGAACTCTTTGCGTAGAAGGCATTACCGTAAATGCCGAACGTTGCAAAGAAATGGTGCTCAACAGTATCGGAATCGTAACCGCTTTGAATCCGACGTTAGGATATGAAAACTCTTCCAAAATAGCCAAACGCGCACTTAAGGAAAACAGAAGCGTATACGATTTGGTATTGGAGGAAGGCTTGCTTACAAAAGAAGAACTGGACGAACTCCTGCGTCCGGAACTTATGATCAAACCGCATAAATTCTACCGTAAATAAGCGGAAACCTCTTCCGTAATAACGGTTTGCCGGAAACTGTCTCAAGATGCGAAAATCTCGAGGCAGTTTTCTTTTCAGAGATAAAATGCAAAGCGCGTATTCCCCGGTTGAGAGGCGACTTCCATACTGCCTCCGTGATTTTTCACAATCTGCCGGGAAAGACTCAAACCTATACCGTTCCCCTCCGCTTTAGTCGTGAAAAACGGAATAAAAACCTGCCCCAGCAATTCTCGGGGAATCCCGCTTCCATTATCCGATATCGCTATTTCACAACGTCCATCCTCCGTATGCCGGGCATATATGCGTATTTTCGGGTCGGACACGTGCTCCACTGCATATATTGCATTCTTTATCAGATTAATGAGGACCTGTGACATTTGCACCTCGTCGGCCTGAATACTAAGATTTTCCGGCATGATTTCCACCGAAAAATCGATCCGTTTAAAACCCGGTTCGTTTTCAAGCAACAGTAGTAAATGCTCTACGGTTTTCTTCAATTCCACAGTTTGCAATTCGGGCTTAGCCAACTTGGTCAACTTACGGTAAGTATCCACAAAACGGATTAACCCCTTGCCTCGTTCATGAATCACCTCCAAACCTTTTATTATATCGTTTTTTTTACCGCACGCATCGTTTTCAGGTATATAATACCTCAATAAAGTTTCACTCAAAGAAGTTATAGGCGTTATGGAATTCATAATTTCATGAGTAAGTACGCGAATCAATTTCATCCATGATTCTATTTCTTTTGTATCCAACTCATTGCTTATATCCTGAATCGAGATGACCCTCAATATTTTCCCGGAACTTTCAAAAGAAGTAGCTTGAAGGGAAAGTTGCCTAATCGTATTCCCTTCCGTCGTTTTCACAAATTGACAGGATTTTCCCTCTTTCAAACAAAGAAATGCATAAAATAAATCCTCATCCACCCGTTTCAATTGCTCGATATGATTAAATGCCGTGTAATTCAATAATCTTTTGGCAGCCGAATTCGCTTGCATCACGCTCCCGGCTGCATTTATAACCACAATTCCCGTCGCCGTCTGCTCCAAGAGCAAACTGTAATACTGTTCCTGTTCCCTGTTTTTAAGTTTAGCCTCCCGTATCAACCGATTGATTCGATTAAGGCTTTTATGCATCGTAGCCGTAGGCTTATGTCCTGTTTTTTCGGGGAAGTACAGCATCGAATCCTCATTCTCTACGGCATTGAAGAAATAAGCCATTTTTTGAGGAAAATCATTGAATATCCTAATCAACTTATATGCCGTAATCAGTGTTGCCGAAACCAGAATGCCGACGGAAAGAAGAGATGCGGATTGGGTTATCGATACGGCAACTGCAGCCGAGAGACCGCTCAGCAATACGATACGGCACAAAAAACGAATAAAGGTGTTACGAAACATAACTACAATCGATATTTCTTAATCTTATTATACAATGTCTGCCGCGTGATTCCCAACTGTTCGGCTACCGCACTCAAATTTCCCCGGTTACGCTCGATACTTTCTTCTATCATCCGCTGCTCCATTTCTTCCAACGTTTGTACGGAAGCCCGCTCCGAAGATTTTTCGGAAAACAAAAAATCACCCAGAGTAAGGAGTTCCCCATCGCTAAGAATCACGGCTTTCTCTATAGCGTGCTGCAATTCCCGCACATTTCCGGGCCATGAATAGCACTTCATCCGTTCTATTACCTCCGGACTTATTTTCAGCAATGTTTTTTTATATTTCGTACTGTAGATTTTGAGAAAAAAATCGACAAGCAACGGGATATCCGCAATTCTTTCCCGCAACGGCGGAATTTCTATATGAATCGTATTGATTCTATAAAGCAAATCTTCCCGGAATTTACCTTCTTTCACCAAAGCCGGCAAATCGCTGTTAGTGGCACAAATCAAACGTATATCTATGGGAATCTTCTTATTGGAGCCCACTTTTACAATCTCTCTGTTTTGGAGTGCAGCCAACAATTTCGCCTGAAGCGGCAAAGACAAATTCGCTATTTCATCCATAAAAAGCGTACTGCCCCCGGCAACTTCAAATTTCCCCACCCTATCTTCCTTGGCATCCGTAAAGGCGCCCTTCACATGCCCGAACAACTCGCTTTCGAACAATGTCTCGGAAATCGCTCCCATATCCACGCTAACCATCAACTCGCTTTTACGCGAAGACCTACGATGCACTTCTTTAGCGATTACCTCTTTACCCGTTCCATTCTCTCCCGTAATAAGCACATTCGCATCGGTTGCGGCAACTTTCTCCACAATTTCGAGCACTCTCCTGAATGAAGGAGAATTTCCGATAATCACATCCCGGTTTTCCCGGATAACCGCTTTCAGGTTTTTCTCTTTTTCCTTTAAAGATTTCACCTCCTTCCGGGAATTCCGCAATTGTACGGCGGCATTTACGGTAGCAAGCAACTTACTGTTTTCCCACGGTTTCAATACAAAATCCACGGCCCCTGCCTTTACGGCACGCACGGCCAATTCCACATCCCCGTATGCCGTTATCATAATGACGGATTTATTGGGATCGTATTCCAATATACGTTTCAACCAATAAAGCCCTTCATTTCCCGTATTGATTCCCGCCGAAAAATTCATATCCAACAAAACGACATCAAAATATGTCGCCTCCAATAAAGCAGGTATCCGGTTAGGATTTGCGGAAGTAACCACCTCAAGACATAAGGGTTGCAATAAAAGTTCCAATGCACTGAGTACGCTCTTGTTATCGTCGACAATTAAAATACGGCTGTCTTTCATATAAAGGCTATTGAATTTTACTTTTATAAAGTATCCGAACGAAAAATAGAGAACGGGATTAAAGTCCCCGCATTACAAATATAGCCGTTTTACATGAAAAACCGAATAGCCCTTCCGGATTTTCTTTATTGCAAATTACCTATCGAAAATACGAATACAATCGTATCTGAAAATCGATCCGCCGACACTCGCCACTCTATTCCGAACGCATACGCCTCTTAAATTGTCAAAAAAACATACGCTCCTGTCTATTTTTTTGACAGATTATAAGGAGATTTAAAAATATATACTCGTGACTATAAGCATATTACCTACATGGCATTAAAGTTGGATTCACTCATATCAAAAAAATGACTGTATGAAACCCATAGTTTTCACATTAATTCTCGGTTGTTTTGTCGCCTATGCAACAAAGACAAAAGCCCAGCAAATGAATCTGAATCAATGTATCGAGTATGCATTGAAAAATAATTTAACCCATGCTAACCGACATATAGAATCGGAAATATACGGAGAAATCTACCGTCAATCGAAACGTAATCTTTTGCCGGATATCATTGCCGGTAGCTCTGCCAATAAACGATACGGAAAATCCATAGATCCTACGACCAATACCTTTGCCAATCGCAACTTCTTTTCAATGAATTTCTACATAGATTCGCAAATCGATATTTTCAACGGATTTACGAAAATCAATCGGATAAAATTTCAAAAACTCCGATATTTGACCGGTTGCGAAGACGTCAAACAAGGAGAAATGGAAATCATATTCGCCGTCATGGAGGCATATTACGAGGTCTTATATTTCAAGAACCTCAAGGAAATCGCAAAGAACCAATTGGAAATAAGCGAGTTGAATCTAAACAAAACTCGAAAATCCATCGAACTCGGCCTAAGGGCGGAATCCGATTTACTCGAAATGCAGGCACATCAGGCAATGGAATCGCATAATCTGATTATAGCGGAAAATCAATATCTCCAAGCCGAAACAAAATTGAAAAAATGGATGAACTACCCGCTAAACGAGGAGATTCGTATAAAAAACGAAGAAAACACCATCCCGGAAAATATCGCATACAATTTGGAAGA
>JBGZEX010000054.1:0-44853 GCA_041846495.1 Marinifilaceae bacterium
CTTATTTCGAAGTAGCCAAATCCTCCAATCGCTTTAGGGTAAATACGGAGCATATGAAGTTACAGGTGTACGGTACGACTTTCAATGTCATCTCCCGGGAAAACCGACCCGACGAAGCCGTTCTCCTCGAAGGAGTCGTCGGAATCACCCCCAAAAAGTCGCCGGGCGAAAAAGAAACGGTGCTCCGTCCGGGAGACAAATCTTCGGTAGACGAAAGCGGAAAAATTTCCATATCCCACACCGATTCGGCGGAATATATTGCGAAACGCAACGGATATATCCTTTTTAACGGAAAAACGATAAAACAAGTGATTGCCGACCTCGAACTCTATTATGATGTGGATTTCGTTTTCGAAGACGTAAGCAGTCTGGAAAAAGAGGAATACGTATTCTCCGTAAAACAAGATGCTTCCCTTCGGGAGGCTTTGAATATACTCGGATTCGTTTCGGGCATTCAATTCATAATCGAAGGAAAGGAGGTGAAAATCGTAAAATAATACTATAAAAACAGGATGTCCGTTGCCCCGGAACATCCTGAATCACAAATTAACGGTTCTGCATAATAGACGGGAACCGTTAATCATCGGTTTAATACTAAAAACAAAGTTATGAAAAAAAATTTAGTGTTCCGCATCGGAAGCGGAGCTTTTTGCAGGATATGCCTTTGTTTATATCTGCTTTGGGGAACGACGTGCATATATGCACAAGACATTTCATCAAAAAAAGTCAGTCTCGATTTTAAAGGAGCCCCGATTATCCGGGTCTTATTGGAAATACAAAAACAGACCGGAATAAATTTCGCTTACGAAAAAGCACAACTGGAAGGATTCAAGCCGGTGACAATGAGCGTAAAGCAAATGTCGGTGGAAGAAGTTCTGAAAATGGTGCTGAAAGATTCCGGTTTCACATATAAAATGACGGGAAAAAGCATTGCCATTGTCCGGCAAAAAGAAAAAAAACCGGAGAAACCGATTGTTGTAACCGGTCAGATAGTAGACGAAAAGGGGAATCCCATACCGGGAGCTACCGTCATGATTCAGGGAACTTCTCAAGGAGTTGCCACCGATATAAACGGGCGTTACACTATCGATGTAAGGCCTACGGATGTTTTACGTATATCTTTTATCGGTTATAGGACGGAAATCGTCGAATTGAAGGGAAAAAATAAAATCAACATACGGCTGAATCCGGAAGAACAAAACCTGGAGGAAGTGCAGGTCGTAGCTTTCGGCACGCAGAAAAAAGAAAGCGTAGTATCCGCCATAACCACGATTCGCCCGATGGATCTGAAATCCTCCAGCAGCGACCTGACCTCAAGTCTGACCGGTAAGATCGCCGGTATTATCGGTTGGCAAACGGGAGGCAATCCCGGAGCTTTGACCGAAGAGGAGATGAATACCAAGTTTTACATCCGGGGAATCACGTCTTCCAAAGGAGTTTCCGAACCTTTGGTATTAATCGACGGAGTGGAATCTTCCCGCTTGAATCTGGCCCGTATGGCACCGGAGGATATAGAAAGTTTTTCCGTATTGAAAGACGCCTCGGCTACGGCGATGTACGGTGCCCGGGGAGCAAACGGAGTCATATTGGTAACCACCAAAAAAGGCGAAGCGGGAAGCGTATATACTTCCGTACGTTATGAAGCCGTAGCTTCCATGCCGACCCGAAAAATCGAAGTAGTGGATCCCAAAACCTATATGCGTATGTATAACGAAGCCCTGTTGGCTCGCAATCCGAACGCCGTGCCGGCTTATTCGCTGACTAAGATAGAACGCACGGGGGATCCCCGTTATCCTTCCTATGTTTATCCTGCAAACGACTGGTACGATATTTTGTTTAAGGATTATTCCATCAATCACCGCATGGGCCTGAACGTACGCGGAGGTTCCGAATTAATACAATATTACGCTTCCGTAAACTATGTAAAAGACTACGGAATGTTGAAAACCGACAAGCTGAATCAATTCGATGTCAACATCAAGAATTCGACTGTTTCTTCGATAGCAAATTTGAATGTCAACCTGAACAATTCCATCCGTTTGTTGATCAATACCTCTTTTTCCATTGATAAATACCATGGACCGAAAGAAGAAACGACAAATGTCTATTCCATGGCATTCAATGCATCTCCCGTAGATTTCGCTCCCACATATCCGGGAGACAAGCAGTACGGCTGGCCTCATCTGCGTTTCGGCAATATCCCCAGCGGCTCTTATATGGGAGCTGTTAATCCTTATGCTCTTTTACAGGCCGGTTATAAAGAAAGGGGGCGTTATTCCGTCACTTCCCGTGCCGAATATATCCATAATCTTTCGTCAGTGTTGAAAGGCTTGGAAGTTCGGGCTTCCGTATCCCTTTCGAAAACGGGATACGATATGAATGCTTTTGCAATAAACCCTTTTTATTATTGGTTGAATATAGACGGCGGAGGATACGACTTCGAAACCGGCGAACATACCCTGACTTTAGTACAAAACGGTCGTCGTACATTAAGACAAGAAGGGTCAGAAGCTTTTTCCTCAACGCAATGGGTATACGAAGGACGCTTGCTTCATACGGCAGCCTGGGGCGGTGGAGCCGGAGACCGTCATCAAACATCTCTGACTGCGGTATTCCAGGCAAGGCAGGCCAATACCGCACCGAACAACGAACTCTTCGACAGTTTCGAGCAACGGAATCTGAGTTTTTCGATGCGAGGCAGTTACGGATTTATGGATCGCTATTTCGCAGAAGTCAGTTTCGGTTATAACGGTTCGGAACGCTTTACCAAAAACAACCGTATGGGCTTTTTCCCGGCCTTGGGCGCCGCATGGATAGTATCCAAAGAAGATTTCATGGAGGACATCGGTCGTTGGATATCCTTCCTTAAATTGAGAAGCTCATGGGGCAAGGTAGGTAACGACGGAATCATTAGAAAACCCCGTTTCGTATATATGCCGGAAATTGTAACTACGGGTATCGCGTCATACGTATATCCCGATGCCGGAAATGACAATCCTTTTTATCGTAAGCAAGTAAAGAATTACGGCGATCCCGATGTAAAATGGGAAATATCCGAACAACTCAACTTAGGATTGGAAACCCGTTTATTCAAAGATATTTTGGAAATCAATGCCGATCTTTATCAGGAAATCCGCCATAATATTATCGAACATCGTACGGTGATACCCGCCAATATGGGAATTGAAGTCGCTCCTTTGGACAATATGGGTAAGGTACGTTCCCGGGGAATAGATCTGGCGGCAAAAATCCAACATGCTTTTTCCAACGACTTTTGGGTAATTTTCAATGGAAGTTTTACTTATAGCAAAGCCGTTTACAAAGAACTGGAAGAAGCTTTAGACAAACCTCGCTGGCAATGGAAAAAAGGTTACGAACTCTCGCAGGAAGTAGGCTATATTGCCGAAGGATTATTCCGCGATCAGGCTGAAATAGACAATTCCCCCCAGGCCCATACCACGGCTATGCCCGGAGATATCCGGTATCGCGATGTCAACCGGGACGGTGTAATCGATATCAGAGATGCCGTGCATATAGGTTTCCCGACGACCCCGCGTTTAATATACGGATTCAGCGGTTTTATCAATTACAGAAACTGGGAATTCAATTTCGCTTTCCAAGGCTCGGGACAACGCGGATTCTTTATGCAACCGGGAGCTTTATCGCCATTCGTACATAACCATGCCATGCTGAAAGCCATTTACGACAGTCACTGGACGGAAAACACTACGGACAATCGTCCCTTTTGGCCCCGCCTTTCCACGCAAAGCATAACGGTAAACAATCCTCAGGAAGACTGGTATAATGAAAATAATACCGAAGTCCGCAAATCCACCTATTTTATGCGGGAATGCAGTTTTCTGAGGTGTACATCCCTGGAACTGGCATATAATCTTCCATCGGCTTTATGCCGAAAAGTGAACATACAAAACATTAAATTCTTTACCCGGGCAAACAATCCTTTTATGTTCACCGATTTTAAACTATGGGATGCGGAATTGGGAGAATACGGATTCAACTATCCGATTCAGAGGACATATGCCGTCGGCATAAATATAAGTTTCTAATTTCAAACCGATTACTCTATGAAACGTTTATTATTTATCATATTATCCCTTCTGTTCGCCGGCTGCGACAGTTGGCTGGATGTCGTACCGGAAGAAGACATTACGACAATCAATACGGATTTCGAAACTCGTGCGGAAGCGGAAAATTGGCTTAGGAGTTGTTATGTATTTTTACAAAATCCATTCGGATTTAAAACGAATATCGCGTTCACCGGAGCAGACGAATTAGTAGCCTGCGATTATGCGTGGAAACTGAATTTCGACGGTTTTGCCATAGGTTCCGGACTGCAGAACGTATTGAATCCCTACGGGGATATTTGGTTGAAAAAAAGCAGTTACGGCGGAACCCCGGGAAGAGCCGATTTTTATACGGCTATCACTATGTGCAATACTTTTATCGATAAGATCGATCAAGTATACAATATGGAAATAAACGAAAAGCGCGAATGGAAAGCCGAAGTCAAAGCGGTGAAGGCTTATTATTATTTCGAATTGGTACGCCATTACGGTCCCATCATATTAGTACCTAAAAACATCGACCGGAATGTGCGTATCGAAGAGATGAAAATTCCCCGCAGTCACGTAGACAGTTGTTTCAATGCCATCGCACGCCTATGCGATGAAGCTGCCGAAGAATTGCCGACCTTCAACAATAAAAGTACCGAACGCCGCTGCTATTTCAACAAAGAGGCCGCCCTGGCCCTTAAAGCGAGAGCTTTGCTTTATCAGGCTTCACCTCTTTTCAACGGAAATCCGGATTATGCCGATTTCGTAAACAAAAACGGCGAACCGCTTTTCAATGCAACGGAAGATAGGGAAAAATGGCGTCGTGCCGCAGAGGCTGCGGAAGCCGTCATCGCTCTTTGCAAAGGAAGCGGAAAAAAATTAGTGGACAATCAAACGGCCACCACTCCTCTTCAAACCCATATGCTGAACATCGAAGCTTCCATAGAGACATTCAATTACATTAGCGACGAAGTTTTATTAATGGTCAAACCCGTTCCTCATAGACATCAAAACTCATGGTTATATTTTATGCCCAGCGTAAAAAATGACTTTTATAAACGGTTGCCCGGAACCTGTCTAAGCCCAAGTATGAAGATGGTGGAAATGTTTTACACAGAAAACGGTTTGCCCATCGATCAGGACCCGAACTGGGTAGGGAGCGGCAACCCTTATAATCTCGGAGAGGAAACCGATCCCAAATATACCGATGTCGTAATGATGAAAAAGCCTATTCCCAACCTGCACCGCCGGCGCGAACCCCGATTCTATGCCAGCATAGCGGCCGACCGGACGTATTGGCGTTTAGGCCGTACCAAAGATAATCTTTACGAGGTAACGGCTTACCAGGGAGAAAACTTCGGATTACAAAGCAAAAGAATCAATCCCACCGTACCTCAAAATCTGACCGGTTACTGGGTGAAAAAGTGGAGTTGTTCAAAAGTGGGCCTTTATACTTACGAAAGGGGTATCGAAGCGATGGGAGCTGCTCCTTATCCGGTAATCCGGTTGGCCGAAATGTATTTGATTGCCGCCGAAGCCTGGAACGAATACGGAGGACATCAGGCAAAAGTATACGAAAATCTCAATGTCATACGCAAGCGGGCGGGTATTCCCGAGGTTCAGGAATCCTGGAAAAAAGCAAAAGACAAGACCAAAGTGACCGACCCGAAAGGTCTGCAGGAAATCATTCGTCGGGAGTGGAATATCGAATTTGCATTCGAAGCCATGCGTTTCTGGAATCTGCGCCGCTGGAAAACAGCCAATATCGAATTGAACGAAAAATTGTACGGTTGGAACGTATTCGGTAATCGTGCCGAAGCTTTTTATAATAACGGCAAGGGACCGGTAATCGTCTATTCCGGCAATGCTTTCAT
Source organism: Marinifilaceae bacterium (assembly GCA_041846495.1). Taxonomy (GTDB): domain Bacteria; phylum Bacteroidota; class Bacteroidia; order Bacteroidales; family Marinifilaceae; genus JBGZEX01. Next base: position 5,948 of record JBGZEX010000054.1, read on the forward strand.
AGCTCCGCGCGACTATTTTTGGCCGATCCGCAGCGAAGAAACCGTAACCGCCGGCTGTGTACAAAATCCGGGGTGGCAAATTTAAAATTCAAAATCATGATACGTAAAATATTATTTTTATTATTAATGCTTTCCGGTTTATCGGCTTGTGAAAAAGACAATAATACGGAATTCGACATCCCCGTAGACTTCCCATATCTCCGATTCGACGCAATACCGGGCGGAGCGGTGATGCGATACAAACTGCCTGATAATATCGATATTTTCGGAGTACGCGTGCGTTATACCGATGCATACGGAAAACAACTCTTCAAAGACGGTTCTTATCTCAGCGATACGCTTTTATTGAGCGGATTCACGGAAGCGCAAACCGGGGTAGTTGCCCGAATCTCTTTTTTCAATAACAAAATGGAAGAATCGGAACCAATCGAAAAAACATTCGCTACGAAAGCATCAGCCGCAGTGGCCCTTTTCGACGATCTGAAAGTAAACCCTTTTTGGGGAGGATTCAACGTCATCTATACCGCTCCCGAAGTCGTAAGCGGTATGATTCACATATTTTATGCGGGCACCAATCCGATAACCCATAAGCCCGATTCCATATTAATGGGGAGTTATGCTATTACCGGAGGTGGGGATACGCTTAATTTCGAAATAAAACAGACGATGGATTTTGTCGACGTCATCGTGCGAACGGACGATTATGCAGGCAATCGCGTAAAAATGCAGGTATATGAAAAAATTCCCTGCCTGACGCTGACTACGTTAACGCCGTCGGATTTCGACTTCGATTTTACGGGAAATATTGTAGAGAACGAAAAATACGATTTCGGTTTAAAATACCTTTTCGACGGAAAAAAGAAAGGCGACGATCGCCGTAAAAACATCATGGAGGGACAGCATTATAAATACTCGACTTTTGTAGCGGGACCGGAAACTTTCAGCAAACGATTTATTATCGATTTTCGAAAAGCTAAAATCCCTGCGGCAATAAAACTTTATGCATTTTTGAGATTTGATGACCTTTATCCAGCCAGAGACCCGAGCCACCCTTTTGCAAGCCAAATATGGAATGGTGTTTATCCATCAAGACTTCCTTGCAAAGTAACGATTTACGGAACGAATGCATCCAATCCCCGGGAAGTCGCCCTGGCATCCTGCACAAACCTGTGCCAATTCGAAGATGATCCAGGTTTTAGAACCGGTTTCTCGAAATCCTGGTGTTCAAATACTGATTGTTTTTATTTAGGTAATAAAAGCATCGAGTATCATAAAGTTTCGGATAAAGTGTTCGATGCGGCCGACCCCATTGTTTTGAATTTATTGTGCAATTATACGGGAACCGCCTACCGTTATCTGATTTTCACAGTCGAAGATACATACGAAAATCTAAATTGGGGAGAGGAGGCAAATCCTTTGGAATATGTCACTTTCGACGAATTGGAAGTTTGTGTAAAATCGGAATAGAACCATATATCGATAAAATGATGAAAACAAAACTATATTATACGGCATGGTTATTCGCATTCCTTTTTATTACAGGTTGCGAAGACCTCGAAAAAACATACGACGAATATGCCGGTGACGGGATGATCCGTTATATCGGCAAATGTTCGGAAGTGGAAGTGCAACCGGGCTGGGAACGCCTGCGAGTAAGTTGGAAAAACAATCTCGATGCCGCCATAAAAAGAGTGAAACTGACCTGGCAATCGGAACGGGACGACAAACCGTTCGTACGCTATATCGAGCGACGGCATACCGCCGGCAATGCCGACTTAATGGATACCGTTTATATAGAAGGCCTTAAAGATGCCGTTTATGTGGTAAGAGTCAGCAGTGTTTCGGCCGACGGTACGGAATCGATAGTAGAAGAGAAATACGGCCGGCCGTATTCCGAATCGCATGAGGATCTACGTTCCTTCACTCTCGGCATCATCGGTTTTTACAAATTAGGCGATAAATTAGCCGTTTGTCTGGACGAGGATAACGATAATTTAAAGGAACTTATATTGACATTCCGGGATACGAAGGGGAATACGCAAAAATGGAACATAAAAGAGCATATGAATCTGCTGCTAAGATATTATGGAATGCCGATTTGTCGCGACTATATGTTTCTGCTACCGGAAGAAACGGGAGTCGGCATCGATTTCAGCAAACCCATTACAATAAAACGGAGAGGTTTACTTAACGGATGTATCGACGAAATAGAATTTAAGGAGGAAACTTTGGATATGAACGGCAGGATATGGTCGACGGCCTTCAGCCAATTAATGATAAAAAACTACGGTGCGGACTGGGAAAATAAAGTCGATCAAATCGAAACTCTCGAATTGGATTACGATATGTCTACGTTTCAAGACTTGATGTACTTCCCGAATCTTAAAAAAGTAATCCTCGGAAAAAACCGCTATATGGAGGAGAAATACGGCAAGACTCACGCAAGCATTACCGATGAATATATGGGTTTGGTTACTTTACAGTTCCTGATGAAGACGCGCGAAGAATTCGGAGTGGAACGTTATAACAAACACTATTTCGGAATAAATAAGAAATATTCCATAGATGCCATTCAATTGTATAAAAAAACGACAAAACTCGAAGAAAATTTCTCATTAACCGAAATGGGGGTATCGAATTTAAACAACAAACCGGGCATTAGTCCTCTCGATACGACGGGTTGGAAAGTGAGTTGTTCGGATACGCTATACTCCGGTTACGGAGAAAAGGGAGCGGCATGGTTGCTCGACGACGATGCTTACACCTATTTCGAACCCGGACAGACTTTGGGAGCTTCGATCGTGGAAGTAAAAATCGATATGCAACGGGAACAGACGGTACATGGCATGAAAGTGATGCAGTATCCGCGAAACGACAGCGGGGACGGGAACTACCTGCTCTCCTCCGTAAAAATCGAATTTTCGAACGACGGTTATATTTGGAGGTCCGCAACCAATGAAGACGGAGCTGTCACCGTCGGTAACGCACCGGGAGAAGAAACCTTTATCGAAATCCCCGAAGACAAACAGAAACCCGTACGTTACATCCGTCTCACGATGGGCAATCAACAGGTGGGTACGGTCAGCGGTTCTCCCCTATTCAACATGCGTTTGGGCAGTTGTATGCTTTATTGAATGGTTTCTTCGATTTCATAGCATCCGAAGGTGCTATGAAATCGAAGAAAAGACGTTATAATTATATACGTATGAAAAAAACATTATTATTGTTATTGTCCGGAATTATGTACGGCGGAATTTGCAGGGCACAGACGGGTTACGCGATATACGGGAAAATCCGCAATTTGACAACCGAAAAAGTATATTTGGTGGCTGCGGATTTCGGATATCCCGACACCTTGGCTTCGGCTCCCGTCGAAAACGCCGGGTTCGTACTCACGGGAAAACTCCCGGAGGGTATCCGCGCCGTCGATTTGATTTTGGCCGGAACGGAAGGCCGGCTACCCATGATATTGGAAAATATCGATTATCAGGTATATATATCTGCGAATAAGGCCGTCATCGAGGGAGAAGGCCCCGCCGCAAAACTCCGCAAAGAATTCGAGCATATAGGACTCGATTATGCCGCCGAACAAAAACGCATCGAAGCGGAATACAAAGTTTTGGAAAAAGGCATGAACGACGCCGAAATCCGCTGTTTGCAAGCCCGTCTCGATCAGGTTTACAAACAATCGGCCGGCAAGATGCAAGAATTGATAAAAGCCAATGCCGACAGCTATATATCAGCATATATCATCGCTTTGGGAATGAGCATGGACGACGAAGCGGAACTTCGTGTCAAATACGAATTATTAGGTCCGTCGGCCCGCATATCGGTTCCCGGTAAGGCCATTGCGGCCACTCTTAAACGTTATGAAAAATCGGGCATAGGGGAAACGGCACCGGAATTCAGATTGACAAAACCGGACGGCAACTCTTTTGCCTTACACAGTCTGCCCGCCAAATGGAAGCTTCTGCATTTCTGGGCCTCACAAAACGAGGCTTCCCGTAAAGATAATCCGGAACTGGTGAAGATCTACCGGCAATACCATCCCCAAGGCCTCGAAATCGTCAGCATATCCCTCGACGACAACCCCGCCCTGTGGAAACAAGCCGTAGGCACGGATGCCATGATTTGGACGAACGGTTCCGATCTCAAGGGAAGGAATTCCGAAATAATCCGTCTCTATCCGGTAAACGTTCTTCCGACATACATTCTCATAGATGCGGATAACCGCATCGTTTTCCGCTCCGTCCGCCTTTCCGATATTCGTATAAAAATAGCCGAAGCAACAAAGAAGAAAAAGAAGGAATAACCGAATTCCGGCAGGGGGATCAATGCAAAACAGGGCGTAATGACCAATCGAACATAAACCGCATTAAAATTCTTTTGTGCCCGGATTGAATGGAAATTTCAATAAGGCACAAAAGAATTTTTACGATCTCCGGAAAACTATGCAGGATTTTTTGGAAGTTATATTTATAAAATCTATTTTTGTTCCCGGAAAAATAAGTCAATATGAACGGAAAAGCAAATATCGAATTCTCTAAAGGCGGCGCTCTCGCCTCCTGCGGCTTTTCTGTTATCACTACAAACATGATGATGCGAATGCATCGCAAGATGCTCGGTTAATTCTTAGGGTCCTATGCGGATCCTTTGGGGGATCCCATAAATCTTCATCCATTATTATTTTTTTACCCTAATTTTCATCATCATGGAAAATATTCATTTCGACACCTTACAGGTTCATGGAGGACGTCGTAGCGGAGGTTCAAATACGGCATGTGCAACTCCCATATATCAAACCTCGTCTTTTTTATTCGACAATTCGAAACACGCAGCCGATTTATTCGAACTGAAAACGCAAGGGCATATATACACCCGACTCTCAAACCCTACGACCGAAGTTCTCGAAAAAAGAATCGCCGCACTCGAAGGAGGAAGCGAGGCCGTAGCCGTTTCTTCCGGTCAGGCTTCGCAGTTTTTAACAATCGCCACCATAGCCGGCAAAGGCGACAATATCATATGTTCCTCATCTCTATACGGAGGTACCTACAATCAGTTCGATATCAGTTTTCGTAAACTCGGCATCGATTTCCGTTTTGCTCCCCGAGGCAATGTAAAAGAGTTTGAAAAACTCATCGACAAATCTACAAAAGCTCTTTTCGTAGAGACTATAGGAAATTCCGATTTTTACATTCCGGATTTTGAAAAAATTGCGGAATTATCACGCAAACACGGAATTCCCCTGATTATAGACAACACCTTCGGGGCCGCCGGCTATGTATTCCGTCCCATAGAATGGGGAGCCAATATCATAACTCATGCAGCCACAAAATGGATTGGAGGTCACGGTTCCTCCATAGGAGGTATTATCGTGGATTGCGGAAATTTCGATTGGGGAAACGGGAATTTTCCGGATTTCACGGCAAAGTCCGTATCCTACCACGGACTTAATTTCTGGGAAAGTTTCGGTGGAGATTCCGGAAAAACGAACCGGAGTTTTGCCGTAAAAGCCCGTGCGGAAGGACTTCGGGACTGGGGATGTTGCATGAGCCCCTTCAATGCCTTTCTCCTTGCACAAGGTGTGGAAACCCTATCGCTAAGGATGGATCGCATTCTTTCCAATGCCCGGGAATTGGCCGAATGGCTCCATGTTCATCCTCTTGTGGCGGGAGTCAAATATCCCGGATTGAAAACCGATCCCAATCACGAGTTCGCAAAAAAATATCTCCGTCACGGTTACGGCGGAGTGCTTTCTTTCGATATCAAAGGAGACAGGGAAAAAACGGCCGGATTCATAGAGTCTTTGGAACTCCTGAGCCATCTGGTAAATGTGGGAGACAACAAGACCCTGATTTCGCACTTTGCCTCCACCACGCATGCTCAATTGAGCGACAAAGCTTTGCAGGCCGCCGGAATCGGTCCCAACACATTACGGATATCTCTGGGCATAGAACATATCGAGGATATCAAAAAAGACATCGAACAGGCCTTTAAAAAAGCAGGACTATGAAAAAATCATATTTTAAAACGAAGTCTCCCTTTCGACTCGAAAGCGGAGAGGCTTTGAGCGAACTTACCCTATGCTACCACCACAGCGATGAGTACGAGCCGCATAAAAAAGTGATTTGGATTTGTCATGCACTCACTGCGAATTCCGATCCCGAATCATGGTGGCCCCAATTGGTCGGACCGGGAAAACTATTCGATACGGAGCGGTATTACGTAGTCTGTGCCAATATGATAGGCTCCTGTTACGGGAGCAGCGGACCAGCGTCCGACAGTGCCACGGGAAGACCGTATCTGCTTAAATTCCCCAAACTAACCATCCGGGACATCGTCCGCAGTCAATATATGCTGAAAGAACACTTGAAGATTCCCGTCATCGACCTTATCGTCGGAGGTTCCATAGGAGGATTCCAGGCTTTGGAATGGAGTATTCTATACCCTCATACGATCCGGCATATGGTACTCATCGCCTGCAATGCCAGAGTATCCCCGTGGGGAACGGCTTTTAACGAATCGCAAAGGATGGCTCTTTTCTCCGATCCCAGCTTCCTGGAAGAAAAAGACATAAACGGAGGGAAAAAAGGATTGGAAACGGCCCGTTCCATCGCCCTTATATCCTATCGCTCCTATGAAGGTTATAAACAAACCCAGGCCGAAGACGACGAAAGACCACCTGTGTTTGCCAGAAAATCGGCCGACTATCAGCGCTATCAAGGACAAAAGCTCTCGAAACGTTTCGATGCCTATTCCTATTATACGTTAACCAATGCCGTAGACTCCCATAATGTGGGACGCAAACGCGGCGGTATTGCAAAAGCTCTGGAAAATATCGAAGCGGAAACTATAGTTATCGGCATAAACTCGGACGGTCTATTTCCCGTTCGGGAACAAAAATTCCTCGCATCCCATATAAAAGGTGCGGAATTCGATATCATCCGATCCGAATACGGACATGACGGCTTTCTTATCGAAAACAGGCAGATAGAAAGCATTGTAAAAAAACACATACATTTTTTAAATCGAGAACATCATGCAAGTACTTAAATTCGGCGGGAGTTCCGTCTCCGATGCCGGCAACATATCGAAAGTGGTATCCATCGTTTCAAAATCCGTAAAAAAAAGTCCTGCCGTCGCAGTAGTATCGGCAATCGGAGGATGCACCGACAGTCTGATAGAAATCGGAAAAACCGCAGCTTCCGGCAAATCCGAATATACCACGATGATAGAGCGACTGGAAAAACGCCATTCGGACATTATCGGTCAACTTTTTCCCGAAGATTACGATATCCGCCCGTTACAGGAAGATACGGCGGATTCGTTTCGACAACTACGGGAAATATGCAGAGGGATTTTTTATCTCAAAGAAATTTCCAAGCCTACTCTTGATCTCATCATGAGTTTCGGAGAACTTCTTTCTTCCAAAATCCTGTCGGAAAAGTTGATGAGCATAGGAATAAAAAACCGCTGGTTGGACGCCAGAGATATGGTAAAAACCCGGTTAAAAGGCCAGAGGCAAGTCGTAGATATTCCGGAAACCTATAGCCGGATAAATGCTCTGATAAAGGAATACGATTCCCGTCTCTACATCGTCCAGGGGTTTATAGCCGGGACTTCCCGGCAACGAACCGCTACTTTGGGAAGAGGCGGGAGCGACTACAGCGCCTCTCTGATTGCAGCGGCCGTAAATGCCGAAGTGTTGCAAATATGGAGCGATGTCGACGGCATGATGACGGCCGATCCGCATATCGTCCCCCGAGCGAGAACCATCGAATACATATCCTACAGGGAAGCCCGGGAACTTTCCCATTTCGGAGCCAAAGTCGTTTACCCTCCCAGCATACTGCCCGCCGTAGAAAAAGCCATTCCCATAGAAATACGGAATACGTTTTCTCCGGAACATCCCGGCAGTTGCATCGAATCGACAATTCCGAAGACAGGGGACGACATAAGAGGCGTATGCCAAAGCGGAAAAATCGCATTGCTTTCCGTACGGAACAACGACACTACAGGCATCGCGGAGCATTCCGCACGTCTATTCGGAGCTTTGGCCGGCGCAGGTATCGACATCGTTATGGTCACACAGGCATCCTCCATCCACTCGATATGCATTGCCGTAACCGAAGACGATGCGGAAGCGGCATACCAAGTCTCGAACGAGATTTTCTCGGAGGAAATACGACAAGGCAAAATCGAAGCCATAAGTCTCGAAAACGGCTTATCCATCCTCTCCATCGTCGGCAACAATGTCGGGAAACGATGCGGAACGGGAGTAGATATGCTCGAAACCCTGGGAGAAAACGGGATAAACGTCAAAGCAATCGCACAGGGATATTCGGGGAAAAACATATCGGCAATCATATCCGCCCGGGAAGCGGATGTGGCTTTAAAAGTCCTTCATCGCAAATTTTTCGAAGAAAATACCAAACGACTCAATCTCTTCATAGCCGGATACGGAAAAGTCGGGAAAGAACTCGTCTCCATCATCAAAAATTATAACGATTCGGAAATTCCGAACAAAAAACATATTCATATCGCCGGCCTGTGCAACAGCAGAAAGATGGTTTTCAGAAAAAGCGGACTCGAACCGGCCGGTCTGTCCGAATCCATCGAGGAAGGCGAAAATTCCGACATCCGAAAATTTCGAGAAAAAGCCGAAACCTTCGGGTTGAAAAACAGTATAATGGTAGACTGTACGGCCGACCGGCTCATAGCCTCCTCTTATACGGATTTCCTGAAAACGAATATGAGCGTAGTTACCTGCAATAAAATAGCCTTAGCGGATTCTTATGAAAAATACGAAAAAATCCGCGAGGTTTCTTCCCGCAGCGGTTCCGCATTTCTATACGAAACTACCGTAGGAGCAGCCCTTCCCGTAATATCGACCATCCGGCAAATGTTGAGGGGCGGAGATCGAATCCATACGATAGAGGCCATATTATCGGGCACTTTAAACTATCTGTTCTCCAATTACGACGGGACTACAAGTTTCGCCGAGCTTTTACGAAAAGCACGGGAATTGGGTTATAGCGAACCGAATCCCGCCATCGATATATCGGGAACGGATGTAATCCGCAAAACGGTAATTTTAGCCCGGGAATGCGGGAAAAAAATCGAGCCCGGAGATATTTCCGTCCGAGCTCTATTCTCTCCGGACATCTTGAATACCGAAGGGGATGAATTATACGAAAAATTAAGAAGGGAAGAAAAGCATATCCGGCATATTTACGAAAAAGCGAAGGCCGAGGGCCGGCGGCTAAGATACGTATCCCGGATTTCGGATACGGGATGCAAAATAGGTCTCCAAGCCGTAGACGTCTCGCATCCTCTATACGGGATATGCGACCGGGACAACGCCGTCATCATCTTCAGCCGCAACTATTCTTCTCCCATAAAAATCATAGGAGCGGGAGCCGGTGCAAAAGTAACGGCATCGGGATTGTTTAACGATATTATTTCAAGCATATGATATTAGCCGTCGTAGGAGCCACCGGAATGGTAGGCCGTAAAATCATTCAAGTAGTTGAAGAGCGGAAATTTCCCGTTTCCGGACTCATTGCGGTAGCTTCCGAAAAGTCCGCAGGCAAACACATCGTATTCGGGAACCGGGAAATTCCGGTGATTACTCCCGAAAAAGCCCTGAAACTCAAGCCGGATCTCGCATTATTTTCCGCCGGAGCTACGGTATCGAAAATATGGGCTCCGGCATTCGCCTCCCGGGGATGCCGGGTCATAGACAACTCTTCATTCTGGAGGATGGACCCGGATGTCAAACTCATTATTCCGGAAATCAACGGACATTTAATCGAGGCCGGCGATCGTATTATTGCAAACCCCAATTGCTCAACCATACAAATGGCCGTAGCTTTGAACCTTCTCCACAGGGAATTCCGGCTCAGGCGGATTATCGTATCCACTTATCAGTCCGTGACGGGCAGCGGATTCAAAGGAGTGAGACAACTGGAAACGGAACGGGGCGAAAATCCGGATTGCTCCACGGACGGCCTCTCTCCCGAGTCTCGAGCCTACCGGCACAGGATAGATAAAAACGTCATCCCCCAAATCGATTTTTTCACCGGTAACGGATTCACCAAAGAAGAAATGAAGATGACGGAAGAAACCCGAAAGATATTCGGAGATGCGGATATATGCGTAAGCGCTACGGCGGTACGGGTTCCCGTAGAAGGCGGACATTCCGAATCTGTTTATGCCGAATTCCGGCATCCGCCGGTTATGGACAAAGTGATGAAACTCCTGAAAGCTTCTCCCGGATGCGAGGTAAGGGATATTCCTTCGGAATACCCCATGCCGTTGCAGGCTTGGGGAAAAGACGAGGTATTCGTGGGACGCATCCGCAAGGACTTGTTCTCGGAATACGGACTTCATCTGTGGGTGGTTGCGGACAATCTCCGAAAAGGAGCCGCCACCAATGCGGTTCAAATTGCCGAAATTCTCCTTTCGAAACTCTGAAACGGTTACCGGACGACGGGAAAGGCAAAAAAACCGATTCCCATGGAATGGAACGTTTTTCGGAAGATAAGGAATCGAGTAGGAGGTAAACACTAATCGTAGGTGTTTATCTCCTATTTTCATGTTTACCGACCTCTCACACCACCGTACGTGCCGTTCGGCATACGGCGGTTCCTATTTTGGGTTCCACTCGAGAAATCTTCGTCTTAGCCATTCATCGGTCTCAAGGCATAGACGCTTCATGTTGGCAAGGTGATAGTATCCTACCCATCCTTGTATGTATTCTTTCAGCTTCTGCTTTCTCTTGGCATATCCACAGCCATTGCTTCGACTTGTCAGTTCTTTTAGCTTTGACTTCATCCTTGCCTTGGACTTGGGGTGCACCGTGAGTTGGCATTTGCCTTTGTTCACATAAAAGGAGTAGCCGAGATATTTCACACCTCTAATGTATGAAACTACTGTCTTTTCCTTGTTTACCTTGAGGAAGAGTTTCCCTTCAATGAATTTAGTTATTGATTTTCGTACACGTTCTGCTGCACGCCTGGTTTTGCAGAATATCATCAAATCATCGGCATAGCGCACAAAGGGATGTCCACGTCTTGCAAGCTCCTTATCCAACTCGTTCAACATGATGTTGCTGAGTAGCGGGCTTAGCGGTCCTCCTTGGGGAGTGCCTTCCTCGCTTGCATGCCATAGACCTCTGTCTATTACTCCACTCCGAAGATATTTGTGTATGAGGCTGACCACTCTGCCGTCCTTGATGGTACGGCTGAGTAGCTCTATGAGTTTACTGTGATTCACTGTGTCAAAGAAGCGTTCAAGGTCAAGGTCTACTACGTATTTGTAGCCTTCGTCTACTATCTTCTGCACTTCTCGCAGTGCTCTCCAGCAGTCCCTCTTCGGGCGGAAACCGAAACTCCTTCTCGAAAATTGGGGCTCATAGATTATTGTCAGTACTTGGTTGGTGGCTTGTTGCACCAATCGGTCAACCACATTGGGTATGCCCAATAGCCGCTTCTTGCCATTGTCCTTGGGTATCTCTACCCTTCGGACTGGATTCGGACGGTATGTACCGTCAAGTAAGGTGCGTATCAATTCATCCTTATTAGCCAAAAGCCATGGGAGAAGTTGCTCACATGACATCTCGTCGATACCGCCACATCCCTTATTCCTCACTACTGCCTTGTAGGCTTTATTGAGATTGTCGGGATTAAGGATTACTTCTAATAGGTGCTCCTTGTCGAATGGAACTTCCACGATGTTGTCTTCAGTCATCCACATGAAAGTCTGCACTCCCCCATACCATTCGGATTCCGTCCTATATCTTTGGGGGCAGTCATTAGTTTGGGATAATGTTTTCTGCTTTCTATCTTTCATGAGGTAACTTTCAATTACTAATCGCTTAATTGTTAGGTTCAGTCCTTCGTAGAGTGTTACCGATTACTCCACTACTATGACCTCGGCTGACTTCTCAAGCCAAGCTTTACTCCATGGATTTTGTAAGAGCAACTAATATCCATGTCCGTGAGACCTCCTCCGATAAGGGCATTGTCTTTCCATCTTATACCTACTTCATTTACACCGACCGTTCCGAATAGCTATCGGGCTTTGGTTTGTTCGGCAACCTTACCCACGGTCATATGCCTTATATGAAGTTTCTGTACGTTAGGTCAGATGTTTGCCACCGGCTTCTTTCAGATTCCAACTCACGATGGACACCCTTGCCTTAGGCTGTATGATTCCCGCTATTAGGGCTCATTGGGGACTTGCACCCGTTAGACAATACTCATGCCGAGCATACCGAATTGCGCCTCAAAATTCAGACATGAAATTTTTGAGGCGCAATTCAAATACGAAAACTTATCGATAAAATCACCCGTATCTTTAGCGGGGGACCGATACGATCACCGTATCCACCGGCATATCGCATTCTTCCACAGGAACCCGGGATACGTATTGAAAATCGAAACAAACTCCCATCTTATAAGCCGAGGTTCGCCTCAATATTTTATCGTAATAACCTTTTCCCCTTCCCAAACGATTCCCATCGGCATCGAATGCCACGCCCGGAACCAAAATCAAATCGATGGATTCCGGTTCGGAATAAACCGCACCCACCGGCTCCGGAATGCCGTAACCCTCTCCCGCAACCATATTTTCATCCCCTTCGAAACGCCGTATTTCCAATTCATCCCCTCGTACGCAAGGCAAAAGCAATTCCTTAGTTGCGCTCCAACGTCTTACGAAATCGTGGGTATATACTTCGTCGTCCATCGACCAATAAGCCATTACCACTTTGGCTTCTTTGAATTTATCCGTTCTCTCCACTTTTTCCCATACGGAAGCCGACAGGTTTTTCTTATTCTCCGAAGAGTACTGCCGCTTTATCTCCCGCATCATTCTACGCATCTCCCTTTTATCCATATCATTTCGATGTAAATTCCCTTATACGCTGTTCGTCCGATTTTCGGCAAATCAAAATACGCCCGCCGGCTTCCGCAACGATATATCCCTCCAATCCCTGTACGACCACTTCTTTGGCATCGGACACCTTAACGATACATCCTGAGGATTCCACCATCCGCACGCTATCGCCGCATACGGCATTCCCCTTCTCATCCTTATCCATAAGTTCGTATAAAGACCCCCAGGTGCCGAGATCCGACCAACCGAAGTCCGCAGGATATACCCATATATTGCCGGCCGATTCCATTACCGCATAGTCCACCGATATCTTCGGACAAGAAGGGAAGAATTCATTCACCGTCTCCTGTTCTCTTTCCGTATATAAATCCGGTGCAATCCGGTCGAATATTTCCGCTATTTCAGGAGCATTTTTCCGTATGGCTTTTTCAAGAGTTGCCACATTCCAAAGAAATATTCCCGAATTCCAAAGGTAAGAACCTTGCTCGAAATAACGCAAGGCAGTCAGCTCGTCCGGCTTTTCCCTGAATCCTTCCACTTTTCGAATGCCTCCGGAAAAACTCCCCGTATCCGTTTTTATGTATCCGTATCCGGTTTCGGGACGCGACGGCTTTATTCCTACGGTGAGAATGGAATCCCGAACTGCAGTAAACGCCAAACCCTCCCGCATCACACGACGGAACTCCGCTTCGTTTTTCACCATATGGTCGGCTGCGGAAACCACGATATTGGCATGTTTATCCCTAATCTTTATTTTCCAGGCCACATAAGCTATACATGGGGCCGTATTTCGCATACAAGGTTCCGACAATATATTGCCATCCGGAATCTCCGGCAATTCCTTTTTTACGATTTCCCGATAATTTACGGAAGTCACGACCCATATGTTTTCGACGGGACATATACCCTTGAAACGATCTACCGTCATTCGTATCAACGAACGTCCGGAAGCCGTAATATCCACAAACTGCTTAGGATGTTCGGGAGTACTCACCGGCCAAAAACGACTGCCGAGTCCTCCCGCCATTACAACCAAGTGATTATGCTCCATAAAACCTCAATCTTCCATATAAAGCCGCACCGTCATCGGTTTTTCCGCTACGGCGACATCCACCGATTTCCAACGTTGTTCGGCATCGAAATACTTAAACGAATAAGTCTTATTCTTTTCCAACCATATGCGATACGTATCATTCATATCCTGTGTCGGTCCGGCTGTACGTCCTCCCCCCATTTGATTCTCTCCGCAAAACACATCCACATTGGCAGCCACACGTCCTCCCGAGCCCCGGGAAAAACGACGATTTTTAAACATCATTACGCTAACTTCCACATATCGACCGTCTTTTTCCCTATCCGCCATCTGTTGCTTGGCCAAACGGATATAATCTTCCGACACGTTAAAAGCATGTACGTAATCTATGCTTTCGTCCCATACAAGAGGGAAGGAAATACCCGTAGGCCGGTACGAAGAAGCGTATATGGCATGTTCTCTTTCATCGGATACGGCTTTACCCGCATCGGCCACGAACCAGGATTTATTAAAAGCCTCGTAATAATATTCGGTAAAATACCATTTCCCGTCCACCCATACTTCCGACCAATTATGATTTCCCCGGTTATCGTGCCAATTCGGAGTACCGGCTATACGGGAAGGGATACCCACGGAACGGAAAGCATCGGTCAACAATATGGAAAGACCCGAACACGAAGCCATTCCCTGTTCCATAGATTCGAAAGGACTTTGATCGGGTTTTTTACGTTTGGTATTATACTCCACCTTCACTTCCCCCCGTACGGCTTTATTCACGGCTACGGCAGCCTCCATCAGAGTCGTGCAGCCATCCACAACGGGTGCAAAACGTTTGTAAAAATCCGCTCTCCAATTTTCCCGGGTTTCGTTCAAACATACGTAAGGAAGCACATCGTTGAAGAATATGGAATCCGGCACTTCTTTGGCCCATACGAAACGTTCCCGGGCATCGTAGGCCAAATTCACATTTTCCAAAAGGAAATCTCCCTTAAGAGCAGTCAAATCCCGCTCCGGCATATAGGCAATCAAATAGGCCATACCCTCCCGTCTTTCCCTTCGACAATCTTTCATCGCCTTTTCCAATTCACCGGCATTTTCCCCCGCCTTTAAAAAAGCCGTTTCCAATAGTCCGGTATATTTATCCGGCACCCCGGCATATTTCCCGTCGGCACATGAAAAGAAGAACAAAGCCGACAATAAGGCTGACAAAAAAAACACATTTCTTTTCATAATCTATCGATTTTCTTATTACTGAAATATTTCATGAATTGCGAACGCTCGTAAAGGTCCACATTTTTTATATCCGAATAAGCCAATTTACCCCGGAACTCTTCGATGCTGCGGTAACCTTTGGCATCCATCCAGGCCGCAATATCTCCGTTTATTTTCCTCACGACATCCGTTCCCTCGCGATAAAGCACCGAGCACAACTGAGCGGTATCCGCCCCGGCAAGTAAAAGTTTCACTACGGATTTTCCGTCGTGTACCCCCGTAGATGCGGAAATATCGAAGTTTCCGGCCATCGATCTCAAAATACCCGTCCAGCGTATGGTCGTACGGATATCGGAAGATGTCGTAAATACGGTGGCTCCCCCCACTTCCATCTTATCGATATCTATATCCGGTTCGAAAAACCGGTTGAATATCGTAACTCCATCCGCCCCATAACCTTTCAATTTGGAAACGAACATCGGTAAGTTCGTAAAATTATGACCGATTTTAAAGAGGACGGGTATTTTTATCTCCGACTTCAAGTGTTTTATTATCCGATAATAAACCGATTCCACATCCGCACTCTCCCGAAACGGATTTACAGGAAGGACAAAGGCGTTGACTTCTACGGCGTCCGCTCCGGCATCTTCCAAATGACGGGCGAAATCCACCCAACCTCCGTCCGTCATGCAATTAATGCTCGGAATAACCGGAATACCCAATTCCGATTTTGCGGTTTTCAATAATTTCACATACTCCTCGAGCGTATTCGCCCGGATATAATTACGAATATAATCTCCGGCCTCGGGATAAGCATCTCCGCTCCCGATGGAAGCAGTTGTTTCCCGGTTGATTTGCTCTTCAAAAATAGACTTCAATATAACGGCCCCCACCCCCGCCTTCTCCAAGGCAATAAGGTGATTTATATCGGAAGTCATCCCGCTGCTTCCGGCTATAACGGGAGATTTCAATTTCAATCCCAAAAACTCTGTTCTTAAATCTGCCATAATCTTGTATTTATTTGTTTGTATAATCTCGTAATCCGAATATCGCACTCCCTATCCTTACCATCGTACTCCCTTCCTCTATTGCAACGGGATAATCTCCGGACATTCCCATGGATATTTCTTTAAAATAATCCTTATCCTTAAAAAACTTCTCCTTAATTTCCGTAAAAATATTGCGAAGACAACGGAATTCCCGCCTTACCGTCGACATTTCGTCGGTATTCGTAGCCATCCCCATCACTCCCCTGATACGCACGTACTCCAAAGCGGCAAACTCCCGAGATCCCAAAAATTCTTCCGCCTCCTCACGGCTCAATCCGTATTTCGTATCCTCTTCGGCTATATGGAATTGCAACAGGCAATCCACGATCCTCCCGCATTTTCTCCCCTCCTTGTCTACGGTTTTCAACAACTCGAACGAATCGATGCTATGAATCAAATGCACAAAAGAAGCGATGTATTTCACCTTATTGCGCTGGAGATGTCCAATCAAATGCCACTCGATATCCCGAGGTAAAACGGCAGCCTTATCCACTAACTCTTGAACTTTGTTTTCTCCGAACACTCTGCAACCTCCGTCGTACAACGTCTTGATATCCTCTACGGGATGAGTCTTGGATACCGCTACCAGGCATACTCCTTTAGGAATATTTTCCGACAGGGTCTCCATATTCTTCATCAAATCTTTCATAGCATGCAAATCCTTATTGAATTATCCAAAGATAATTATATTTTGATTAATATTAAAAGCGGGCTTTAAAAAACTCGATATTCGTATTAATTTTTCCTATATTCGCACATCCAAAAAGAGTAAAATGTTTCGATATTTTATGGAATTGGCGTACGACGGTTCTTCCTATTGCGGCTGGCAAATCCAACCCAATGCTCCTTCCGTACAGGAAGAATTGCAAAATGCCTTCAAACTCCTCCTCGGAAAAAAACTCGGAATAACCGGGGCAGGAAGAACGGATACGGGAGTAAATGCGAGTTTCTACGTAGCTCATTTCGATACCGAAACGCCTCTTTGCCGAATCGACGAATTCGTTTACCGGCTGAATCGCATCCTGCCCGAAGCCATAGCGATATACCGGATTTATGCCGTAAACGTCCTCGCTCATGCACGGTTTTCGGCCATTTCCCGGACTTATAAATACTATATCGGAAAATCCAAAAATCCTTTCTTTTCATCTTATTCGTACAAGGTATATCCCATCCCGGACATAGAACTCATGAATACCGCCTGCCGCTCCCTTTTCAAATATTCCGACTTTACGAGTTTTTCAAAACTCCATACCGATACCAAAACCAATTTATGCAGGATAATGGAAGCGAAATGGGAAGACCGGGGAGACAGATTGGTATTCACCCTCACGGCCGACCGTTTCCTCCGGAATATGGTAAGAGCCATCGTCGGCACCATGCTCAAAATAGGACAGGGAAAAATCGACATAGAAGAATTCGAAAAAATCATCGAAGCCAAAAACCGGGGAAGAGCCGGCATTTCCGTACCCGGAAATGCACTTTTTCTCACCGACATACGCTATCCGAAGGATATTTTAAAACCTGAAGAAATATGAACGAATACATAAAACGGAGCGTTTTTGCACTCCTCATCCTCTTTACCGGCTCCTTCCGAAGGGAGGCTATCGCATACGATAACCTCCCTTCTCTCTCCGATAAAGCGGAAATTTTCCTGCTCACCTGTTCTCCCGGAGCGGAACTCTATGCTCTCTTCGGCCATTCGGCCATTCGGGTATACGATTCGACAAACCGCATAGATGCGGTTTTCAATTACGGGACATTCGACTTCAACACCCCTTATTTCTATCCCAAATATGCCAGCGGACTATTGGAATACAGTCTCAGCATCTCGACCTTCGAAGTTTTTTTAAATTCTTACCGCAACAGCAAAAGAAACGTATATGCCCAAAAATTAAAACTTCTCAAACGGGAAAAACAAAAATTATTCGACGCTTTGCTTACAAACTACCTTCCGGAAAATCGTTCCTACCGCTATAATTTTCTTTACGACAACTGCTCTACCCGGGTACGGGATATTATCGAAAATTCCTTAATCCGTCCCATAGAGCGAAGCAGGCTGCCGGAAGGACGTTCCTATTGGAGCCATTTGGACGATTGCCTTCGAATCTCCCCCTGGATACAATGGGGCATACATACTATCTTGGGACAAAGAGGCAACAGGACAGCCGGTCCGAAAGAAGCGGCCTTCCTCCCCCACAACCTTATGACATATATGGAACACATGCAAGCGGGAGGAGAAAATCTGACGGATCCCCCTCGAGAAATCCTGAGTTTCGAAAACGCCGCACCCCTCATTCCCGTATACGAAAGACCCGCTTTTATATTTTCCGCAATCCTCCTCACAATCGCCGCCCTTTTATGCCTATGGAAAAAAACGACAGGCGTTGTTTCATCCGTCGTATTATTCGCAAGCGGGCTCATCGGGCTTCTCATCGTTTTCCTCGGATTCTTCACTCTTCATCCCATGACGGCTCCCAATTACAATATCCTATGGGCCAATCCTACAAACCTCCTCCTCCCTTTTTTTATTTTCAGGAAACAAAACTTGCGATGGGTGAAAATTCTCTTGAAAATAAACCTTTGCATAAGCCTTACGGCTATTCCCTTATGGTTTATACTCCGACCTGCAACAATATTATCCGGTTTGCCCCTGATTGCTTTGACAAGCCTCTGCATTTACACGGTTCTACAAAAATACTTCCATAAAAAAACACCTACATAAAATCACAGAAAAATGAAAAAAGAAGAAATTAAATCCATGGGATTCGCATCCCGCTCTATTCACGGAGGTTACCAACCCAATGAATTCGGTGCACTGGCTACTCCCATCTATCAAACTTCCACTTTCGTCTTCTCTTCGGCCGAACAGGGCGGAAGACGATTCGCACTGGAAGAAGAAGGGTATATCTACACCCGTCTCGGCAATCCCTCCAACACTCAGGTGGAAGAAAAAATAGCTTTGTTGGAAAACGCCGAAGCCGCCGTATCCGCGGCATCGGGAATAGGTGCCATAACCTCCGCCCTATGGGTAAGCGTAAATGCGGGCGACCATATCATCGCCTCGAAAACCCTTTACGGATGCACTTATTCTTTCCTCGCACACGGCATAAGCCGCTTCGGAGTAGAAACCACCTTCGTGGACATCCGCAATCCGGAGGAAGTAGCCAAAGCCATGCGTCCCAATACCAAAGTGGTATATTTCGAAACTCCGGCGAACCCCAATATGTATATAGCCGATATTCGCGCCATAGCCCATATCGCCCATAAAAATCCGGATTGCATGGTCATCGTAGACAACACCTATGCCACGCCTTTCCTCCAACGTCCTTTGGAATTAGGAGCCGATGCCGTAATACACTCGGCTACAAAATACCTGAACGGTCACGGAGACGTGATTGCCGGATTCGTTGCAGGCAGTAAGGAATATATCGACAAAGTCCGCCTGGTCGGGGTAAAGGATATGACCGGAGCATGCCTGGGGCCTTTCGAAGCTTTCCTGATCAACAGAGGATTGAAAACCCTCGCTATCCGCATGGAAGCCCATTGTGCCAATGCCCTTAAAGTAGCCGAGTTCTTAGAATCCCATCCGGCGGTCTCCAAAGTCTCGTATCCGGGCCTCAAATCTTTCCCTCAATACGAATTGGCCAATGCCCAGATGAGCCTTCCCGG
Organism: Marinifilaceae bacterium; assembly: GCA_041846495.1. Classification (GTDB taxonomy): domain Bacteria; phylum Bacteroidota; class Bacteroidia; order Bacteroidales; family Marinifilaceae; genus JBGZEX01. The sequence goes on from JBGZEX010000054.1 coordinate 25,811, forward strand.
CGCCATGATTGCTTTCAACGTAAAAGGCGGTATAGAAGCCGGTAAGAAACTGATAAACTCCGTTAAACTATGTGCCATCGCCGTAAGTCTGGGAGATGCGGAAAGTCTCATTCAACACCCGGCCAGCATGACCCACTCCACGCATAGCCCGGAGGAGCGTGCCGCTGCCGACATAGCCGAAGATATGGTCAGGCTTTCCGTAGGGTTGGAAAATCCCGAAGATATTATCGCAGACCTGCGTCAAGCCCTGGACGGTCTCCTCTAAACCCCGATATGAAGTTCCGGTGCGTAAAATCACCGGAACTTCGTATCAATCGTCCACGCCTTCAAAAGGCTTGGAATGACCGAGAGCATATATCTTCCAATTCCTGGCATCGGCTTGAAGTACATCGCTTTTCCGAACGACATTGTATTCGCTCTTATTCCCGAAATCGATAGCGACGATTATACCCGATTTCTCTCCTCTTCTATCCGGCAGGGATTCTATCAAATCGCGCATATCCTTTCCGGAAATCGTATTCAAGTAACATTCTATATAACTCAGCCGGAGATTTCGAGAAAAATCTACGGTTTTAAGTTTATTGCGACTGCATAACAACGTATCCAGTTTCACCGCCGCCTTTATATCCATATTCCTCAATTCATTTCGGGAACAATCGAGATATTCGATACTTCGGTTATTCACAACGAAGATTTCGACAAAATTATTGTCGGAGCATTCCAATTTCGTAATTTCCCCGCAAAAACCGAGATATTCCAAACCTTCGACCGGAAAATATTCCACATATTTATCAAACTCCTTCACATCCTCCTTACCGCCTTTATCCCGTTTTCCGTTTCCATCGAGATCCGTCCATATATTTTTTCGCGCATCCGGAGCAGCGCTTACGGATACGGAAATCGAACGTCCCTGATCCGCCATTTTCACTCTTATCTGCTCGCAATCCCGAATTTCAAAAGCAATTTATGCTCGAGGGACCTATACCGAAAAACTCCGAAAAGATAAAAACAAAGCATCGTTTAACCGATGATTTCTATTACACCGGGTATTTATTCTCCGACCGGAGAATCCACCCGTACATAACTCTTGCCGGCAGCGGATTTAACAACCCGGATTTTGGCATTTATCCTGTCGGTCATTTCCGTAACATGGGAAATAACCCCTATTTTGCGTCCCTGACTCCGAAGCCCCTCCAATACATCCATCGCCACATTCAGGGTTTCCTTATCCAAAGAACCGAACCCTTCGTCTATAAAAAGCGACTCCACCTTCATACGATTGGACGAAAGAGAAGATAATCCCAAAGCCAAAGCCAGGGAAAGCAAAAAGGATTCTCCTCCGGAAAGCGAATGCACCGTACGCACTTCGTTCAACATATCCCCGTCCACCACCTGCAAAGCGAGAGTGGACGGAATTCTTTCCAGCTTATAACGGCTCGAAAGTTCCTCCAAATGTTTGTTAGCAAACACCAGCAACGCATCCAAGGTATACCCCTGAGCGATTTGTTTGAACTTCGCTCCCGATGCCGAACCCAACAAATGATTGAGACGCCTCCAATGTTCCAACGCCTCCGCATTCTTCGCCAACCGCTCCTTCATAAGCTCGACTTTCTTTCTCTTCTTGCGTTCTTCGGAAAAAATCATCTCTATCTCGGCCTTCCGCCGATTTATCTCAGTTAGTCGTTTCCGGCTTTCCTCGAGTCCGGAAGTCAGCGATTCGATATCATATTCTTCGGATTTTCCGCCTATACGGGATGCCGCATGAAGTTCCCGGCTTTTACGCCTTTCCGAAAAAGCCGTTTTGCAAACCGTCTCATTTTCCTTCAATGCCGCCAAAGCCTCTTTTTCCCTTAGCACCCAATTCTTATCCTTCCCCGCCAATTCGAATAAAACCTCCCACGAAATTCCTTCGGCTTCGAGCCATTTGCCGATTTCCTCCGTCAAACGCTCCGTCAAAGCCGAAAGGCGTATTTTCTCCTCTTCCATACGCAGGAGCGTTCCCTCCAAGGCATCCCGGTTTTGAGAAACGAGACGGAACTCCTCCGTCAGCCTCCTGCCCTTATCTTCCGACAAAGCCTTGCGTCCTTCATAATCGCTCGTAACCTCATCCACCGAATTTCCGTTCAATAAAACCGCCCGTTCCCTGCACAACTCCTCTTCCTTCTGCTTTTCATCCCGGAAAAGCCTCTCTCTCTCCATTCTCATCTCTCTGATTTTCGGAAATTCCCTATCCGAAATCTCCGCCTCCGCCTCCGTCTTCATAAGCATCTCTTCCATACGCACATATTCCTCCCGATTCCGCTTCCATCGCTCCGAAAATTTTTCCAAACGCTCTTTAAGTCCTCCTTCCGACAACCGTTTTTTCCAATCGGAAACCATATACAAAAATACGTCGACCCGCTCCGTCGCCGTCTTCTCCTGTTCCCGGTAATGCTGTATGCGGACTTCCAATCGGGATATTTCATTCTTACAATTTTCGACCCGAGTCGAAAAACGTTCCATATCGGCGGCAATCTTCCGTTTCATCCCGTTCAATTCCTCTTCCCGCAAACGACGTTCCCCATCCTCACCCCCCTCCCGCATATTCCCCGAAATTGCAAAAGGGTGGCAAGTACTCCCGCATACGGGACAGGGAGTTCCCGGTTCCAACTTCGATCGCCACAAATAAATTTCCTCGGGGAGCATTGCATCCACGCGCTTTTTCTCGACTTCCACCGCCTCCAAACATTTTATGCCATCCTCGTATATCTCCAAAGCATTTTTCAAATTTTCCGCATAAAATTCCTGCTGGGAAACGGCAAATCTTATATCCTCCAAAAGAGTCGTTATCAAACCTATATTCGAAACCGCCGGCTCATAAATCGCACAAGCCTTAAACCACGCTCCGAGTTTTTCATATTTCTTCCGCCCCTCTTCGAGTCTATTTCCGATTTCCTTCCCGTAACTCTCCGCCTCGCATTCCGCCTCCAATGCCTTTTTATAATCCGCTTCAAGCTCATACGTCCTCCGTCGGGCTTCTCCTATACGTATATCGATCTCCTTAGCTTTTTCAATCGCAGGACTTAAAAGCTTCCAATCCGTCCTCAATTTCTCCGATTCTTTTTTCCATTCCTCAATCCGGATATTCAGGGTATCGAGGACGGATTTCCCCTCCTCCGCCTCTTTTCGTTTAGCTGCGTACGCCTTTTTCACATCTTCCATATCCGCATTCGTATTGCGCCACAAATAAAAGCGCTCTCCTATGGAAGCCACCTTATCGATTTTCGAGATATAGTCGTAACGGGAAGAAGCCTGCAATACATCCTCTCCGGCCTTTTCCCATCGCAAACGGGCATTTCTCTCAGCCTCTTCGAGCAATGCATCCCGTTCCATCCATTTCAATTCAGAGTCGGCAATATTTATAAACTCCGTCAACTCCTCGATAACGGGAGTCAATGTCTCCCGCTCTTCCTCCAGATTCCGTCTTTCTTCATCCGACAAAAACTCCACATCTTCCATTTTAGATGCCAAAATGTCATATGCCGTTTCGGCTTCCTTAAAATATTCGTATATTTTTACGGATATCCGGGAATAAATCTCCGTACCCGTCAATTTTTCCAACAACTCGGCTTTTTCTATTTGTCTGGCTTTAAGAAAGGCGGCAAAGTCTCCCTGGGCAAGCAGAACCGCTCTGGTAAACTGTTCGAATGTCAACCCGATAAGCCGGGACACGGTTGCCAATAATTCGGTTTTCGTCCCCTGTTCCTCCGTACCGGTATCGAGATTATACAGACGTATCTCCGTATTCTGGAGAGCTCCGTCCGGTCTTTCGTGCGCCCGTCTCACCTGCCATCGCGAACGGTAGGGAATACCGGAAAGCGCTACGAAATCGGCTTCCGCATACCCGCTTCCGGCGCCGCGGCGCAAAATCGTACGACAATCCCGTTGATTAAGCGTACGCCCCGGCACATCTTCTACGGAAATATTCTCCGAAGCCCCGTAAGTACGAGGCGTATCGTCGAAGAGTGCAAGACATAACGCATCCAAAAGCGTGGATTTGCCGGAACCGGTATTCCCGGTAATGGCAAATATACCGGCCGATCTCAAAGGTTCCTCCCGGAAATCTATTTCAAAAGCTTCCTCTATGGAAGCGAGATTTTTTCCTCTTATCGCCAATATCTTCATAATCCTGTCTCCTTCACAACTTTTATCAATAAATCCCGCATCTCCCGAGGCATGTCTTCCCCTCCGTAACGTCTCCGGAAAACGTCGGTTGCAATATCTATGGGATTGAGTGCCTGAAGTTCATCGGAAGTAAGAACAGGCATTTCCTCGGCACCTCCCGGAATCACGGCTTCGATTCGTGCCAGACGCACCGCCTTATCCGCTAAAGCCTGCTCTATACGATGACGCAACGAAGGTTCGGGACGATCGATGGCAACCTTTATCTCCAAGATAGGCGACAAAAGCGAAGGCTTTCCGCAAGGCAATTCCTCGATTATCTCGAACACTTTCTCCACGGGTACGGGAGAATCGGTAAGACTGAATATACGAACGGGAGGCTCGAAATCCAAGGTTCGTATATCCGCTCCCCCCTCTCCCAAAGTCACGAGTACGACACCGTGTTTATGATGCTTTTCCGCAAACGACATCGGAACGGGAGAACCCGCATATCGAATATTATCTCTCTTAAATACCCGTTGCGGACGATGCAAATGTCCTAAGGCCACATAAGCCGTATCCTCGGCGAAAGAGTCGGCTCCCACCGAGTCCAAACCTCCCGCAACCACTCTTTCGGAACGATCCTTTCCCGAGATTTCGGAACCGCAGGCATAGAGATGCCCCATGGCTATTACAGGACGTCCGTACCCCCGCACTTCCTCGTAAAGCGATGCATACAACCGTCTCACCCCTTCGGCATAAGTATCCGCATCGGGATAATCCCCCTGACGCAGATAAGGCACAGCCAAACAATAAGCCTCCGGCAAACCGGGATTTCCCAAAGGAATAATCAGGGACTCCACGTCTATACTCCCGTCCGCATTTTTGGGAACCCTCCCCCTTACCGCGATATTCATCTCTTCAAACAAAGGATTGGGAGCTTCCAAACGAGCTGCGGAATCGTGATTCCCCGCCGTTATCACAATCTGCAATCGAGGATTTTCAGAAGTCGCCTCTCGAAGAAATCGATAGTAAAGCCGTTGGGCGGAGGCCGGAGGATTCGGAGAATCGAATACATCGCCGGAAACCAATAATACATCCGCTTCATACTCCCGTATGCATTTTTTCAACCAATCGAGAAAAAGCCGATGCTCTTCCCCGCGGTCGTACTCGTAAAAACTCTGTCCGAGATGCCAATCGGCCGTATGCAAAATATTCATAATCCTTATCTTTGAATCCGCTAATTTAATAAATCGACGGCAATTACGGAGAATACCGCACCGATTTCCCAAAAAAGAAAATACGGAAATAAAAAAACCGCATCCGGATAAAAGTCTCAAACTTAATTCCGGCACATTATTTGCAAGAATTATTCATATTGTTTAACATAAAAAATAGAATATGAAAAAGATAAACAACAACTCGAATCCGGAAATACTCGTATTATGGTCGGCCGTATGCAAAGAAAATCATTCTCTTTTCGAACTCCCGGAACTTCCGTATAAAGACGATGCCCTCGAACCTTATATGAGTGCCCGGACCATAAGCTACCATTACGGCAAACATTTCCGCACCTATGTCAACAATTTGAATAATTTGATAAAAGATACGGAATTCGAAAAAATGTCCATGGAGGATATTGTAAAAAAATCCGACGGAGGCATTTTCAACAATGCCGCCCAATCTTTAAATCACAATCAATTCTTCATGCAATTGACACCCCATAAACCGGGGAATACGGAACCCAAAGGCAAACTCGGGAAAGCTATTGAAAAAAACTTCGGAAGCTTCGCCGAATTTAAAGAAAAGTTCACCGCTGCCGGCAAATCCCTTTTCGGTTCCGGATGGGTATGGTTGGTATGCGACGAAACGGGAAAAATGGAAATTCTCCAAACCTCCAATGCCGACACTCCCGTAAAAGCCGGTAAATTCCCCCTATTGACAATGGACGTATGGGAACACACCTATTATTTGGACAGCCAAAACGACAGGGCGAAATATATCGAAAACTTCTGGAACATCCTCAATTGGGATTATATAGAGAACTTATTCGACAAATGTTGTTAAAAAGGGGAATGCCGTAAGTGCCGATAGGCTTCGTCGCTTTCGAAGGCCGAGCCCGATTAAGCCCGGTATATTCCTCAATCTTGTTTTTCGATTCACTGGCAACAGTTGAATCGATTTTATAAGGAAGGCATCCTTCGAGGATGCCTTCTTTATAAAAAAATAAAATTTTATTTCGAAAACCGCCGATCGTTATTGGGCATAAAGCAGCCAGGCATCCTGAAATTCGGAATATTTATTCCTTATCTTCAAGAGGCTTGTGCGCGCTTCCCTTTCATTATCGAAACTTTCCGCACACACTCTGTACATTCCGGCTTCGTTACGCATAATGGAAGTATTGAGAAAACCTCTGCCTTCAAGTGAATTTCTCAATTTCTGGGCATTTTCCTTTATGGCGAAACTACCGACAATCACGGCATATTTCTGCATGGAGCGACCTTCGGTAACCGTCACTTTTTCAGTATGCAACACGATATCCCCGCTATCCTCCACGTAATCTTCCCGAACATCCCGATCCGCATCCTGTGCTTTTGCCTGCTTATGTTCGGAAGGAACCGGCTGATATATGTTCATAGAAGACATATAACCTTTTTTGGAAGCACAACCGACAGTTATCAATAATCCCAAAGCCAAATAAAAAACTTTCTTCATAACTAAAAATAAATCTAAATTATAAACCTCATAAATCCGTCCTCAAAAGGTTTCGATTTCATAGTGACAAATATATAAATTTTATCTCCACAATACCAATCCGCTTTATAAATTAAATCCATTCTTTCGATATTCCGCCCCGTTTTTCGTTTTTTTCCATATCTTTGTAGAAAAATAACCATATAGTACGGAAAATATGATAGATACGCTTAATAAGACGGCGGACAATATCCGGATATTGTCTGCTGCCATGGTAGAAAAAGCCAAATCCGGTCATCCGGGCGGGGCTATGGGAGGTGCGGATTTCATCAATGCATTATACGCACGGTTTTTAAATTTCGACCCCGACGACATGAAATGGTTCAATCGGGACAGATTTTTTCTCGATCCCGGCCATATGTCTCCCATGTTATACGCCATGTTGTATATTACGGGAAATTATACGAAAACGGAAATAGAAAATTTCCGGCAGTGGCAATCTCCCACATCCGGTCACCCCGAACTCGATCCGGGAAGAGGGATAGAAAACACCTCCGGTCCTCTCGGACAAGGCCACACTATGGCAGTAGGAGCAGCCATAGCCGAACGCTTCCTTTGCGCCCGTTTCGGAGAATGGATGTCGCATAAAACCTATGCTTTCATTTCGGACGGAGGCATACAGGAAGAAATCTCCCAAGGCGCCGGACGCATTGCAGGCAGTTTGGGATTATCCAACCTCATCATGTTCTACGATGCCAATAACGTTCAGTTATCCACCACCGTAGAAGAAGTCAGTTGCGAAAACACGGCTCTCAAATACCGGTCATGGGGTTGGAATGTAATTGAAATCGACGGCAATAAGGTGGAAGAAATCCTCGATGCCTTGGAAAAAGCGAATGCGGAAAAAGACCGTCCCACCCTTATCATAGGCCATACTCTTATGGGAAAAGGAGCCGTAGGTGCCAACGGAGAAGATTTCAGCAATAAGATATCCACGCACGGGCAACCTCTCTCCAAAGCGGGAGCTTCAATCGAAGCTACAATCCGGAACCTGAACGGAAATCCGGAAAAACCCTTCGAGATATTCCCGGAAGTAAAAGCATTTTACGAAAAAGTATTGGAAGAAAAAAGGACCTATGCTCAAAAGAAAAAAGCGGAACAGGCGAAATGGGAAAAAGAAAACCCCGAATTGGCTCTTAAATACCGTGCATTCGTAGAAGGGGTACTTCCGGATATCGATTATGCGTCCATCATTCAGAAAAGCGATACGGCAACCCGCTCCGCTTCTGCTGCAGTACTCAAAACTTTTGCCGGCAAAATAGAGAATATGATCGTATGTTCCGCCGATTTGTCCAATTCCGATAAAACCGACGGTTTCCTCAGCGGAGGAGCCGCCCCTCTTATCAAAGGCGATTTTCGCGGCGCCTTTCTTCAGGCCGGGGTATCGGAACTGACAATGGCCTCCATCTGCAACGGGATCGTACTCCACGGCGGCGTTTTTGCCGTATGCGGAACCTTTTTCGTATTCTCCGACTATATGAAACCGGCCGTACGTATGGCTGCTCTTATGCAACTTCCCGTAAAATACGTATGGACCCACGATTCTTTCCGGGTGGGAGAAGACGGACCGACCCACCAACCGGTAGAACAGGAAGCACAAATCCGATTGATGGAAAAACTAAAAAACCATAGCGGCAAAATGAGCCTTCTCGCATTACGCCCGGCAGACGCCAACGAAACTACGGCAGCATGGCAAATGGCTATGGAAAACCGTCATGCCCCGACAGCATTGATCCTTTCCCGTCAGAACATCAAAGATATTCCCGGACTTTCTTTCAACGATGCCTTGAATGCCCGAAAAGGAGCTTATATCGTAGCGGAGCCGGAACAACCTGCAAATATCATCCTTATCGCCTCGGGCTCGGAAGTTTCCACCTTAGTGGAAGCAGCCTCCATACTGAAAGAAAAAGGCATTCATGCCCGCATCGTATCCTTGATTTCGGAAGGACTGTTCCGGGAGCAACCCGACTCCTACCGTACAGGGATTCTTCCGGCGGGAATTCCGCGATTCGGACTTACGGCCGGACTCCCTTGTACCCTTGAAAATATTGTTGGAGAAAACGGAGAGGTACGGGGGTTGGAGCATTTCGGCTACTCCGCTCCTGCCGGCGTACTCGATGAAAAATTCGGATTCACCGGAAAGGAAGTCGCCCTGCGGATTGTTGAATTTTTACAGAACAGATAATAACATCCGTCATGTTTCAAAATACGACATCACTAAAAAACGAAAAGGTTCACAAACCTTCGATTCCGAATATTTTGAAACAGAAACCGAAGTTTTTCGCATAACCGGATTATGCGAAAAACTTCGCCCCTTATCATAAACTCAAAGGTTTTTAACCGATAAAACAAAACAGACATGAGACGACATCAAACATACGATACCGGACTACTCGTCATTCGAATCGGAATCGGATTGGCTTTCTTTTTCCACGGTCTTCCCAAACTCATGGAAGGCATCGAAGGTTGGGAAAACTTAGGTAAAAACATGCTCGTATTCGGTATCGGTTTCGCTCCCGCTTTTTGGGGATTTCTATCGGCATCGGCAGAATGTATCGGAGGCTTGCTTATCGTTTTAGGCATCGTTTTCCGGCCTGCCGCCTTTATTCTGTGCATAAATATGATCGTAGCCTTAACGATGCATCTAAAGCATGGAGACAGCTTCATCACCTACTCCCATGCTTTGGAATCCCTCGTCGTATTTTTTGCTCTCCTCATAAGCGGCCCCGGATATTTCAAATTGGGAAAGAAACGTCCAAGGCGATGAATAAAATCGTCTTTCAATACGAATTTTTATATCCCGAATACAAAGTCGCTATTCCCAGCGTATAGGTTCGTGCCTCAAGACGGGAAAATCCGGCATCCCGCATCATGGCCAGAAAATCCTCTCCTTGAGGGAAGTTCTCTACGGAAGCCGGAAGATATTCATAGGCATGACGATTACCCGAAATCCATCTCCCGATAAGCGGAAGTATATTAAAGAAATAAAATCGATACAATTGCTTAACCGGAAATTTCACGGGGGTGGAGAATTCCAATATCAAAACCTGACCGCCGTTTTTCATCACTCGAAACATTTCCGAAAGTCCTTTCCGGGGATTCTCGAAATTACGTATGCCGAAAACGGAAGAAACCGCATCGAAACGTCCATCCTCGAAAGTTAAGGATTCGCAATCCCCGTTCACCAAAGAGATACGGCCGTCCAAGCCCATGCGCCGGATTTTTTTACGCCCCACTTCCAACATATTCTCCGAAAGATCCACCCCCACGATACGGGAGACTCCGGATTTCCAAGCCGCAATAGCCGAATCTCCCGTACCGCAAGCGACATCCAGCAACTCCCCTTTATTTCCGGAGCAAATCGTCTTCATCATCCGCTTTCTCCATAAAGTATCGATATTCAAAGACAATATCCCGTTCAAACCGTCGTAACTTCCGGCAATATCATTAAAAATATTTTTTACCTTTTCTTTTTTCCCCATAATATCAAATCCTTCGGATTAAAATACAAAAAACACGAATCTCCCTAAAAGTTTAAGTAATTTTTCTCATTTCAATAATAGTAAAAAAAGGTTTTATACCCTACCTTTGTAAGGTAATTAATGAAAATGCGACTATGTGGGTAACATTTTTTATTATCGTTTTATTCATCGTAGGCATATGCCTTACCGGACTCAGCCTAAGCATACTGCTCAAAAAAGACGGACGTTTTCCGGAAATTCATATCGGCAAAAACAAACATATGAAAAAGAAAGGCATAAAATGCGCCCGAGCATCCGATAAAGAAGAGCGGATTTCCTATAAGCCCGTAAACATAAAATAAACTTAGGGAACTCCATAACGAAGAAACGCCTCATACCGGATAATTCAGGTTCTCCTCTTTAGCCCGTTCCAATACTTCTTCCAAATATTTCCGTGCCTCGTATTTCGCCATGGGCAGATTATGCAGCATATAATTCCCGCAATCCCGGGCTTCCGTACCCGGTATTTTCCCTTCGAAATCCCGGATAAACCGGAAAGTCTCCACCATCAACGGCAATATGTCCGAAGAGGTATAATCCCCCGCCATCAACAAATAATTTCCGGTCAAACACCCCATAGGGCCCCAATATATGATTTTATCCCCGAACACCGGATGATTTCTCAAATAGGTGGCAGCCAAATGTTCTATCGTATGCAGTTCGGGAACTCCCAAAACGGGTTCCCGGTTCGGTTCTTTCATCCGAATATCGAAAGTGGTGATTACATTTTCACCCACATAATCTTTCCTCGACACGTAAATACCTCTCAACAAACGAATATGGTCTAAATTAAAACTGGGAATCTTATCCATCTCATATTATTTTTAAAAATGTTTCGATTATCCGGAAAGACTTTCGGGGAGCCAATGTCCAAAAATCCTCGTATTGGGCATAATTGTTTTCTATTCCCGGCGTATCGCTTATGATGCGGATAGCCACGAAAGGACAACCGTAGAGATAAGCCACATGGGCAATTGCCGCAGACTCCATATCTACGGCCAAACCTTCGGGGAATTCCGCTTTTATGCATTTCAATTCGCCGGGTTCGGATATGAATTTATCTCCGCAACATATCATTCCGTACAGGGCCGGCATTTTCTCGGCCTTAAAACGCTCTATAAGCCCGGCATCGCAAGGGAAAACCGGAGGCATCCCTTCAACCTGCCCGTATGCATTATTCGGTCCGCACCATACGTCATGGTATACGACGGATGTGGATACCACTACGTCCATCACCTTTACCTCGGGGTCTATTCCTCCTCCCACTCCCGAATTAATGATGCAATCGGGAGAAAACCGGCGTATCATCTCCACGGCTCCTACGGCCGCCGACACCTTCCCTATACCGCTCTTGGCTACAATCACCTCATTCTCGCCCACCCTCCCTTTGGATGCCTTGAACACTCCGTCGGAAATCTCTTCCGCCGCATCCAAAAGTCCTGCCGTAAGCCGGTATTCCGAATCCATTGCCACAATCAATCCTATACGCTTACTCATAAAAAAAGGGATTATATTTTTTTTCATAACCTATGGTCGTATTCGGACCGTGTCCGGGAATAACCACCACATCCTCCGGCAAAACGAACAACCTGGTTTTTATGCCCCTTATCAACTCCTCCCCGTTCCCCCGCTCCAGGTCGGTCCTGCCTATGCTCCCTCTGAACAACACGTCTCCCGCTACGAGCAGACGATGAGCTTCGGCATAATAGCAAAGACTCCCGGGAGAATGTCCGGGCACGGCAATAACTCGCAGTTCCGTATTCCCGAATACCACTTTATCTCCGTCCTCGAGCTCTTCTCCCGGTTCGGGCGGAACATCCGCCCCGCTTATTCCCAAAAAATCCGTTTGTTCCGCAAAATGTTCCAAAAGAAAGATGTCTTCGGCCGAAGCCCGGGTTCTCAGCCCATAGGTCTCGAGCATAAAACCGTTTCCGAATATATGGTCCAAATGAAGATGGGTATTCAAAAGACAAACCGGATTTATTTTACGCTCTTCAAAAAAACGGGATATGGCCAAACGCTCCCTGTCGAAAAGACAACCGCAATCTATGACGACAGCCTCACCGCTATCGTCGTACAAGACTACGGTATTTTCCTGCCAGGGATTATTTACGAATATTCTGTATTCCATAACTATTACAAATGTTTAAGAGCGCATTTGATCAACGATTCCACCGTATGCTTTTCGCCTTCTCCCAATATTTTATCCACCGCTTTGACGGAAGCCGATTTCGAGAATCCCAACATTACCAAAGCCGAAAGGGCTTCCTCTCTTACTCCCGAATCCGCTTGAGGAATGCAACTCCCTGCGGATTCCGGCAATCCTACCTTATCTCTCAATTCGATGATGATTTTCTGCGCCGTTTTCATTCCGATGCCCTTCACCTGCTTTATCACATGCACGTTATCCTGCATAATGGCATTTACGATTTCATCGGTACTCATCGAACTCAGCATCAGCATGGCCGTAGCCGCTCCCACTCCGGATACGGATATCAACTGCCGGAAAATATTACGTTCCTCTGCGGAAAAAAATCCGTAAAGCAAATGAGCGTCGTCTCTGACGGCCAAATGCAAAAACAGACATACCTCCGACAATTGCCGGATACGGGTATAAGTATTCAGGGAAATATTGATTCTATAAGCAAGTCCTCCTCCGCATTCCACAACGGCAAAAGCCGGTCCCGCCTCCGCCAATTTTCCTTTAATATATTCGTACATCGTTCAATATGATTTTACATTCTCAAAGACATCTATACGGACTTCAACGAAAGCCTATGATCTTCCGTACCTCTTTCATCGTATCGCAGGCTCCCGCTCTCGCCTTTTCCGCACCTTCCCGCGCAATCCGGTCCAAATAATCCGTATCCCGGTACAATTCCGCTATACGTTCTCTGATCGGCGCACAAAAACGATCGATATCCGCCGCCAGCTGCTTTTTCAAATCCCCGTATCTTATCTCGCAGGCATTATACTGCCTGTCGAAAAAATCGTACGTATCCTTATCTGAAACGAGTCGCATTATGGTAAATAAATTCGCTACGGCATCCGGCTTCTTCGCATTGAGTTCCGTAGGACCGCTATCCGTCACCGCTTTCATCACCTTCTTCCTTATCGCAGCTTGGTCATCTATAAGATAAATGGCATTGCCTTCGGATTTTCCCATTTTCCCGGAGCCGTCCAGTCCCGGCACCTTCACCATATTGCCGTCGAGATAAAAAGACTCGGGTTCCGGAAAGAAATCCACCCCGTATATGGTATTGAACCGTCGGGCATAACGCCTTGCCATCTCCATATTCTGTTCCTGATCTTTTCCCACCGGCACCTTATCCGCTTTATGCACGAGGATATCGGCCGCCATAAGCGTGGGATAAGTCAAAAGTCCCGCATTTACGTTATCCGGTTGTTTGCGCACCTTCTCTTTAAAAGTCGTGGTACGCTCCAATTCTCCGAGATAAGCGTTCATATTCAGGAAAAGATAAAGTTCCAATATCTCTTTTACATCGCTTTGCACATAAATCGAAACTTTTTGCGGATCCAATCCGCAGGCTATGTATTCGGCTAAAATCTTACGCACGCCATCCACTATATCCACAGGTTTGGGGTTAGTGGTAAGAGAATGCCAGTCGGCGATAAAAAACAAACACCGGTATTCTTCCTGCATTTTCAAAAAACTCTTTACCGCTCCGAAATAATTCCCCAAATGGAGATTCCCCGTCGGCCTAATCCCGCTAACAACTGTTTTCATCTATCCGTCCGTTTTAATTATGAGGAGCAAAAATATTAATTTCGTGCGGATATTCAAAATCCGCCGTCCTAAAATACATTCGGGCATAGAGGCTGATTATCTTCTCAGCCATATCCCCGCCGACATTGTCTCACGTTTCTTGATAAACCGAGGGGCAAAGGAAACATCCCGGTCACGAAAAGTGGATACGGCGACTTCTCCCACAGGCGTCTCAACCTGCTTTCGCATCTTGCCATTACGCCGATTCCCGCATCGGCGAAATCATTCCGTCAGATGAGCATCCATCTTACCCTCAAGGACGGCATTAAGAATATTTTCCGACAATGGTGCTTTTGCCCCATCCTTACCGAATAAAGGCTTGCCTCCGCCTTAAGTTCTGAAAGTACTCGGCTCGAAGCTCATTAAAATCAATTTCCTTACTCCTACTTTTTACTGTGTTGTTGCAAAGTTATTTATTTACCCTTTCAGCATGATACAGTTTAAATGACAAGCTCTTCATATATCGGATATTTCTTATAAGTAACACTTGGGGAGGTAAATTCTTTACCTCCCCAAGTGTTACTTATAAATGAACGTGAACTCTTCAATACCTTTTGGAAATTTCAAATAAATCTAATTTTGCCGTAATATTCTTTATTTTTAATGTCTCCATTTTCGAGGCTCCGGATGTCGCCGTAAGGCATTTTTTCTTCTTTGTCTTTAATCCTATTTCTTAGAAAAAATACCGATGATTCCTCGAACAATATCAGGACCATCGATAATTATCACATAGGCCAAAAGGCCTACGACTACAGCGATCAAAAAAGAGATGAAAGATGTCATTCTTTTTCTTCTATTCTTAATGTCTTGGTTTCCTTCCTGCGTAGTCATCACTAATTCCTTTTCTAACGTCTCCGAACTCTGTTATGAAAATAGCTACAACTGCTACGAGCAGTACAGCAACAATTGGTGCTATTCCTCCATTCACAGATTTAATTTCTCCTATTGAGGGTTCCAAACCCTTTATGTTTAATTCTAAATTTCCTTATAAACTTATCTAATTGATTAAACATAAAAGTATTATTTATCGCATAAATATATTAAAACAAAAATAAAATAACCAAACTTTCCGGAGTATTTTTTATTAGGCAGAGTCAATCGGCAAGTGCAATATTACGAAATTAAATTGAAGAACTCCTTTTTAGGAGCAACGAAGTTTAGTTTTTCCTTGGTTTTCCGTCGATTTCGTATTGTATTTTCTTGATAAAGCCATCCGTCAAATTGGAGGAGGTGAAGGCTTCCCCTTTATTTTTTCGTATTGCCGAACAACTCGGCCCCTATTGTTTTCCCATCCATATTTATTATATTCGCAACCCATAGCATAAATTCACGCCCATGCAGAAAAATATCGAATGCCCCGTTTGCGGCAACACGAAATTCGCTCCTTTTCTCCACAGCTGCGACTACCATCACTCGAAAGAAAACTTCGATATCGTGAAATGCGAAAATTGCGGACTGAAAATCACCGGCAATCCGCCTTCCGAAATCTCGGCTTATTACGAAAATCCGGATTATATCTCCCATTCCGATACGCATAAAGGGATAATCAACAATATCTATCACAAGATAAGGGAGATAATGCTCCGGAAAAAGGCGAGATGGATAGAAAAGTACGGAGGCCGGAAATCCGGAAATCTCCTGGACATCGGTTCGGGAACGGGTTATTTTGCCGACCGGATGCAAAAGAGGGGCTGGAATGTGAAAACGATGGAGATAAACGAAGCCGCCCGTTCTTTTGCGGCTGCCACCTTCGGATTGGAGGGATACGCCTCGCTGAACGCCCCCGCTCTTCTTGATGCCGAATTCTCCGTCATCACGCTATGGCACGTATTGGAACATGTGGAGGATATCGGGCACTATATGGAAACCTTTAAACATATACTCGAAAAGGACGGCAGCATCGTGATTGCCGTTCCCAATCCGGATTCGTACGATGCCCGCAAATACGGCCCTTATTGGGCGGCATACGATTTACCCCGGCATCTTTGGCATTTTGCGCCGAAAAACATAAGTAAACTCGCAAACCGCTACGGATTCGAAGTATATGCCACCGAAACCATGCCCATGGATGCCTTTTATATTTCCATGATAAGCGAAAGGTATAAGGGAAGCAAATTCCCTTTTATCAAGGGTGTGTATACCGGCTTCATCGCCCGTCTCTCCTTATTCCGCCGGCCGGAAAACTCGAGCTCTCTCGTATATTTCCTGAAAAGGAAAACGGACGGCATCAAGGGTCGAGGGAAGAAGTTGCGTGCAAAATGATTTCCCGGATGAATTTTTCGGTCTCCGCCGCCACTTCCTCGACGGCACGGGAACGGAGTTCGCAGGCTATCACATGGGCGCCCGCATCCGGAAAAGCTCTTTTCACTTTCAATTCGGGAGGAGTTCCCACCTCTTCGAACATACGCAGAGCAGCTTCCACCTTTACGACAGGGTCCTGATTTTTTTCATCCTTATAATAATATCCGAGAAACAAAGGTTGAGAAACTTTTGCGAATTCGGCTTTATGCATCCGCATCTCCAAAAGTTTCTGAAGATATACCACAGCTTCCAAACGATAGGTATTATACCAATAGGCGGAAGTTTCGTCCTCTTCCGACACGGCATATTTGCCTCCGTAAAGAATCCGGGCTATATGGAGCCCCCAGGGCCGGGATGCCCATTTCGCTCCCGCATTCTTAATTCCCACATTGGGAGAATACAGTATGAGTCCGTGTACGGCCTCGGGAAAATCCGCCGCCAGCATAAGCGCAAGGGTAGCTCCCGTAGAGGTTCCCATAAGGATCACCTTATTCCCTATCTTCCGGGCTACGGCCAAGGCCTTGCGGGCGGAAGCATACAAAAGTTCCGGACGCATATCCTCGAGCACCTCCTCCCCCTCCAGGCCATGTCCGTAAAGCCGGGGCATATAAGCGTTGAATCCGAAAATCCGGGGAATCCTTTCATTCACGGGATAGCCCTCATAACGGGAGGCCGTAAACCCGTGAAGATACAAAACGGCATATTCCGTCGGACGACGGGCGGTATCCGCCCAATAAAACCGGGCTTCGTTATCCGCTTTTATTTTAAATCCCGCCTCCTCGGCTTTTACATAAGCCTCAATCTCTTCCGCCCCGACATCCACAAGGGGCAATTCCGTGCCCAAAGGCTCGGTTTTCAAAACCGGACCGCAAAGATAAACGACAATCGATATGCCGGCAAAAATCCCCAATCCATACAACGACTTCACGGCTCTTTATTTAAAATCTTACGATACAACATATCCAAAGCCAATAAGGAAGCCTTGGCGATATTCCGTTCCCGGGTAAACGAGAGCCGGAAAAGCCGGGCTTCCACGCCATCCGGTCCGGCCAATGCCACCCAAACCGTACCCACGGGTTTTTCCCGGCTTCCTCCGCCGGGTCCGGCAATACCGGAAGTAGCTACGGCATAATCCGTACCGGATAAAATACGCGCTCCCACGGCCATTTGCTTCACCACCGTTTCGCTCACCGCCCCGTAAGTAGCGATATCCTCTTCCTTCACCCCCAATATCTTTATTTTCAACGCATCGGAATAGGTTAAAAAACCTCCCTTAAAATAAAGGGATGCTCCCGGAACGGAAGTCATCAAATGAGCGATATAACCGCCCGTACAACTCTCCGCACAACTCACGGTCAACTTCTTATCCGTCAAAACCCCGGCAAGCACTCCTTCCAAAGAAGCCGTTTCCCCTTCTACGAAAAACCTGTCGCCAAGGCGGATTTTAAGGGAATCGAACATTTCGTCCAACCGCTCCAAGGCTGCTTTGCCGCGAGCCGTCAACCGCAACACCAAATCTCCGGGAGAGGGAAGATAGGCCAGCGATATGCCTTCCGGCAATTCCCGTTCCCACGAATCCAATTTTTCGGAAACCACCGACTCCGGCACATGAAACAACTTCAAAACCCTGAAACCGATATCGGGAAGAGCTATCCTCTCTTTTATCCTCGGCAGCACTTCCTCGGTCATCATTCGCTTCATTTCGAAGGGCACACCCGGAAGAGAGATAAGAGAACGGCCGTCCCGCTCGAACCACATCCCCGAGGCCGTCCCCAGGGTATTTCTTATCAACAGGCAATTATCCGGCAGTACCGCCTGCTCCCGATTGGAAGCATTCATAGGCACCCCCCTGTTGCGGAGCATGCTTTCTATAAAATCCGCCGTCTCCTCATGAAAAGAAAGGGTAGAGCCGAAATAATCCGCAATGACTTTTTTGGTGATATCGTCTTTCGTCGGTCCCAAACCTCCCGTAACTACGGTAATATCGGCAATCTCCATGGAAAAGTTTACGGCCTCCCGGATTTCCCGTTCTCCGTCCCTTACCGTAAGCATTTCCACAACTTCCAAACCGGAAGCCGTAAGAGCCCGGGCTATCCAACAGGAATTCGTATCCAAAACCTGTCCTATCAAAAGTTCGTCCCCTATGGTAATAACAACAGCTTTCATCAGATTTCGCTTTAATTCCTTGCAAACCTATGGAAAAATTTACGAATTACCTATTTCCTCTCCTCCTTAATTTCTTCGGAAAAAAACAAAATCCCGGCATTGAAAACCGTATTTTTATCCGAGGAATTCGATATATTCCAAATATATCGTAACTTCGTAAAATAAATAATCAAACGAATCGAGAATATGGCAGATTTTATTTATCAGGAGCCTTTCCCTATGGAAAAAGACTCCACGACCTATAGATTACTCACCGAAAAATACGTAAATACGATAGAATGCGAAGGGCGTAAGATTTTAAAAGTGGAGAAAGAAGGCTTGGAATTTTTATCCCAAGCGGCATTCTCCGACGTTTCGTTTTACCTAAGGGCATC
>JBGZEX010000055.1:0-5765 GCA_041846495.1 Marinifilaceae bacterium
CGGGGAAATCGCTTTGTGAATGCTGCGGCTGCGGAAACCGAGATCTTCAGTGCGGAGGAATGGAACTCCATGTCCGAGCGCCGGCGGTATGAAATTTTGTTGAATTACCGCATCGCTTATATCGCCGATACCTTGGTGAACTGGTGTCCGGCCTTGGGAACGGTTTTGGCCAACGATGAGGTGAAGGACGGGCTTTCGGTAAGAGGCGGGCATCCCGTGGAGCAGAAAAAGATGAAGCAGTGGTTTTTGAGGGTTTCGGCTTATGCGGAGCGATTGCTGGAAGGCCTGGAAAATCTGGATTGGGCGGATTCGCTCAAGGATATTCAGAGAAATTGGATAGGTATGTCAAAGGGGGCGGAAATTCGTTTCGGGATAAAAGGAAGCCGAGACTTTATCGATGTATTTACAACCCGTCCGGATACGATTTTCGGCTCTACTTTTATGGTTATAGCTCCCGAAAGCGAATATGCGGAACGGCTTGTAAAGCCCGGATACGAGAAAGAGGTGGCGGAATATTTGGAATATGTGAAGAAAAGGACGGAAAGAGAACGGCAGTCCGAAGTGAGAAAAGTGACCGGAGTATTTACCGGCACTTATGCCGTCAATCCTTTCAGCGGAGCGGAGATACCCGTATGGATTAGCGAATACGTGCTTTCCGGGTACGGAACGGGGGCTATTATGGCCGTACCCGCTCATGATACGAGGGACTATGCGTTTGCCCGTAAATTCGATTTGCCCGTAATCCCCGTTATCGATAGCGGGGAAGGGACGGATGTGAGCGAATCTTCCTACGATGCCAAATCCGGGAAAATGGTGAATAGCGGTATGCTCGACGGTATGGAAGTACAAGAAGCCATAACTTATGTTATCGAAGAGGTGGAAAAAAGAGGTATCGGTTGCGGAAGAACGAATTACAGATTGAGGGATGCGATTTTTTCCCGTCAAAGATATTGGGGGGAACCTTTTCCCGTTTACTATAAAGAAGGACTTCCTTACCTTATTCTGGACGAGGAACTGCCTTTGAGATTGCCGGATATAGACGAATATAAACCTACGGAAACCGGAGAACCTCCTTTGGGAAGAGCCGAAGCCTGGGTGACTCGGGAGGGGTATCCCATAGAATTGAGTACGATGCCGGGTTTTGCCGGCTCTTCGGCTTATTATCTCCGATATATGGATCCCCGTAATACGGAAGCTCTTGTAGGAAGAGAAGCCAATGCTTATTGGAAGGACGTGGATTTGTATATGGGAGGAGCGGAGCATGCCACGGGACATTTGATTTATTCCCGTTTCTGGAATATGTTTTTGTACGATATAGGTCTCGTATGCAGAGAAGAGCCTTATCGGAAATTGATAAATCAGGGCATGATACAGGGACGTTCGAATTTCGTATATCGGATTCAAGGGACGAATACCTTCGTATCCTGCGGATTGAAAGAGCGTTATGAAACGACGCCTATTCATGTGGATGTGAATATCGTACATAACGATATATTGGACATAGAGGCATTCAGACTTTGGATGCCCGATTATAAGGATGCCGAATTTATATTGGAAGAAGGGAGATATGTTTGCGGGTGGGCCGTGGAAAAAATGTCGAAATCCATGTTCAATGTGGTAAATCCGGATCATATAATAGCCGAATACGGAGCGGATACTCTGAGACTTTACGAAATGTTTTTAGGACCTCTTGAAGCTCATAAACCCTGGGATACCCAGGGTATAGACGGAGTATATAAGTTCCTTCGCAAATTTTGGAATCTTTTCTTTAAAGGAAATGAATTTTCGCTGAGCGAAGCCGAACCTTCGAAAGAAGAACTTAAAATATTGCATAAAACGATAAAGAAAATAGAGTTCGATGTAGAGAATTTTTCTTTCAATACTTCTATTCCGGCATTTATGATATGTACCAATGAGTTGATTGCATTGAAGTCCGATAAACGAGCCGTATTGGAGCCGTTGATAATTTTGATTTCTCCTTATGCCCCTCATATGGCCGAGGAATTATGGCATTTGTCGGGACATCGGAGAAGCGTGACTTACGAGAAATTTCCGGCTTGGAATGAGGAGTATATCCGGGAAGAAGTTTTCGAATATCCGGTATCTTTCAACGGAAAAATGCGGTTTAAATTGAAATTGAATGCGAATGCGAGTAGGGAAGAGGCGGAAAAAGCGGTTTTGCAGGCACCGGAAGCTTCCCGATGGATGGAAGGTGTGACGGTAAAGAAAATCGTTTTCGTACCTAAGAAGATAATCAATGTGGTTGTCGGATGATTTTATAAGACATATAATCATAAATAATATCTAATAAATTATTAAAAACCGCAATCGGATAATATTTTTTCCAAATAAATTCACCCGATTTCCGGATATATGTGTACTCTTTGGTAGAGAGTAGAATTTAAATGGGGAGGATATACGATTCCCTTTTGCATAACCAAAAACCGATAAATTATGAGTGAATCAATCGTAAAGGTGGAAAATCTTTCTCATCGCTATAATATTCAATGGGCGGTGCGGGATATAAATTTTGAGATTCGAAAAGAGGGCGTTTACGGACTTCTCGGAGCCAATGGAGCAGGGAAGTCGACTATTATGAATATCATGTGCGGAGTACTTCGCCAAAGTCACGGCAATGTTTATATCGACGGAATAAATATGAGTGAAAACTCGGTGGAAGCAAAGAAGCGTATCGGTTTTCTTCCGCAGCAAGCACCTCTTCATCCCGATCTTACGGTCGAAGAATATCTCCGGCATGCAGCGGCTATGCGATTGGTTCCGGACTCGGTCATACCCAAGACGGTGGATGCGGCTATGGAGAAATGCCGGGTTACGCATTTTCGTAAACGATTGATACGAAATCTTTCCGGAGGATATCAGCAACGGGTCGGTATAGCTCAAGCCATCGTACATAATCCGAAATTCATCGTCCTCGACGAACCTACCAACGGATTGGATCCCAATCAGATACTGGAAGTTAGAAAATTGATTAAGGAAATAGCCGAGGAGCATATGGTGCTGCTGTCTACCCATATACTTCAGGAAGTACAGGCGACCTGCGATCACATATGGATGATTAACGAAGGCGTTCAGGTATTTTCCGGAACGGTGAACGAATTCGATAATTATATAATACCCAATTCTCTTATCGTATCGCTAATGGATCCGCCTGTAATCGATGAATTGCGAGGAATATACGGTGTAGAAGGCGTAGAGGATATAGGAGATAAGTCTTTTAGAGTGCGGTTTAAGGATGCGGATGAAGCGATTGACGGAATCGTACATAAGAGTGTGGAAAAAGAATGGCGTTTGAGGGAAATCCGGATCGAAAAAATATCGATGGATTCCGTATTTGCCGAATTGTCCAGAACTAAAAATTAAAAAAGACTATGAAAACAATTTGTAAATTAGCAAAAGCCGAACTTCAATACTTATTTTATTCTCCCATAGCCTGGTTGATTTTTGTCATTTTTTCTTTTCAGGCCGCATTGATATATTGCGATGTATTCGAAGGTTTTATATTCAGTAAAAATTTGGGCTATAGATTATCGAATCTCACTTTGGCGAATTTCTCCGGATGGTCGGGATTATTTTCCGGCGTTCAGGAATATCTTTATTTGTATATTCCTTTGCTTACTATGGGAATTATAAGCAGGGAGTTGAGCAGCGGTTCCATTAAACTACTGTATTCTTCGCCGATAAGCAATACCCAGATTATTCTCGGGAAATATTTGGCTTTGGTCGTTTATTGTCTTGCGATTATCGGAATATTGGGAATTTTTGCCGTATTTTCCATGTTTTCCATTGTACATGTGGATATTCCGGTAATTCTTTCCGGATTATTGGGCCTTTTTTTGTTGATTCTTGCCTATGCGGCCATAGGACTTTTTATGTCGAGCCTTACATCCTATCAGGTTGTGGCGGCTATCGGGACCATTGCCGTATTGGCCGTTATGAATTATGTAAAAGGAATAGGGCAGGAGATGGAATTCGTACGGGATATTACGTATTGGTTGTCTATAACGGGTAGAAGCGAGACTTTTGTAGGAGGATTGATATCGTCGGAAGATATTATTTACTTTTTAGCGATTATCGTATTGTTCCTCGGTTTTGCCGTCGTTCGTTTGAAAGGCAGAAGACAACAACAACGCTGGTATGTAGTGGTCGGAAAATTCGGACTCCTTTTTATAATTGTAGCATCGCTGGGTTATTTCACTTCTTTGCCTCGATTTAAATGTTATTACGATGCGACGCGTACCAAACAAAATACGTTGACGGAAAACAGTCAGAAAGTGATAGAAAAACTTAAAGGAGGGTTGACTATTACAACGTATAATAATTTATTGGATGAAAATTTTTGGTACGGTTTGCCCCGTTCTATAAAATCCGATATGGAACGGTTTACCCAATATCTTCGATTTAAACCGGAGATTAAGTTGAAATACGTGAATTATTATCATCGTGCGAAAAACGAATATCTGGAGGAAGTTTATCCGGGCCTTAGCGATAAGGAACTTATCGATACACTTTGCAAATTGAATAAATGGAAGTTTAAAATTTTACCTCCGGAAAAAATTGCACGGGATGTGGATTTGGAGCCGGAAGATTATTCTTTTGTTCGACTTATAGAACGGGAAAGCGGCGAGAAGACTTTTTTGAGAATTTACGACGATATGATGCGTTTCCCCGGGGAAACCGAAATTACGGCGGCTCTTAAGCGTCTTACAATGGAGATGTTGCCTACGGTGGGTTTCGTTACCGGACATAAGGAGAGAAGTTGTTACGATGCGGCCGATCGGGGCTATAAAACTTTTGCCCAGGAAAAACATTTCCGGTATTCCCTTATTAATCAGGGATTCGATTTCATGAATATAGATATGGAAAATGAGGTTCCGGAAGAAATCAGGATGTTGGTTATTGCTGAACCGAGGGAGGCATTCAGTGAAAAAGCCATGGAAAATCTGAATCGCTATATCGAACGGGGAGATAATTTAATGATTCTCGGAGAACCCGGAAGACAGGAGTTTATAAACCCCATTACCGAGAAATTCGGAGTAGCGATGTTGCCGGGCATTATCGTAAAGCCGGGACGTATCATTAAACAACAAGAGAGAGTGACTTTTTCCACGATAGGGGGTAAAACCGTGGATACGATACCGCCGGTTATGATATCTCCCGAACTTTTGACGATGAAACCTACGAAAAAAGGGACGGAGTGGTCTTATCATCTCAAAGGAATGGAGCGCTATCGTTCCGTACTCGCAGCTCCCGGTTGCTGTGCTTTGGATATCGATACGGCTCGAGGTTTTAAGGTCGTTCCTCTATTCGTATGCGATACTTCGTGGGTGGAAGTCGAGACATCGAATTTCGTTGACGATTCCGTATATATGAACCCCAAGGTCGGGGAAAAACTCGGAAATTATATGGTTGTAGCCGCTTTATCCCGGAATATCGGAGATAAGGAACAGAGAATCGTCATATCCGGAGATGCGGATTGTATGAGTAATGGGGAATTGGGAAGAGGTCGCACCGGAATACCGGCTTCCAACTACTCCCTTATCAACGCCTCATTCTTCTGGCTGTCGAACGAGGAAGTGCCCATAGACGTAAGGCGTCCTACTCCGCCCGACCGGGATATACGCATAGGTCAATCGGGTTGGGGCTATGCCGAATTCTTCCTGCGCTGGCTTTTCCCCATCCTTCTGCTCGGTACGGGTCTATTGATATGGATACGCCGCAGAGGCAGGTAACGACCGTTTAATCTA
>JBGZEX010000056.1:0-52304 GCA_041846495.1 Marinifilaceae bacterium
ACGGTGGCGCATATGCTTTTGCAAGGAATTATCGACACAGCCTTTACCCTATTTTTTTATTTTTCGAAAGTTCATGTGATTTAACATTTGTCGTATTCGAAGGCGGCGTTATTCGATTCAGCCTCGGATAAAAATTCGGTTTGAAATTTTTTAAAATAGAATTATTTTAGGTATTTTAGCAACATTTGATAATAAAAAAATACATATGAAAAGAATTTCATTTTCGATTGTTGCAGTGCTGATATCGGCAGCGGCTTTATTCGGGCAAAAGTGGGACATTTGTTTGAATTTGGAAAAAGGACGGGAATATCGTATTAGAATGCATACGACCTCTTTTATGCAACAAAAGCTTATGGGATTGGCTGTGGATTTGGATTATGTATTATATATGGGTTTTAATGTGATTGACGTATCGGAAGATATGTATACCATAGAGGTAAAATACCACCAAATGGATATGAGCATAAAGCTCGGTTCGGGTGAAAAAATGGTAGCTTCTTCCGATGATTCGGCTCCGGATATCGGGGTAAACAGTGTAATGAAAGAGCTTAAAAAGGAAGGTTTTATAATTAAAATCAACAGGAGAGGAGAGATTAAGGAAATTGAAAATCCTGAGGCTTTTTTGGATAGAATATTGGCGAATGCGAAGGGTTTTGATAAGAAAATGGATGCTCAAATGCGCTCCCGTATAGATCCTAAATCCTTTAAAGATTATTTCGGACTTCTTTTTTCCATATATCCGGAAAAATTAGTGGATGTGGGAGATAAGTGGGAGATTTCATTCAACAACAATTTTTTTTTAAATCAAACGGTAAAAACCGTGTATGAATTGAAAGATGTGGATGCATCGGGTTATCGCATTTTGGGGGAATCGGAGGTAGTTATAGATTTTTCTAAAGAAGAGGAGATGTATGCGGATGTAAAATTCTCCGACACAAAAATGGATATAGTGTCCGAATTCAAATTGGACCGGGAGACGGGGTGGATAAAATCCGGAGTTTTCGATCAAAACATATCCGGCAGAATGGAATTCGAGCAGGATGACGGGACGAGTATAAGTATGGATATGGAACTAAAGAGCATTACCCGTATCGAAATGGAGTAGTTTATCGCAGGAGCATACGGGAAGCGATTTTTCGAAATGTCTTGTTTCGATTTCCCGAAAATTTAAAAATCGGATAGATATTAGGATAAATATATTATATTTGCGGTTGCAATTCCAGGGTCCCATAGTTCAATGGATAGAACGAAAGTTTCCTAAACTTTAAATCCGTGTTCGATTCACGGTGGGACTACATTATAATCATATGAATTATGCAATATACTTATGAGGAATTGGTGGAAATCATCAATCGGGAGTTTGAAGAAAAGGCTTTTGTAGAAGAACCGTTTTCGCTGTTCGAGCCTCTTGTATATATTCTCGGCGAGGGAGGTAAAAGATTGCGTCCGGTTTTGATGCTGGGTGCATATAATATGTATAGGGACGATATTTATAGGGTTATGAAGCCTGCTTTAGGTATAGAGATGTTTCATAACTATACCTTGATACACGATGATCTTATGGATGATGCCGATATCCGTCGCAATAAACCTACGGTACATAAGAAATGGGATAAGAATGTAGCCATATTGAGCGGAGATGCCGCTGCAATAGTAGCTTATACGCTTATGACGGATTGCGATGACGGAGAACTTCGTTTGGTGATAGATAATTTCAATCGTATGGCACTCGATGTTTGTAAAGGCCAACAATACGATATGGAGTTTGAAAGTCGGGAGGAGGTATCGATGGAGGAATATCTTAAGATGATTTGTCTTAAAACTTCCGTATTGATAGCGGCCGCTTTGCGTCACGGGGGTATTATTGCCGGGGCGGATGCGGCGGATTGTGAAATCTTATACGAATTGGGAATCAATTTGGGGATGGCTTTCCAGATTCAGGACGATTATTTGGATATTTACGGAGATATATCTCAATTCGGAAAATTTATAGGGAAAGATATTGTAGAGAATAAGAAAACCTATCTTTTGATTAAAACTTTGGAAGTGGCTTCTGTAGAAGATGTCCGGCATTTGAGGAGTTTGTTTGAAACTCGGGATATGGATACGGAAGAGAAGATCAAAGCGGTGACCGGAATATATGAGCGTTACGATTGCAAACGGCTTGCCAAAGAGGCGATAGACGATTATCTCGATAAGACATTGGCTATTTTGGCAAATCTTAAACGGCCTAGGGAAAAGAAATCTTTTTTTGAAGACATCATCGAAAAAATTCGTTGCCGTAACAAATAAATCCGTCGGACATTTTCCGGAGATAAATAATTTAAGGATATGCAAGATTTTGATATGCAGGATATCCCGGTCGAAAATTCCGGTAAGCAATATAAATTGGACGAACGCTATTTGAGGATGGCGAAAATATGGGCGGAGAATTCATATTGCCGGAGGAGACAGGTCGGAGCCCTTCTCGTTAAGGATAAATCTATCATATCGGACGGTTATAACGGAACTCCTTCAGGGTTTGAAAACGTTTGCGAAGATGAAAACGGAGCGACTAAACCCTATGTCCTTCATGCCGAAGCCAATGCCATAACAAAGGTGGCAAAATCCAATAACAGCAGCAATGGGGCTACACTATATGTTACGGCCTCGCCTTGTATCGAATGTGCAAAACTGATTATTCAAGCCGGCATAAAGAGGGTGGTTTATTCGGACCTTTACCGTTCGGCGGATGGGATCGATTTGCTGAAAAAGGCGGGAATAGAAGTGGATTTCTTAAAACTTTGATGATGTATAATAATAAGCGGATTACAGTAATTATACCGGTGATTGTGGTCGTATCCATAATTGTCGGTATGTTTTTGAACGGAATTTTTTTCGGGAAAGACGATAGAAGGGATGCGAATTTCGATTCTTTACCTTTTTCCGGTTTTAAAACCGACCTTATACTTAAGATGATAGATAAATTTTATGTGGATACGGTCGATATCCGTCGGGTGGAAGAGAAAACGATTTCTTATCTTTTGGGAGAACTCGACCCTCATTCTTCATATATCCCGCTTAAGGAAATGAAAAAGGTGAACGAGGAACTCTCCGGAGAATTCGGAGGCGTAGGAGTGCAGTTTTATCGTTATCTGGATACGGTAGTCGTAGTGAATGTGATACCCGGAGGGCCGGCGGAAGCTGCCGGATTATTTTCCGGAGATCGTATCGTTTATGTAGATGATTCCCTTATCGTGGGGAAAGAATGGAATAACGACAGAGTAATGGGAGCTCTTCGCGGAGGATTGGGTACTAAGGTCGATTTGGGAATTTATCGGAAAAATCATGATAAATTGCTCAGAAAGAAAATCGTGCGCGGAAATATTCCCATCCATAGTGTGGATATTGCTTATATGATAAACGATACGACCGGATATATAAGAATAGCTTCTTTCGGACTCAAGACTTATGATGAATTTATGGAAGGGATGGAGAATTTCGCAGATGCCAAAAAATTGATTGTCGATCTTCGAGGGAATCCCGGAGGGGTATTGCCTGTAGCCGTAAATATGATAAATGAATTTTTGGAAGAAGGGCGTTCGATTGTTTATACGCAGGGGAAAGCCGTACAAAGGACGGATTTTACCTCCAACGGTAAAGGACGTTTTCAGAATTTGCCGTTGGTGGTTTTGATCGACGAATCGAGTGCGTCGGCAAGTGAGATTTTTGCCGGAGCCGTACAGGATAATGATCGCGGGGTTATAATCGGACGCCGTTCTTTCGGGAAAGGGTTGGTTCAGGAACAACGCATGCTTTTCGACGGTTCCGCATTGAGGTTGACGGTTTCCCGATATTATACGCCTGCCGGCCGTTCCATACAGAAACCTTATGATAAAGGGAATGAGGCTTATTTCGGAGAATTATACAAGAGACTGATGCATGGCGAAATGAATGAAAAAGACAGTATTCATTTCGATTCTCAAAAAAAGTTTTATACCCTTAAAGGACGTCAGGTGTACGGAGGAGGGGGGATAATGCCGGATATATTCGTGCCTGCCGATACTTCGGGTTATTCGACATATTTGGCGAAAGCCGTCCGTAAAAATTTGGTATATGAGTTCAGTTTCGATTTTATGGACAGGCATAGGGAAGAGACTCGAGGAATACGGGATTATAAGCAATTGTTGGAGTATTTGTCGGCTTTCGATATCGTGGGCGAGATGACGGATTATGCAGCCCGCAGGGGACTCGAGCCGGACAAGGCCGGAATTAAAGAGTCGTATGATTTGATACATAATCTTATAGAGGTTTTCATAGGACAGCACGTTTTGGGTAATGCAGGGGCTATCCCCATAAGAGCGAAAGAAGATAAGACGATAAAGAAAGCTTTGGAAATAAATGTCGCCCGGGAATTGTTCGTCGAAGGAGGCGGCAATTAATAAACAGGCGGTAAATATAAAAATCCGCTCCGAAGATTTGCGGATCGTCCTTAACCGGATTCGGAGCGGATTCCCTGCTTGCGGAAGGAAGTTTCAGTTTGCGAACAATTTGTTCCAGTTTTTATATTCCCTGTTTTTCCATACGCCGGAATGGTAGGCATAGCTTGCAATAAGAGGGATGACCGTAGTGCCTTCGGCATATACCATTTGTTCGTATGTGATATCCACTTTTCCCCACGAACAGGCTTCTTTGAGGGTGGACGAAGAACAGGCTCCGTCCCTTACGTCGGCTACGGTGATTTGTATGGCGTATTTATGCATGGGGACATCGTATCCCAATACCTCGGCGCATACCACCGTATCCTGGGCGAAGTTCTTGGGGCTTCCTCCTCCAATCATGAAAAGTCCCGTGGTTACCGCTTCGATTTTTATTTTGGTAAGTTCAACGAAATCCTTTACCGAATCGATGGAGAGGTGTTTCTCCGGATTCTCCCATTGGTGCTTGGCAATTCCGAATCCGGCGCTCGAATCCGAAAAAGCCGGGCAGAATATGGGCACTCCGCATTCGTAACAGGTTTGTATGAGACTGTCTTTTTTTACGGAATGGGATTTGAGCCATTTGCCTATTTCCCATATGAATTCGCGAGAGGAATAGGGGCGTTTTTCAAGACTTTGGGCTATTTCATATACGGTATTATCGCATTGCTGGAGTTCTTCCTCGTCGATAAAGGTGTCGTATATACGGTCGATATACATGGCCCGGAGTTCCGTATCCGGAGTATCCTGATTGCCTTTATAATGTTTGAACCCGAGGGCTTCGAACAAATCCATGTCGATTATGGAGGCTCCCGTAGCTACGACGCAGTCGATCATTTTATGTCTTACCATATCTACGTATACCTGCATGCATCCGGCGGCACTCGTACTTCCCGCGATGGTGAGGATGTTGGTGCATCCGGATTCTTTCAGCATCCTCATATAGATGTCGGTAGCCGTGGCCGTATCCCTTGAAGTAAAGGACATCCCCCGCATGGCATCTATAAGCTGTGTGGAGTCGTAAGCTTTGATGTCGATATGCTTAATCGTTTCATTCAATAAGTCTTTTTTTTTCATTTCGAGGTATCGTTTAGTTCTTGAATTTTATACTGAGTATCTGATAAATGAGTTTAGCCGCTAAAAAATTCGGAGCCTTGTTGTTGTCGTTCGGGCATAATTCCACGATATCCAAACCGATAATGTTATGTCTTGCATTTATCAGTTGTATGAGGTTGACGACTTCCCTGTATTGAAGTCCGTCCGGTTCCGGTGTGCCGGTAGAGGGCATTATGGCAGGGTCGAATACGTCGAGGTCTATGGTTACGTATACGTTGTCGTTTAGTTTTTGGGAAACTTCATACATCCAGGTTTCGGAGTCTATACGTTCGTGAGCATAGATAATGCGTTCTCTTTCGATATTTTTTTTCTCTTCCGTACAGGAACTTCTTATACCCACTTGCATGACAGTTGCCGATTCTTTCGCTCTTGCCATAACGCAGGCGTGATTATGGGTACTGCCCTCGTACGAGTCTCTCATATCCGAATGGGCGTCGAGTTGGAGTACGGAGAAGTTTTCGTAATGTTTTTTCATCGCCTTGAAAGCCCCTATGCTGACGGAATGCTCTCCACCGATGAGGACCGGGAATTTCCGGTCGTTGAGGATGGCGTCCATACGTCTTTCCACTTCGGAGGCCATGGATTCGGGCGAAGAGGCTTCCGAAACCGGCTCTAAGGTGGCGATCCCTTTACGATATACTTCGGATTCGGTTTCGATATCGTAAAGTTCCATGTTTTCCGAGGCCTCTATTATGGCGTCCGGTCCCCTGTCGGCTCCTTTTATCCATGTGCTCGTACCGTCATAAGGTACGGGAAGTATTGCTATTTCCGAATTCTCATAGGTGGAAAATTCTGGCTCTAATCCTCCGTAATTCATGTTTTTTATCTTTTCGATTTTGAAATTCCGACGGCTAAATTATATTTTTTGTTTTAAATAAAAAAGTATTGAAACTAATTTGTAGCTCTCCTATGTTTTTCATAACTTTAACACTCTGAACGAATAGGGTTTTAAATAGTGGAAAATTTAAATTTATATTATGTATTCTATTGAAAATTACGATTTTACAGAAAAAAGAGTTTTGGTGCGCGTAGATTTCAACGTTCCGTTGAACGATAAATTCGAAATTACGGACGATACCCGTATCCGTGCCGCTCTTCCTACGATAACCAAGGTTTTGGAGAAGGGATCCGTAATATTGATGTCTCATTTGGGGCGTCCCAAAGGAAAACCCGATTTGCGTTTTTCTTTAAAGCATATCGTGTCGCATCTCGAAGCTTTGCTCGGGCGTAAGGTGGAATTTGCCGACGATTGCATAGGAGAGTCTGCCCGGAAAGCGGCTGCGGAATTGAAGCCCGGCAATGTGCTTTTATTGGAGAATCTTCGTTTTTATAAAGAAGAGGAGGAGGGGAATCCGGATTTTGCCGCTAAACTTGCCGCTTTGGGAGACGTATGGATAAACGAAGCTTTCGGTACGGCACATCGGGCTCATGCCTCTACTGCGGTTATCGCAAGGTTTTTTCCGGAAGCCAAAATGTTCGGTTATCTTATGCAGAGAGAAATCGATAATATAGACAGAGTGGTGAAAAATCCCGAACGTCCTTTTACGGCTATTATGGGGGGCTCCAAGGTATCTTCCAAAATAGATATCATTATGAATCTTATGGGGAAGGTGGATAATTTGATATTGGGGGGAGGGATGATTTATACGTTTAAACGGGCGTTGGGCGGCCGGATAGGGAATTCCATCTGCGAAGAAGATAAGTTGGATTTGGCTTTGGATATTATGGAAAAAGCCCGGGAATGCGGGGTTAATCTCGTATTGGCCGAACAGACATTGGCGGCGGATGCATTCGACAATTCCGCCCGTACCGTTCTGGTTCCTTCCATGGATATTCCCGACGGTTGGAGCGGACTCGATATAGGTCCCGAATCGGCCGAAGCTTTTGCTTCCGTGATAGAAAAATCGAAAACGATTCTTTGGAACGGTCCGGTAGGAGTATTTGAGATGCCTGCATTTTCGGGAGGCACCAAGTGCGTAGCCGAATCCATTGTAAAGGCTACGGACAGCGGGGCGTTCTCCTTAGTGGGAGGAGGCGATTCGGTGGCTGCCGTCAATTTATTCGGTTTGGCGGATAAGGTGAGCTACGTATCTACGGGAGGAGGGGCTCTTCTTGAGTATATCGAAGGCAAAAAATTGCCGGGTATTGTTGCAATTCGCGGCGAATGAGCCGGGGGGCGGAAATATTTTCAAACGACAGTTTCATGGATGAAAATAAGATAAAAGATATAAAGATTGAGAACATCTGGAGAAAAAATAATTTTTATTGGGAAAACCTGAATCCGGATGTGAATATCCTTATCGGAGTAAACGGAAGCGGAAAGACCACACTTTTCAATATTATCGATTCTCTGATATGCGGAGATGTGCGACGTCTTAAGCATTACGGAGTAAGTGCGGAGGTGGTGCTTTCGGGAGGGCGGAAAATTTCCTATAATAACGGGATGTCGGCGGCACAACTTCGGGAAGAAGTTGCCGGTATACGTTATGAAAAGGTGAGCACATTCGACGTCCCTTACAGAGATCGTCGCAAGATAGGGCGAGAGCACAGCCAGCTGTATCAGGTCTTGAACAATATCGTTTACGATATAGGAGGGCCGGAACCTTCGTTTTCCGATTATCGTTTGAAGGCGACGAATTTTCCGGAACAGGCCGATTTGATAAATAAACGGATAGCCGGTTTTTTTGCCGCAGTGGACGGATTGTTTGTACGAAGCGGGAAGGTCATAAGCATTAATCCTTTTTCCAATCATCTCGTTTTTATCGACGGCAATGAGGAGATTCCTTTATATAAATTATCTTCGGGGGAGAAACAACTTTTAATCATACTGCTTAAAGTATTTTTAATGGAGAACAAACCTTATATTCTCCTCATGGACGAGCCGGAGATTTCCCTGCATATAGAATGGCAGGCCAAGTTGTTCGAAGAGATATTGAAACTGAATACCAATTGTCAGATTATTACCTCGACCCATTCGCCCAGTCTTTTCGGAGACGGATGGAGCGATAAATTAGTGTTTGTGGAAGATATGTTGAAACTGCGGGAATCGGTGTAAGTGCGATGGAATGGAGCAAACAGAATGAAAATAGGGAAATGCATTATTCCATGTATGCCAAAAGGTTTGCCATGGATGCCAAAATGTTGAGATTGGATGCGGCCATACATGTGGAGGATAAGGAAGATGTCGTTTTTTGGAACAGGGTATTGAAGTACTATCGTCCCGATTTGCATTTCCATTTTATTTCGGCTTCTCGAAACGAAAGAGGAAACGAGACCAGCGGAGTGACTCAATGTTTGAAATATTTCAATTATCTGAATAAGAATTTTCTCCTCTGTATAGACAGCGATTACCGTTATTTATTGAGACAACCGGATATGAATGCTGCGCATTTCATACTTCAAACCTATACGTATTCGTTTGAAAACCACCATTGCTATGTTTCCATATTCGACGATGTGTGTTTACGGATAACCAAGCATAAGAATACCGTTTTCGATTTTGCAACTTTTCTATCGACGTATTCCCGGATTATTTATCCGCTTTTTTTATGGCATCTCTATTTTTTGAAGGAAGCTCCTTCCGTTTTTTCGAAAAATGATTTTAACGGATATCTGAAAATAGTTGGGAAAAATCCCCGTACGCTTGTCAGGGACGGAGGATTCAAGGCGTTTAACGAATTGAGCGACCGGGTGAATAAACGGATGAAGTCCTTTCGATTGAAATATCCCGAAGCCGATACGGATGCGGTGGATAAAAGTTGCAGAGAGTTAGGGGTTTCTCCGGAAACCGCCTATATGTTTTTAAGAGGACATAATATTTTCGATACCATGGTTGCCGTTTGCCGGGAGGTTTGCCGTACCTTGTTGTCGATGAATAAAAACACTAAATCGATAAAAAAGTCGATGGCGGATTTTTATCGCAATCAGGGAATGATAGATGCCGCATTGAAACAGGAAATCAAGTTCGGGGAATATCCGGCAATATTGAAGATTCGTTCGGATATAGAGACTTTATTCCCTTTGAAAGATTAGATTTGCCGGATGAATTGAGAAGATATGAATGAATTCGATATAAGAAACAGTGTGAAAGATAACGAAAGGGAGTTCGAGCGGGCTTTGCGTCCCTTGAGTTTTTCCGATTTTAAGGGACAGAAAACCATTGTGGATAATCTTGAAATTTTTGTCCGGGCAGCTAAAATGCGGAATGATTCCTTGGATCATGTATTGCTTCACGGTCCGGCCGGATTGGGGAAAACGACACTTTCCGCCATAATAGCCAATGAATTGGGAGTGGGTTTGAAGATGAGTTCCGGTCCCGTTCTCGACAAACCGGGAGATCTTGCCGGATTGTTGACGAATTTGGAGGAAAACGACGTATTGTTTATCGATGAGATACATCGGCTTTCTCCCGTAGTCGAAGAATATCTTTATTCGGCTATGGAAGATTTCCGTATAGATATTATGATCGACAGGGGGCCTGCCGCCCGTTCGGTTCAAATAGAGATAAATCCCTTTACCCTTATCGGAGCCACTACCAGAAGCGGATTGTTGACGTCGCCTCTGAGAGCTCGTTTCGGAATCAATTGTCATTTCGAATATTACGACATACCGGTGCTTACGGGTATTATCAAACGTTCCGCCTCGATTTTGGGAATAGGGATTAGGGAAGAGGCTGCCGAGGCCATAGCATCCCGTTCGAGAGGTACCCCGAGGATAGCCAATGCGCTTTTACGGAGAGTGAGGGATTTCGCTATGGTAAAAGGAGACGGGAGGATAGATCGGGAAATAACCTTATTTGCGTTGGATGCATTGAATATCGATACATACGGACTCGATGAGATGGATAATAAAATTCTGTTGACTATAATCGATAAATTCGGAGGCGGTCCTGTAGGATTGACGACGATAGCCACTGCCGTGGGAGAAGATCCCGGAACCATAGAAGAAGTTTACGAGCCTTTCCTTATCATGGAAGGTTTTATTAAACGTACTCCCCGGGGGCGTGAGGTGACCGCTCTTGCCTACAGGCATTTCGGAAGGACAATGGGTTTTAATGAAGGAGCAACTTTATTTTAAATGCGGTTTATGAGCAAGAAACGGATTTTCGGGTTGATTTTTATTTTGAGTGCGGCAATTATAGCTTTAATCGCCATTCAGATTCGTTTTTGGTTGGATGCCATCGAATTGGAACGCAGTAAATTCGATTATGTGGTAGCGAAATCCATTAATGAGGTGGTTTACGATATCGAAAATATTTATACGAGAAAAGCGGTCAGGATAAATATCGGAAGAGACTCGGTTCGTTCGACGAATAAAAAAGACTTTTTTCGTTTTACCGTCGAAATGTCGAAGAATTGGGAGGAAAAAATCCCCAATACGGTATGGTATCATAATAAGGATAATAATATATACGAGTCGCTGAAAAAATACAGGAAGGATGTAAATATCGTTTCGGTATATACGGATGAAAACATATCGGCTTCGTTTTCCATTCCATTGCCGTACAGTCTGAAAGAACAATTGGAGGGGATAGATATTCGGGAATTGATTTCGAAAAAATTTTCGGAGAACGGATTGGATATGAAGTTCGAATATGCCGTGAAAGAACATGGCACCTTTGTGGTAATGTCGGATAATTTTTTCAATAAAGACTGGGAGCGTACCTATACGCGCAATATGTATTTGGACGATTACAGCAATATAGCCACCCTTTTTATCGTATTTCCCGACCAGGTTTTTAAGAGATACCTGTCCCCCGGATTGATGATAGCCGGTATATTGTGTGTCGTATTATTGTTGTTGTGTTTCATTTATTGCATACGAATAATAATTTACCGTAAAAGACTTTCTTCCGCCCGACAAAATTTTGTCAATACGATGGCTCATGAATTTAAAGCGCCTTTATCCACCATCGTATTGGCGACTCAGATGTTGAAAGAGGGTAAGACTAAAAATAATCTTACCTGTGATACGGAAGGGCTTGCAAATATAATAGGGGAGGAAAGCAAGCGTCTTAAGTTTATGTTGGAAAGCTTGCTCGATATGTCGCGTATGACTTCGAATCGACTCGAATTGAAAATGGAACCGGTTGGCATACATCGAATTATAGAGAATATTTTACCTTCGTTCGGATTGGAACTTGAAGAAAAACAAGGAAGTTTGAATATCGCTCTAAATGCGGAAGCCGATGAAATTATTGGAAATGAAATGCATATATCGGGAGCTCTTTTGAATATTTTAAGGAATGCCGTAAAATATTGTGATAAAAAACCTGAAATATCTCTATCTACCGATAATAATCATAAAGAAATTATTATAAGTATTACAGATAATGGCATAGGAATTGCTGAAAAAGATTATGGGATGATTTTCGAAGAATTTTATAGAGTTCCTGTTGAAAATGGGCCTAAGGGTTTCGGTTTGGGGTTAGCTTATGTAAAAAAAGTGGTTGAGGCTCATAAAGGGAGGATTCTTATAAAAAGTTCCATGGGAGAAGGAAGTCGTTTCGACTTGATTTTTCCATTGAAAATAGGGTAATGCAAACAATAATTATATAATGAAATGAACGAAAGTATAAAAGTTTTATTGGCAGAAGACGATATCAATTTAGGGATGCTTCTGAAAGAATACTTAAGAGCAAAGGGCTATATTGCAACACTTTGTGAGGACGGAGAAGCGGCTTATTCGGCTTTTCTCGATCAATCGTTCGATTTGTGCATTTTTGATATAATGATGCCTAAGAAAGATGGTTTTACTCTTACCAAGGACATACGGCAGATAAATACGGATATACCGATAATTTTTCTTTCTGCCAAAACGATGAAAGAGGATGTTTTGGACGGTTTCAGAGCCGGAGGGGACGATTACATAACCAAGCCGTTCAGCATGGAAGAGTTGTTGTTGAGAATAGAGGCTTTGTTGAAGCGCTCCATGGGGCTGAAACCCAAAGCCGTGCAGGAGATATTTAAAATAGGTAAACTGTCTTTCGATTCGAAGAAGCAGATATTGTCGGACGAGAGTGAGTCCATAAGACTTACGACCAAAGAATCGGAGTTGTTGAAGTTGTTGTGTTTGAATGCGAATAAGATTCTGGAACGTAATTACGCTTTGCGGAATATATGGGCCGACGACAATTATTTCAATGCCCGGAGTATGGATGTGTATATTACGAAGTTGAGAAAACATTTGAAACGGGATCCTTCTATTGAGATTATAAATGTCCATGGTAAAGGTTATAAACTTATATGTTGATATTGTAATATAAAAGAATTATTGTGAAAAAGATTGGGATTGCCTGTGATCATGCGGGATTTGAGCTTAAGGAACATTTAGTGGATTATTTGAAGAAAAAAGGATACGAGGTCGAGGATTTCGGAACGGATTCTTCCGAAAGTATGGATTATCCGGATACGGCACATCCCCTGGCAAATGCGGTAGCGGAGGGGAAGTATCTTTCGGGTATAACTTTGTGCGGAAGCGGGAATGGGATTTCCATGACGGCGAACCGCCATAAGGGAGTACGGGCCGCTCTTTGCTGGCGTCCGGAGATTGCTATTCTTGCACGGCAGCATAACGATGCCAATGTATGCAGCATCCCTGCAAGGTTTGTGTCGGTTGCCGAAGCCGAAATCATAACGGATCTGTTTTTATCCGCCGAATTTGAAGGAGGACGCCACCGGCGCCGGATAGAAAAAATTGAAAATTTTTAGTTTATTTCAGTTTTTCGCTCAATTCTTCCGAATCGATAACAGAAAGTATGAGTTTGCCTTCAGGGTCGTACTTATTCTCTTTTTTTTCGAATAATTTATTGATCATATCGATTATTTCCCGGTCGTTTAACAGTGTTATGTCGGGGATTATGCCGATTTTGGCCATGGACAAGGCCAAAGATTTTCGTATTTCGTTCTTTATATCTCCCGGCATGTTTTTATAATACTCTAAAAGAGAGTTTACAAGGCTGTGTCCGGCGGAATAGGAATAGCATACGGGAACGGCTGTCAGTTTGTATCGGCTCTCCTCTTCTTTTTCCATACGGAATCCTAATATTTCCAAGTCGGGCAGTATATCGTCGATTATGCCGGCGTCTTCTTTTGAGAATTCGAGAGTTTCGGGGAAGAGACAAGGTTGTGAATTCGGATGTTCCTTGCTCATGGAATCCATGAATTCCTCGAATAAGAGCCGGAATTGCATTCTTCGCGGATGGATAACCAGCATGCCTGTGGGTATGGGAGCGATAATGTATTTCCCGTTTATTCGGAGGATTTTGTCTATGGGAGCAAAATCCTCTTGACCCGATTTTGGGAAAAGAGAAGGTGTTTCCGGATTTGTTGCCGTCGGTTTGAGGAAATCGGTAAAAGCCGATTTCGAAATCGAGGCGAATTCGGATTCGGCTACGGATATACCGCTTTTATAATTGAACGGATTATAATTCCGGTTATAGGATATTTTAGGAATATATTCGGCATTTTTCGGGATATTCCGGGAAGAATATTCGATACGTCCGGCTCTGTCGAAGTCTATGGGGGGGATGATGTTGAATTTTCCCAAGGCTTCTTTGATGCATGCAAGTATGATTTTGAAATGGTCTCCTTCGTTTTGGAATTTTATTTCCGTTTTTGTCGGGTGTATGTTGACATCTATGAGCCGGGTGTCGATTTTAAAATAAAGGAAATAGGAGGGGATTTCGTCATCTGCAATAAGTCCTTTATAGGCTTCTGTGACGGCTTTATGGAAAAAAGGATGTTTCATAAAGCGGTCGTTTACGAAAAAATATTGTTCTCCGTAACTTTTACGGGCATGGGAGGGGTCGCATATATATCCCCGGATTTCGAGTATATGCGTTTTGCAATCGATATCGATGAGTTTCGTATCTATGGATTTTCCGCATATGCCCATAATTCGTTGTCTGAGTCCGCTCGGAGGAAGATTGAAAATTTCCTGTTCGTTATGCCTTAGGATAAGGTGGAGTTCGGGAGCGGAAAGGGCGATACGCATAAATTCATTGAGGATATTTCTCCATTCCGTTTGATCCGATTTTAAAAATTTTCTTCTTGCCGGGATATTGAAAAAAAGATTCCGTACCATAATATTGGTGCCCGGGGATACGGCATCCGCTTCCTGAAGTTTGAGTTCGGATGCGGAGATGACCAATCGGCATCCTATGGAATCTTCTTTCGTTTTGGTCTTTATTTCCATATCCGAAACCGAAGCTATGGAGGGAAGGGCTTCTCCCCGGAAACCGAATGTATGTATTTTGAAAAGGTCGTCCGCCGTCGTTATTTTTGACGTGGCGTGGCGTTCCAATGCCATGCGTGCATCCATGGCGGACATGCCTTTCCCGTCGTCCACTACCTGGATAAGTGTTTTCCCCGCATTCTTTATATTGACTTCTATTACGGTAGCTTCCGCATCCACGGCATTTTCCAATAGTTCCTTTACTACGGAAGCCGGACGCTGGATAACCTCTCCCGCGGCTATTTGATTGGCCACCGAATCGGGTAAAATTTGAATGATATCTCCCATAGTTTTATTCTCCTAACCATTCTATAATACGATCCGCATATTTTGAGAACAGATAATATGCCATAAGAAGTAAAAGCATAAGGATCATAAATAATCTCAGTACGTAACTTCCTCTCGTTTTCTTTCTTTGAGTCTTGAGTTTATTGTAATTTGCCCGAAATTTCGTACGGATTTCGGAATAATCTTCCGATTGAATGTTTAATTCGGCTTTTATTCTTCGTTCTCTCTTTTCTCTTTCCTCTTTTTGAGGGTCCCAATATCTCGGTTTGAGATCGAATCTTCTGTATTCCTGTTGTTTAAAAAATCCCATTAGTCTTTTTTTGCTTTGTTTACAAAATGTTTCGTTACCCATTTCGGAACAAAAAAGGCTCCGATAAACAGATAGGGATAATAGCTGATGAGTCTCCATAAAAAAGCCATGGCCACGGCAACTCCGGCAAAAGGCAGAAAATCTCCCAGATATTTTGAAAATATATATTCGGCAAAACCGCTACCGCCCGGAGTAGGAGTAACCAGCATCATAATCCACATGACCAATTGTCGTGCAAATATGAGAAAATGTTCTCCTATGGAATAACCCGAACGGTTGAATGCCATCAATAATGCATTGACGACCCAATATCTTGCGGTCCATGAGATAAATGTGGCTCCGAATGTTTTTACCCAAAAAGAAACCGGCATTTTTTTCAGTTCGGCGGAATTTCGGATGATGTCCGTCCCCGCTTCATTGGCATCGTGGCGCCATTTTCTGAGTATATGAAGCTTGAAAAACTTCATAATAAGCCATTTGAGGCCTCTTGGATTTTTGAAAAGTCCGTAGGAAAGTACGATGAAATAAATTAGTTTTATTCCGTATCCGATAAAAGCGATCCACATGAGTCCGGATTGGATATTTTCCGAAGTCCCCGTCAACGTCCAGAGTTTGTGGGGATTCATAAATATCAATATGGCCGGAAACATAAGAATAAAATACAATTCGTCTAAAAATGAAGTCGCCATGACGATGGCGGAACTTCGGCCGACTTTAATACCTTCTTTATTCACGAATAAAATGGCTAAACTCGTACCTCCCACTGCCGAAGGGGTGATGGAAGAGGTGAATTCCCATAAAACGATGATGCGGATGGCCTGTCGCCAGGACAATCTGTTTTCGGACAATATCTTTATTCGGATTACATAGCCGATATCGCGGGCAGCCATGCATAGAAATGCAATGAATATCCAGAAAACGGATGTCCATGTAAAACTGAAAGCTTTAAAAGAATCGATGTCGAATTCTTTATAAAGCATATATAATACGATTCCCAAACCTATTACGATAGGGAGTATTATCCGGCGGGGACGGATTTTTTTTGCGATATCCGAATCGGTCGTTTGCATTTTTCCAATTATTATGTGCGCAATTTACGAAAAAAAACGGCATAATTGTTTCTTCGAAAATGTATAATATCTTAATCGGGCTAAATTACACGGGCATTTTTTTCGATTATGAATAATTTATATAATTTTGCCGCCGTAATTTTGGGATACTTTTCCGAATATATTGTAATTACATTAAGAAAAATCACTTAATAGCGAGGGATGTTAGAAAATCTTGTAATAGTAGAGTCTCCTGCCAAGGCAAAAACCATAGAGCGATTTTTGGGGAAGGGTTATGTCGTGAAATCAAGTTTCGGACATATCCGGGATTTGTCTAAAAAAGATTTGGGAATCGATATAAAAAATAATTTCGAGCCTCATTATGAGGTGCCTGCAGATAAACAGGCTGTGGTTAAAGAGCTGAAAGCTCTCGCCAAGGAAGCTGTCATGGTGTGGTTGGCATCGGATGAAGACCGGGAGGGAGAAGCTATTGCCTGGCATTTGTACGAGGTGTTGGGATTGAAGCCCGAGAATACGAAACGTATCGTATTTCACGAGATTACGGAAAATGCTATTCGCGATGCCATAAATAATCCTCGGGATATAGATTTCGATTTGGTGAATGCCCAACAGGCCAGAAGAGTGTTGGACAGGCTGGTGGGTTTTGAGGTTTCTCCCGTGCTTTGGAGGAAGGTGAAACCCTCGTTGTCTGCCGGTCGGGTGCAGTCGGTGGCCGTGCGATTGATTGTAGACAGGGAAAGGGAAATCAATGCATTCAAAAGGGAGAGGTATTTTAAGGTCGGAGCCGAATTTAGAGCCGGGGCGGACGGATTGGTGTTTAAGGCCGATGCGGAGAAACGTTTCGATACGGAGGATGCGGCCATATGTTTTTTGGAGGAATGCAAGGATGGGGTCTTCACGGTGGATTCTTTGGAGACGAAGCCTCTTGTACGCAAACCGGCGCCGCCTTTCACTACTTCCACCCTTCAGCAGGAAGCTGCCCGTAAATTGGGTTTTTCCGTATCTCAAACCATGAGTATAGCTCAACGTTTGTACGAGCAGGGATATATCACCTATATGCGAACGGACTCCGTCAATCTTTCGAAATTTGCATTGACGGCAGCTAAAAAAGTCATATGCGACAATCTCGGGGAAAAATACTCCAAGACGCGTCGATTTTCCACGAAATCCAAAGGAGCTCAGGAGGCTCACGAGGCGATTCGTCCGACTTATATGGAAAACGATACGATTCCCGGAGACAATAACGAGAAAAAACTCTATAATCTGATTTATGTAAGGACATTGGCCTCTCAAATGGCCGATGCCATCGTGGATAAAACGGAAATGGTTATAAATGTCGAGGGCAGTGATGTGAATTTCGCTGCATCGGGAGAAACCGTAGTCTTCGACGGTTTTTTGCGTATGTATAAGGAATCGGCGGACGATGAAACGGCGGAGAACGGGAATGTGGTACCGGCCTTGAATAAAGGGGATAAGTTGAATTACATTCTCATTGCTGCAACGGAAAATTTCACGCTTCATCCTCCGAGATATACCGAAGCCAGTTTGGTGAAAAAAATGGAAGCCCTGGGAATCGGTCGTCCTTCCACGTATGCTCCCATTATTTCGACCATACAAAATAGAGGGTATGTGATTAAGGATTCGAGAGAAGGAGAAAAGACGGATGTGAGGATTATCGAATTAAAAGAGGGTAAAATAAAGAAGAAGAGCCTGAAAAAAAATATCGGATCCGAAAAGAAAAAACTTTTTCCTTCGGATATAGGTATTGTCGTAACGGATTTCCTGTCCAAACATTTTACCAATATCATGGATTATAATTTTACCGCAAAAGCGGAGGAGGCCCTCGACTATGTGGCCGAAGGAGAGAGGGAGTGGCGGGAGATAATGGAAATGTTTTATCGTCCTTTCCACGATAATGTGGAAAAAACCCTGGAAATCGCCGAAAGAAATACGGGAGCCCGGACTTTGGGCGTGGAACCGAAGACGGGAGAGCCCGTCTCCGTGAGAATCGGACGATTCGGACCTATCGCACAGATAGGGGAAGGTGAAAATGTAAGATATGCGGGGTTGAGAAAGGATCAATTGTTGGAGACCATTACTTTGGAGGACGCATTGGAACTGTTTAAATTTCCCCGGAATTTGGGAGAATTCGAGGGAGAAAGCGTGACCGTTGCCATAGGGCGATTCGGGCCTTATATCCGTCATAACGGGGTTTTCGTGTCCTTGAGGAAAGGTGACGAATCTCCTTATGAAATAGAGTTCGATACGGCAGTCGCCTATATCTTGCGCAAGCGGGAAGAGGATGATAAAAAACTTATCCGGGAGTTCGACAACGGGATGAGAATACTGAACGGGCGTTTCGGTCCCTATATTTCTTATGAGAAGAAAAATTATAAGATACCGAAAGATTGCGATATAGAGGCACTTAGTCCGGAGGCTTGTAAAGAGATTTTGGAGTCGGCCGTTCAAAAAAAGAAATCCGGGGAAAAAACTTCGGGAAAAGGTTCCGGAAAATCCAAAATTGCGGGGAGCAAGTCTTCGAAGACTTCCGGAAAAACGTCGAAATCCGAATCGAAGGTAAAGCCCGACAGGCTTTAAAAAATATAAAAATACGGGAAGGGAGGATATTTGAGTAGGGGTAAGCGAAATAAGATTTCAAAGTTTTTGCATAAAAGCGTATGTTTGTCTATATTCGTGCCCTAAAAAGGTAAAGTTTAAATATTAATATAATGGCTACATTACAATCAATCAGAAATCGAGGAAGTCTTATCGTAACTATATTTATCGGACTTGCTTTGATCGCATTTATAGTAGGAGATGCCTTGAGCTCCGGCTCTTCATGGTTCAATAGTTCCAAGAATGCGGTGGGAGTTGTTGCCGGAGAGAAGATAACGGGTATCGATTACCATAATAAACTCACCGAGAACGAAGAAATGTTGAAGGGGATGAACGGACTTACGGCACTTACGG
Source organism: Marinifilaceae bacterium (assembly GCA_041846495.1). Lineage (GTDB taxonomy): Bacteria > Bacteroidota > Bacteroidia > Bacteroidales > Marinifilaceae > JBGZEX01. Next base: position 19,446 of record JBGZEX010000056.1, read on the forward strand.
AAGAACAGCAGGTGGCTTTGCGCGAAAATACGTGGCGGCAGATGGTTATGAATATCGTTATGGGACGGGAATTCAAAGAGTTGGGATTGGATGTGGGGAAAGAAGAGTTATATGATTTATTGCTTGGAAGTGATGTAAGTCCGATTATCCGGCAACTTTTTGCCAATCCGAATACGGGGGAATTGAATCATGAGGAGATGCAGCGTATGGTTAAATTCTTGGTGGATGCTCCGGCGGATACCCCTCAAAAAGCATTGTGGTTGAATATCGAGAAACAGGTGAGGGAAGCTCGAAAGGAACAAAAATATCAAAATCTTATTTTGAAGTCGATGTTTACTCCCGATTCGATGCTCGAGGATAAAATCCGCAATACGGCGAATGTTGCGGATATCAGCTATACGGTGAAATATTACAGTAGCGTTTCGGATTCCGTAATCGATGTTTCGGATATCGAGATAAAGAATTATTATAACGAGCATCTGCCCTTGTTCCAACAAGGGGAATCTCGAAGGATTGCCTATGTGAACTTCGAAGTAAAAGCTTCGGATGAAGATATCGAAGAAACCCGCAAATGGGTGGAGGAACTTTCGGTCGATTTCGAAAATGCGGAAGATTTGCAGGATTTTGTGAATCTTTCTTCCGACGAGAAATTTGAAAATTATTATTACGCTCGCACGGAAATAGAGGACGAGGAACTCGCCAACTTCGCTTTTAGCGGAAACAATGCCGTATACGGACCCTATAGAAACGACGATTTCTTTATGATATCCCGGGTGGCCGACGTTAAATATTTGGCCGATTCCGTACGCGTGCGCCACATCCTTTTGAACGGAAACGGCTCCAATCCCAAGGATTTGATGCATTTGGCCGACAGCCTTGCGAAGGCTATACGTAGAGGTGCCGATTTCGAGAAATTAGCCAAGGAGAATTCCGTAGACCATAATACGGCTGTCAACGGAGGAGATTTGGGATGGCTGTCTCAAAAAATGATGAATTCCGTACTTAGGGATTCTTTGTTTTTTGCAAAAAAAGGAGATGTAAGAGTTATTCCTACCCAGGCCGGAATCGAATTATTGCAGATTACGGGTTTTACGAAGCCTTTGAAAAAAGTGCGTCTGGCAACTGTGAAGAAAGAGATATTTCCTTCGCAGAAAACGATAAATCTCGTATACAATGAGGCTCGTATGTTCGTTACCGGAATTCAGGGTATAAAAGATTTCGACGATAAGATAGAAGCTTTGAATCTGACTAAACGTATTGCCAATATCGATAAAAACGATCGTACGATTTCCGGTTTGCGGAATGCCCGGGATTTGGTTCGCCATGTTTATCTTACGGATAAAACGAATACCGTAGTCAAGACTTCGGACGACAATATGATATTCGACGGAGGCAATATATTTACGGTCGCTGTCCTTACGGATATAAGCGAGGAGGGAACGGCTCCCGTGGAAACCGTCGGAATTCAAATAAAGAACGAATTGATCCGTAAGAAAAAGGCTCGAATATTGGAAAAAGAAATACGGGATGCCGTTTCGGGGAGTGAGAGTTTGCTTTCCGTTGCATCCAAACTGGGTGTAGAAGTAAAAGAAGTGAGAGAACTTAATTTTTCCGGATTTCAATTCGGCGGCGAAGGAATAGAGCCGGTTGTAATCTCGTCGGCTATGAATTTACCCGACGGGGTCATATCCGAGCCCATTGTCGGAAATAGGGGGGTATATCTTTTGATGGTGGATAATAGAGAAACTAAGGAAAATACGGCAGAAATAAGAGATAACGTAAAAAATTACGTCGAAAGGATGAAATATACCGCAGTACTTCAGATGCAGGGTCCCATAGAAGCACTAATTAAAAATGCCAAGGTGGAGGATCTAAGGTATAAGTTTTATTGAACATAAGCGGTTGCCGGGCGACGGAAGGCTTAAGCTCTTATTACCGTATTCCGGATATTGTATAAAAAGAATAATGGGGGTTGTCTGCAAAGTCGTCGTATTTTGCGATAACCCCTTGGGTTTAAAATAAGGATGGAGAATAAGGTTGCCATACTGACGTATTACTGGCCTCCCGCCGGAGGGCCCGGCGTACAGCGCTGGCTTAAGTTCGTCCGCTATCTTCCGGATTTCGGTTATACGCCTTTCGTTATCACCGTTTCGCCCGAATATGCGGAATATCCGCTTAAGGATGCCTCGCTCGAGGCGGATGTACATCCGGATGCCCGTATATTCCTCACCCGGAGCGGAGGTTTTTACGATTGGTATAAGCGTTTGACCAAATCGGAAGTGCCTTATAGCGGTTTTGTCAATGAAAAAGAACCCGGTTTCCTGCAAAAGACAGCCCGGTTCGTAAGGGGAAACTTTTTCCTTCCGGATGCCCGGAGAGGCTGGAATCGTTTCGCATATGCGAAGGCCAAGGAAGTCGTATCGAAATACGGAATAAAAAAGCTCGTTACTACCGGTCCTCCCATGTCTACCCATCTTGTAGGGAAGCGCCTCAAGCGGGAGTTGGGCCTTGTTTGGATTGCCGATTTCCGGGATCCGTGGACGGGGATATATTATTACGATAGGATGTATCCCACGTTTTTAGCCCGTAAAATAGACGGGAGCCTCGAGCGGAGCGTATTGGACGGAGCGGACAGGATAATTACCGTCAGTCCTTCGCTGGCCGAAGAATTGTCTTCGAAATCCGCAACGCTTTCCGGCCGGGATGTGGAAGTAATCCCCAACGGATACGATGAGGCGGATTTCGCTTTCGAAACTTCCCGCAGCCGGGTGTTTACAGTGACTTATACGGGGACTTTGGCTTCCGCCTATACTTTGGATGCTTTTATCGAAGCCGTGAGTCGATTGTGCGGGGAGGGTGCCGTTTTACGATTGCGGTTTGTAGGTAAAGTGGAGGAGAATATGCGGGAAAAATTGGAGACTCTCGATGCGGAAAAAGAGTTTATCCCCTTTGTCCCCCATGCGGAGGCCGTAAGATATATGAAAGAGGCCTCCGTCCTGTTGTTGGTTATTCCGAATCTTCCCGGTAATAAAGGCAATCTTACCGGGAAGTTGTTCGAATATATAGGTTCCGGGAGTCCGATTCTGGCATTGGCTCCTCCGGATGGGGATGCCGCTTCCATTATAGGAGAAACGGGAGCGGGGGATGTGTTCGACTATACGGATGCGGAAGGCGTTTACCGTTATTTGAAACGGCTTATGTCGGATTCCGGGAATATCCGAAGTGCAACGGCATCCGAATATTCCCGGAAAGCTCTTACCGGAAAATTGAAAGAAATTTTGGACGCTTTATGAAATGGCGGAAAATCATCTTTATGGGGAAAAAATTTATGCGGGATTTCTCTGCAAATCGCGATTTGCGTGTGAATACGGATAATACGAACAGGGAACTCCGGCATTATTACATACGTTTTCCTCTCGATATCCGGAAACTCAATCGGCAGATATGCGGATTCGATGCGGAGGGCATTCCCTTGAATGCTTCTTATATAGATGTAAAAACATCCGGAACTTATTATTATCCCATATCCATAGGACAATACGGATTGGCGGCTTTCAGCCGCTGGCTCGAATCCGGAGATACGCTCTACAGGGATACTTTTATGCGTATTGCCGAATGGTTTGCGCTCCATGCCGAGGAAAAGGAAGGAGAGGTATGGTGGTGGTCGGATATGCCGAGGGCGGAATACGCCCTGTTTCGTCCGTGGAAATCCGCTTTCGCACAAAGCCGCGGTATCTCCGTACTATTGCGGGCTTGGCAAATGACAGGGAATGGGAAGTATGCGGATCTGGCTTCCGGAGCATTGCTCCCTTATGCGAAAGATATAACGGAGGGCGGCGTATCGGTCGATGGGAAGAGCGGGAAAGGTCGTTTTTATGAGGAATATGCGGCGGATTTTCCTACCCGTATTCTCGACGGACATATATTTTCCCTTTGGGGATTGTACGATTATATACGGGCTGTCGTATCTCCGGACTATGCTTCTTCCCGGGATTTGGCCCGAAGGCTTTTCGAAGAGGGGATAAAAGGACTTGAAACCCGGTTGCCCGAATACGACACGGGTTACTGGATGCGTTTCGGTATATGCGATTTGCCCGGTTATCCCAATGAAGACCCCTGTACTATGGGATATATGCGGTTGATAAGGGCCCAATTACGGATTACCGCCGCTCTGTCCGGCTCCGCCCTTTTGAATTCTTATGCGGATAAAATCGATACTTATATGAATATCCGGGGGATTTCCGAAATGATAAAGTATAAAATAAGAGCATTGAGACGACTGGAAAGGTTATAGTTTTGCGGATTTGCGGAAGGATTGCGTTCGGAGACCGGAGAATCCGGATGATAATATCCGCTTCCGTCCGGATTGAGCGTCGGCTCAAAAGCGATTTTCAATGGTGGTAAGGTTCGTTCCGGATAATGGTCATCGCCCGGTAGAGTTGTTCCATAAATATGAGCCGTACCATCTGATGGGAAAAAGTCATTTTGGAAAGGGAGATTTTATAATCCGCCCTTCGGTAGACTTTTTCGGAAAAGCCGTAAGGCCCTCCGATGGCGAATAATATTCTTTTTTTTGAAGAATTTACGGTTATGTTTTCGATAAAACGGGAAAAATCCGGGGAATTCATCTCTTTCCCCCTTTCGTCCATGAGGATGAGGATATCGTTTGCTCCCGTTTCTTCCAATAGAGCCTCTCCTTCTTTTTCTTTTTGGACGGTTTCCGGCATATTCCGGGAATTTCTGATGTCGGGAATGAGTTTTATCCCGAATGTCATATATTTATTCAACCGTTTTTCATATTCCTTTATGCCTTCGTCCGCATAGGGAGAATCGGTTTTTCCGATAGCGATTAAAATGAATTTCAATATTACAGGCTTTAAATGCATTATTCCGTACAAAAATATATTTTTTTCTTCGTCTTTTTATTGTCGTATAAATAAAAAACCATATCTTTGTACCCGTTATTCCGGTGTTTGCATACGGAATGCGAGGTCCCATAGCTCAGTTGGTTAGAGCACCTGACTCATAATCAGGGGGTCCCAGGATCATGCCCTGGTGGGACCACTTCCAAAGGGTAAGGAGTGCTTGTTTCAGGCACTCTTTTTTTATTGTATGAAGGATTGAATTTCTTTGTTCCTGTTGTTTACAATGGGAAACATTACCGATGCGGCTGCCCAGAATTGGCTGAAACGTTTGGGCAAACGTGCCGAAGATGCGGCGAAACGTAAGGTGGAGTGCAAATTGGATGAAAAGGTGGATAAAACGATGGACAATGTTTTCGATAAGGCCGAAGATGGAGTTACGAAAAAAAATAACGGAAACAAAATCTCGATAATGGAACCGCCCGATACCGGTACGCCGGCCGGGGATATGTCCGGTTGGGATGACAATAAGCCTTATTACGCTTTGAAAAAAGGAACTAAAATCGTGTACACTTTTTACGACGGGAAAGGCAGGGTTAACGGTTATAACAATCAGGAAATAAAAGAAATAACCCGTACGAATAATGCGGTGAACGCAGTGGTCTCCGGTAGGTATACGGATGCCAAAGGCAAGGAGTGTAGCTCCGCAACCGTTTCGCTGTGTTTTAAAAACGGTAATTTCCATGTGGACCTCCTCGATATGATGCTTCCCAAAGAAATGGGAAATCTCGATTTGGATGCGGAGGTATCGGGACGCGACATGATGATACCCGCCGAACTCGCTCCCGGTCAAATTCTTCCCGAAGCCGGAGCCGCTTTCAGGATGAAAATGAAAAGCGGAGGCGAATCTTTCGAGCTCCCGCCCCTGGTTTTCCGGGTGTTCAATCGCAGAGCCGTACGCGCCGAAAGCGTGGATACGCCTGTGGGGAAATTCGTATGCTTTAAAATTATCCAAACCGTGGAAGCCGATTATCCCCTTATCGGCAAACGGCTGTCTACTTCCGTTACCTGGATCGGCAAGGGAATAGGCACTGTGAAGGCGGAAAGCTACGATGCAAAAGGGAAATTGGTGAGCCGGATGCTCTTGACCGGACTCGAGGATGGTTCCCTGTAAGGAGTTTTCGTAAATCGGTAAAAAACGATGAGAGGATTTATACTACTTGCTTTGTTGTCGGCCGCAGTTTCTTGCAAATGGATCGGGAAAACGCCGAATGTTAAGAAAGATAAGACCATGGTATATTCGAATTTTCAAAACGATAGCGTTAAAAACGGAAAGATTTTGAAAAAACTTTATAAAATCTACAAAGAGGGAGAGATATCCGAATGTAAATACAAAGGGGAAACGGTTTACACTGCAACGCTGAACGCTTACGATGCGGGTGTCCGTGTTTACGACAGGAATGGGGAAGTGATAGGAAGCAGTAATTACGGATGGGGGACCATGGTCGATACCGTCTGCCGGCAACTTACGGATTGCAAGGTGATTTACAGGGTTAAAGGCAATATTTGGGGAATGCCTGCCGTGGATAAATACAGGCTCGCCGAGCACATTCCCTGAAATCCTTCCCTCGTTTCGTCTTCCGTCTTTTTGATTTCGTAAGGCCTGCCGGAAAGGAGGAATTCATTCGATTGATCACAGCATTGCTATTTGCTGTGATCGATTTTTTTTGGGGGGGAGAGGATTGCGGTTATAAGATACGGCATAATTTTTGTCATAAATATGAATTCGAAATTTTATCAGAGAAAAAATGCGATAAAAAATCGGAATGGAATCGATGTCTGATATAAAAATGAATACTATGAATGAGAATCGAAACAAATCGTGTTTAAGAGAAAAAGAAAGGTATGAAGTGCCGGTAATGGAAGTCCTGAATTTGGAAATGAGTCAGAATATACTCGGGGGCAGTACTTCACCCATTGATGATTCGGATAAGGAACCCTGGTGAATTTTTCTACGAAATATGTGTTATATGATGATTTTAAAGATACGAATTATGAGAATGAGATTAATATTCATCACATTATTGACAAGTGCGATATTCATAGGGTGCAATAAAGAAGTATCGGATTTTTCAAAAGAAGGGCGTTTGATTACCGTAACGGCTTCCATGCCTGTGGAGATATCCGGTGCGACCGGAAGTGCCCGGACGCGTACTTCTATCGAAAATGCCGAATCGAAAATAGTTGTGAAATGGAAAACGGGGGATACTATCAATCTTTTTACCGTTCAGGACGGAAAAATATACGAAATATCCGGAGTAAAACTCAATGTAGATCCGGGCAATGCAAAAAGGGCCGAATTTACCTTCTCTCTGCCTTCCGGCGTGGATGTGAATAAAGACTTTACTCTTTACGGTGTACACGGGCTTACGACCTTTAGTAAGAAAGACGGTAAGATTTTGCTCGACAGAACTCCGCGTTTTGCCTCTTTTTCCGAACCTTTCGAACTTCCGATGACGTTTAAGACGGATATATCCGCACCCGGGAATCAACCGTTGAAACCTTTCGGCGTTCAATTTAAACCCGTGGGTATCATGCAATTGTTCGAGCTTAAGAATACGGGAACGAAGGCATTTTCCTATCTTTCGATTTCCAATATTCCGGAAAAAGGTTATGTCAATCTTGACAATTACTGTGTTTTTATGGGTAAAGATTTGAACTTTTTTACTCAAAAATTCCGGCCGCCTCTATACGATTTGATTTCGGGGGAGGAAGCTTATGGAGAAAATTCGGTCGGATTCAAGCCGATGCCGGAGGTTACAATCCCGCCGGGGGGAACGCGATATTCCTTGTTTTGGGCAGTGCCTAAGCCCGATTTTATCCCCGGAAAAACAAAATTGGCTTTATTAAAGCCCAAAGCCTGGTTCCCTGTTTATTCCAACCCTAAACTACGGAATACTCCTTTGATTGCAGGTAAAACTTATGTGATACAAGCTGAATATAACGGGAAAGTTCTTAAGTTCAGGTAAATCCTTCTGTGTAGCCCGGCTTGGGCCGGAAATACGAGGGAAAATATTTTGAGAATTTCGAACTCCGCCCGCTCATAGGAATCGAGCTTCGAGCATGCAAAGAATCCGGATATGTTTTGTCGTATCCGGATTCTCTTCGATAAAGTCCCGGGGAAATGTTTTATGACGGCGTATCCCGAGAAATTGGTTAAAAAAATATAAAAAAGCGGTTTTTTTTGCTGAAAACCGTAAAAAAACAGCTATAAATGAGTGGGATATATTTTATTTTTAGTATTATTGTCGACAAGTTTCATATATCGATAATGTAATGCGTTTTCATAGAACTTCTGTCTTAATTGTTAATACGAAGGAAAGGGGGAATAAAGTCCGCCAGATGCCTACGCATATTATTATGCATTGGAGAAAGTATGTGGTGTTGCTCTGTTTTCTCGTCATATCCATAATATCCCTTTCCGGACTTATGATTTATCAGAATACCAGTGAATTCTATAAAAAGAAATTGGCGCGCGCCAATTATATCCTAAGTCTCATTGATATCAATAAGGCCAAATCGGCTTTTCAAATGATAGATTCCAGCCTGTATCGTATTAACTCTTTTCTTCAGGATAGAGGATTGGAACGATTGCAAATGGAAAATGTAGGAGGAGGAGAAGAACTTGAAATAAAAGATATCAATGAAGTTACGGATTATTACATAGAGCAGATTAACGATTTGGAGAATACCTTGAAAAATGTGCCCCTCGGGAGGCCTCATGAAGGAAGGGTCACTTCTACTTTCGGCTATCGGCGGAGTCCGTTCAACGGTAAAGCCACCGAATTTCATTCGGGAATCGATTTTAAAGGGAATATAGGCGATACGGTTTGCACTACGGCGGGAGGTAAGATTGTTTTTGCAGGAAACAAGGGCGGGTATGGCAAATGTGTTATTGTGAAACATTCTTCGGTGCTGAAAACATTGTACGGACATTTGTCGGCCATTGAAGTGAAGGAGGGACAAAAGGTGGAAACCGGAGAAATGATAGGTCGTTTGGGGAATACGGGAAGAAGTACCGGTCCGCATGTACATTATGAAATAATTTATAAAAATAAGAAAATAAATCCTAAGGATTACGTATGTATGAATTGAAGGAGGTCTTTTCTACGGAGATTTGATGAGTGGTTGCGGAGAAGTCGAGGAAAACCTGCGGATTTGCTTTTTTGACGGGTAAATGAAATTTTAATAGATAAGTATGAGTAAAAAAGATAAAAATAATAAAGGGAGCGTATCTAAATTAGATTCTATGCCGATAAATACGGTAGTAGGACCGGATATCGTATTTAAGGGAGATATACATGGCGACAGTATTATCCGTATCGACGGGAAACTGGAAGGTAATGTCGCTCTCAAACAAGGTATAATTCTGGGAGAAAAAGCGGATGTCACCGGTAATATAGAAAGCGAATACGTGATAGTATACGGTCATATAACGGGAAATATCAAGAGCAAGGAACTGCTTATAAAAACGGCTGGGAAGGTAGACGGCGATATATATACTGAGGCGATAGAAATCGAAATGGGCGGAGAGTATAATGGGAAGTTGCAGATGCAGAAAAAGCAGGATGCCGCTGCGAATCATTCGTCGAAAGAGAAAAAATAATATGAAAAAACGGAGGAGGATTTCCTCCTCCGTTTTTTATTAAATCCCGTTTATTGTTTTTTCAGTATATAGTGTTCCGCCAATTCGCCTTCATTCGATTTTCCTTCTGGATCGGATAAAGCGATTGCATTTTCGAGAATTTTATAATAGGTTTTCAAACCGGAAGACGGTGTAATCAACTCAATGAGGTTTTCATCAAGGACGTTATAAGTTCCGTTTTCCTCAAAAATGTTGTCTCCCTCTTGCCCCAGATATTCGCTTCTCAACTCGTATGTCGAGTCGGCATGGATGGTAATCGAAGTTTTTATACCTTCGCAATCCGCACAGGGAAGAACTCCTTCATAATGCCCGTAATAACTCGTTTGCTTTGTGTCGTGTTTTTCTGTCTTCACTTCGGAACCGTTTTGTTTTTGCCTGGTGTTTTTACAACCGGCCAATGCTGCCACTAAAGAAATGGCCACTAATATTTTTAATGCATTCATATTTTTATAAATTGATAGTGTTATAACCGTATGCAAATTTAATATTATAAGTCGATCTTGCAAAAAATATACCGGAAATCGGTTTCTTCCGGACAACTATATTATTATTGTTCGGGAGGTATTTTTTCATTGTTTTTTTATACTTTTGTATAGATTATGAAAAAGAATTGGATGGTTAAAAATTTTGCAATGATAGGTGTGGGGGGCTACATTGCACCTCGTCATCTTCGAGCAATAAAAGATACGGGGAATGTTTTATCTGCGGCTTATGATATCCATGATAGTGTGGGAATTATGGATGGTTTTTTCCCGGATGCCGCATTTTTCACGGAGTTTGAACTTTTCGACCGATATTGTTTCCGGGAAAAATCGAAAGCTAAGGGGATAGATATGCTTACCGTATGTTCTCCGAATTATCTTCATGACGCACATATTCGTTATGGATTGAGGTTGGGAGCGGATGTCGTATGTGAAAAGCCGTTGGTATTAAATCCTGAGGATATAGATGCGCTTCGGGAATTGGAAAAGGAGAGCGGGCACAGGGTATATACGATATTGCAGTTGCGATTGCATTGGGCGATACGTATTCTGAAGGAGAAAGTGGAGAGCGGGCCGGCAGACAAGGTTTATGATGTCGATCTTACCTACATTACTTCTCGAGGGAAGTGGTATTATGCGAGTTGGAAAGGAGATGTACGGAAAAGCGGAGGTATTGCTACTAATATCGGAGTGCATTTTTATGATATGTTGACCTGGGTATTCGGAGCTTTAAAAGAGAGTAGAGTTCACTTATCCTCTCAAGATAGTGTTGTCGGTTATTTGGAACTTGAAAAGGCAAGGGTGCGTTACTTTTTAAGTATAAATGCGGATAATCTTCCCAGCAATGCGAAACTTGGGGAAAAATGCACCTATCGTTCCATAAAAATCGGAGGAGAAGAGTTCGAATTCAGTGATGGTTTTACGGAACTTCACACTGAAAGCTACCGACATATACTCGATGGGGAAGGATTCGGGCTTGAAGATGTAAAATCCTGCATAAGAATTGTTCATGAAATACGAAATGCGGTTCCTCTCGGATTGAAAGGCGATTATCATCCTCTTGCACTCAATTGTCTGGGAAAATGAGAGTTCCGATTTTATACAGGCCGGATTAAATATGTTATTTGAGTGGAATGGAGCTCAAATATTTTATGTTTTTAATGATGAATAAGATATTAAGACGAAATATATATAGATTGAAGAGGGCCTTGTTTTTTTCCTATACTCCTAATTGGGTGGTATTTTTGATTGACGTATTTTTCAGTATATCCGCAATATTTTTAGCCGCCCTGTTAGTCGTTAATTTCAATATTCGTTTAACCGGTACGGAGAATCTTTTTATTGCGATGATTGCGGTATTTTCGGTGCGTATTACCGGATTTTGCGTTCGTCGTACTTATGCCGGTATTATTCGGTTCACAGGTATTTCGGATGTATTGAAATTGTTTTCGGTAATTACTATGGGTTCGATCATATTCTTCATCCTCAATCTCGGTTATTTTTTGATGGAAGGGAGTTATTTCGTATCGATGGTTTTTTTCGTATTCGAGTATATATTCTTATTGATATCCAGTATATTCAGTCGTTTTATTATTCGGATTTTCTTTCTGCGTTATATCAATATCGTAAATTTCAAAGAAAATATTGTGATATGCGGTAGCGGGCAAAACGGATTCGTTATCAAGAACGCTCTCGATAATGTTAAGGATATCATGTATAATGTGGTGGCTTTTGTCGATGAAAATGCCGGACGCAAGGCCTTGGACGGAATCAATATCTATCATCCGTCGAAATTGGAGACCATATTTTCCGCCAATAATGTGCAAAAACTCATTATGGCTAAGCCGATAAAAGATTTTTCTCTTCGTCAGAAGATGTTAGAGGCTTGTTTTGCGCATAAGGTGGAAATAATGGAAATTCCCAAGTTCGAAAAATGGGTGATGGGAGAGCTTTCGGTACGGCAGATGCGACCTATAAAAATAGAGCGTCTTTTGGAAAGGGGAGAGATAAGAATCGATGAAAACGATGTGCGGAATCAGCTTTTGGGGAAGGTCGTTCTCATTACGGGAGCGGGAGGTTCAATCGGAAGCGAGATGTTGCGTCAGCTCATACGTTTCAATCCCGCGCAACTCATCGTATTCGATCAGGTGGAATCGCCTTTGTACGATATCGAATTGGAATTAAAGGAACAATTCCATATTTCCAATTATAAGATAGAGATCGGTGATATCCAGGATAAGGAGCGGTTGGAACAGATTTTTTTCCGTTATCGTCCGGATATTATTTACCATGCGGCAGCATATAAACATGTGCCTATGGTAGAGATGCACCCTATAGAAGGGGTGAAAACCAACATTTTCGGAACGAAGAATGTGGCTGATGCGGCCGTAAAATACGGAGCCGAAAAATTCGTTATGATATCTACGGATAAGGCCGTAAATCCCACGAATGTGATGGGTGCTACCAAACGGGTTGCCGAGATTTATATACAATCGTTGAATGTCGAAAGTAAGACCAAATTCATAACCACTCGTTTTGGGAATGTATTGGGTTCCAACGGTTCCGTTATACCTCGTTTTAAGAAACAAATCGAGGAGGGGGGACCGATTACGGTTACCGATCCCGAGGTTACCCGTTTTTTTATGACGATTCCCGAAGCTTGTCAGTTGGTATTGCAGGCCGGAGCCATAGGGGACGGAGGAGAGATATTCGTATTCGATATGGGAGAAAGCGTGAAGATTGTGGATCTTGCTCGGAATATGATAAGACTTTCCGGTTTTGAGGTGGGTAAAGATATACAAATCGTATTTACGGGACTTCGGCCCGGAGAAAAACTATACGAGGAAGTGTTGAGTAAGAAAGAGGAGGTTTTAAATACCGAACACGAAAAAATACATATAGCCCGGGTGCGGAGGTATAATTATGAGGATGTCAAACGAAGTTTGGCTAAGTTGGAGGAAAGTTTGCATTCCGGGGATAATTTTGAAGTAGTCCGGAGGATAAAATATATCGTACCGGAGTTTAGATCTCAAAATTCCGTATACGAGAGATTGGATGCGGAATTGAAAGAAGAGAGGGGAAGGGGAGAAACGAACGAATTCCTAATGGAAGTTATATGATATCGGATTTTGTGATATCTTTTTAAGAGGTTCGTTTTATATTATAGCCGGCCGATCGTATTTTGTTGATTTTAAAAAGTTTTCCGGAATACGATGGGACTGAGGAGGCGGAGCTGTGGAAAGACGGACGGTTTTCGATGGAAATGTTTTTATTCGTATTCATATGCTGAAGAAATGAAAGGAATCGTATTGGCAGGAGGTGCGGGAACCCGGTTATACCCTGTTACCAAAGGAGTTTGTAAACAATTGTTGCCGGTTTACGATAAGCCTATGGTATATTATCCGCTATCCGTACTGATGCTGGCCGGGATACGGGATATACTGATTATTTCCACACCTTCGGATTTACCCGGATTTAAAAGGCTTTTCAGAGATGGGTCCGACTATGGACTGCATATAAACTATGCCGAGCAACCTTCTCCGGACGGTTTGGCACAGGCGTTTATCATAGGAGAAGATTTTATCGGCGAAGAGGCGGTGGCTTTGGTTTTGGGGGATAATATTTTTTACGGGCAGGGTTTTAGTGCGATATTGGCCGAGGCTTTCGACGATGTCGTAAATAATGGGCAGGCTGCGATTTTCGGGTATTATGTACATAAACCGGAGTATTATGGGGTTGCGGAATTCGGTGCGGACGGCAGGGTCGTCGGTATAGAGGAGAAACCCCGATGTCCGAAATCCAATTTTGCAGTCGTAGGACTTTATTTTTATCCCAACCGGGTTGTGGATATTGCTAAGAATGTCAGACCTTCCGCTCGTGGGGAATTGGAGATTACGGCCGTGAATCAGGCCTTTTTGGAGGAAGGCCTTTTGAGACTGAGACGTTTGGGAAGGGGATTTGCATGGTTGGATACGGGAACTCACGATTCTTTGGCCGAGGCTTCCACTTTCGTAGAGGTAATAGAAAAACGGCAGGGCTTGAAAATTGCCTGCATAGAGGAAATCGCCTACAAAAAAGGATGGATATCCTCCGAAGATATCCGGCGTTTGGCCGAACCCATGAAAAATAATCAGTACGGACACTATCTTTTGAATTTGATAAAATGAATTTCAAGAGGAATATCCTTATAACCGGAGGCGCCGGTTTTATAGGTTCTCATACGGTGCGGCTTTTTGTAAATAAATATCCGGATTATCGTATTCTTAATTTGGATAAACTTACTTATGCAGGTAATTTAAAAAATCTCAGGGATATAGAAAAAAAATCCAATTATGTTTTTATAAAGGCGGATATATGCGATTATGAGACGGTGAAGACCCTGTTCGAGAAATATCGTGTGGACGGGGTGATTCACCTCGCTGCCGAAAGTCATGTCGATCGTTCGATTTCCGAGCCTTTTTCCTTTGCACGTACGAATGTGATGGGAACTCTTACCTTGTTGGAGGCCGCTAAAACGGCTTGGGCCGGAAAAACATCCGCTAAGTTGTTTTATCATATTTCTACGGATGAGGTATACGGGGCTTTGGACTTGGAAAAGAATGCGTTTACCGAAGAGACAAAATACGATCCGCACAGTCCTTACTCGGCATCGAAGGCCTCTTCCGACCATTTTGTGCGAGCTTACCGCGACACCTACGGTTTGCCGGCAATTGTTTCCAATTGTTCCAATAATTACGGTCCCTATCAGTTTCCGGAGAAATTAATACCTTTGGTCATTAATAATATAAGGTACGGCCGGTCTTTACCCCTGTACGGAAAAGGAGAGAATATAAGGGATTGGCTTTATGTCGAGGATCATGTCCGGGCTATCGATACGATTTTTCATAGGGGCAAGTCAGGAGAAACTTATAATATAGGCGGTTTCAATGAGTACAGAAATGTGGATTTGGTGAAAATGCTTATCGGTATGACTGATCGTTTACTCGGAAATCCCGAGGGGACTTCGGACAGGCTGTTGACTTATGTGGCCGACCGTCCCGGCCATGATTTGCGTTACGCGATCGATGCCGGGAAAATAAGGGGAGAATTGGGGTGGATGCCATCCTTCCGGTTTGAGGAAGGTCTTGAAAAGACGGTGCATTGGTATTTGGAAAATCAGGAATGGCTGGATGAGGTTACCTCCGGAGATTACCGCAAATACTACAATTATATGTACGGCAGTAATAAACGATAAAGGCGGAAGGATGTATGGTCGACTTGTAAATAAGGAAGAACGTTTGGCATTGGTGGGATTGGGTTATGTAGGCCTTCCCATGGCCTTGACTTTTGCCGGGAAATTCGAAGTAGTGGGTTTCGATATAAACGAAGAGCGTATTGCCAAGATGAAAAATCGTATCGATCCCTGCGGAGAGTATCCCCCTTCTGTTTTTGAAGGAAAACATGTGGAATTCACCGCTTCCGTCGAGGAGTTGGCAAAAGCTTCTTTTTTTGTTATAGCGGTGCCCACTCCCGTCAACAAGCATAACCAACCCGATTTATCCGCCTTGTTGTCCGCTACGCGCACCGTCGGCGGAGTTTTGAAAAGAGGCGACTACGTAGTATACGAATCCACGGTTTATCCGGGATGTACGGAGGAAGATTGTTTGCCTGTCTTAGAAAAGGTTTCCGGATTGAAGTGCGGACGGGATTTCAAAATAGGTTATTCCCCCGAGCGTATTAATCCCGGCGATAAGGAACACACACTGAAGAATACGGTGAAAATCGTATCGGGTTGCGATGCGGAAGCTTTGGAAAATATAGCCCGGGTTTATGAAACCGTGGTGGATGCCGGAGTGCATAAAGCCTCCTGCATAAAGGTAGCCGAGGCGGCCAAGATAATCGAGAATACCCAACGGGATGTGAATATCGCTTTGATGAACGAACTTTCCATAATTTTCGGGCGTATGGGAATTAATACCTATGACGTAATCGAAGCGGCTGCGACCAAGTGGAATTTTTTGAAATATTATCCCGGCTTGGTAGGAGGACATTGCATAGGAGTGGATCCTTATTATTTGGATTATAAGGCTAAAGAATTGAAATACCATACCCAGATTATAAGCGGCGGCCGTTTTGTGAACGACAGTATGGGCGGGTATTTTGCCAAGAAGACGGTGAAAAAAATGATTGCCTCCGGGAAAACCATTCCCGGCAGCAGGGTTTTGGTCATGGGTATTACCTTTAAGGAAAACGTTTCGGATATCCGTAATTCCAAGGTTGCGGATATCGTTCGGGAGTTTCGGGATTATGGCTTGGAAGTGGACGTTGTGGATCCTTATGCCGATTCCTCGGAAGTGGAACGGGAGTACGGGTTCGCATTATCTCCCGAGCCTTCGGGTGAGTACGATGCCGTTGTGGTGGCCGTAGGACATCGGGAATACCGTATTTTGGAAGAATCTTTTTTCGAAGCACTCTTGACTCCCGGAGCTGTTCTCGGAGATGTCAAGGGACTTTATCACAATCGTATCAGCCGGCTTAATTATTGGAGTTTGTAAAATAGTTCGAGAAGACTCAATCCCATTGTAATATGTGTTGAATTATTGTATTGGCGAAAAACTTCCGAAAGGATATTATTGTGGATTTGGAAATTAAATAAATGATAGAAATGGAGAAAGTATTAATAACCGGAGCCGACGGTTTTATCGGTTCTCATCTTACGGAGATGCTGTTGGAGTGTGGTTGCCGGGTGCGGGCGTTATCATATTATAATTCCTTCAATAATTGGGGATGGCTTGATGGACTTTCGCATCGTAATCTTGAGGTTGTAACGGGAGATGTGCGAGATCCTCATTTTTGCAGACATATCATGGAGGACCGGGATACCGTATTTCATCTGGCCGCACTTATAGCTATCCCTTATTCCTATACGGCTCCGGACAGCTATGTGGATACCAATGTAAAGGGTACGTTGAATATTTGCCAGGCCGCCAAAGAGAATGGGGTAAGCAGAGTAATCGTAACCTCTACTTCCGAAGTTTATGGTACGGCGCAGTATGTCCCCATCGACGAAAAAC
Organism: Marinifilaceae bacterium; assembly: GCA_041846495.1. GTDB lineage: Bacteria > Bacteroidota > Bacteroidia > Bacteroidales > Marinifilaceae > JBGZEX01. Next base: position 36,547 of record JBGZEX010000056.1, read on the forward strand.
ACCCGAAGCAACCCCAATCACCCTATTCGGCGACGAAAATAGGTGCTGATGCCATGGCCATGAGTTTCTACAATGCGTTCGAATTGCCGGTGGTTATTGCCCGTCCATTCAATACCTATGGACCGCGTCAATCGGCCAGAGCGATTATTCCTACGATTATTACGCAAATAGCCAATGGTAAAAAAGAGATAAAACTGGGCGATTTAACCCCGACACGCGACTTCAACTACGTGAAAGATACCTGCAAAGGATTTATCGAATTGGCCGGCTGCGATGCTGCCATCGGCCAGGAGGTGAACATCGCGAGCAATTACGAGATTTCAATGCGGGATACGCTGAAAATCATTGCCGAAATCATGAAGGCGGATGTGAAATTCATAGAAGACGAACAGCGCCTGCGTCCTAAAAATTCGGAAGTATTCCGGCTGTGGGGCGATAATACGAAGATTAAGACATTGACCGGTTTTACCCCCTCCTACACCATTGAAAAAGGGCTGGAAGAAACCATAAAATGGTTCTTGGATAAAGAAAATTTGCGTAAATACAAATCGGAGATTTACAATGTATAGCGAAATCGTATCATTTGTTCGGGAGTTGTACGGGACGGAAGAATTTATTCCGTTGCATGCCCCCGTGTTCGGAGGTAATGAGAAAAAATACCTGAACGACTGTATCGATACGACTTTTGTGTCGAGCGTAGGCAAGTTTGTCGACCGCTTCGAAGAGATGGTGGCTGCATATACGGGGGCTAAAAAAGCCGTTGTCTGCGTGAACGGCACCAATGCGCTTCATATGGCGATGCTCTTGACGGGAGTGGGAAGGGACGACGAGGTCATTACTCAGGCGCTTACCTTTATCGCTACGTGCAATGCCATCAGTTATATCGGTGCTCATCCCGTTTTTCTGGATGTGGATAGGAACACCATGGGATTATCACCGTCGGCCGTAGAGGATTGGCTCTTGGAAAATGCGGAAATCCGAAACCAGGTATGCTACAATAAACATACGGGCAGACGGATAAAAGCCTGTATTCCGATGCATACCTTCGGTCATCCGGTTCGTCTGGATGAATTGGCGGAGGTTTGCAACCGTTATCATATCACATTGTTGGAAGATGCCGCCGAGAGTCTGGGCAGTTTTTACAAAGGAAAACATACCGGAACTTTCGGAATAGTGGGAGCAATCAGTTTTAACGGCAATAAAACCATTACTACCGGTGGTGGAGGTATGTTGCTCTTCAATGACGAAGCGCTGGGAAAATACGCCAAACATCTCACTACTCAGGCGAAAGTTCCCCACCGGTGGGAATTTGTGCACGACCATATCGGTTATAACTATCGTATGCCCAATATTAATGCGGCTCTGGGCTGTGCACAAATGGAACAGCTCGACGATTTTCTGAAAAACAAACGGGAAACGGCGGAGCACTACAAGCGTTTTTTTCAAACCTATCCGGACATCGAGTTTTTCACGGAGCCCGAGGATTGTAAATCCAACTATTGGCTGAATGCCGTTGTCTTAAAGGATAAACAGGCTCAACTCGATTTTTTGCAATATACCAATGACAATGGTATTATGACCCGTCCCGTATGGGAGTTGATGAATCGTTTACCGATGTTTAAGGGTTGCATAACGGATGATTTGGAGAATACAAAGTGGTTTGCCGACAGAGTTGTAAATATACCGAGCAGTTCGAGGAGATTGAAGTATGAATGATTATGAACTTATATTGGTAGGTGGCGGAGGGCACTGCAAATCGGTCATTGATGTTGCCGAAAGTGCGGGCTATACAATCAAAGGGATTCTCGATGTCCCCGAGAATGTGGGTAAATGTGTGTTGGGTTATCCCATTATCGGTACGGACGATCGGATAGCCGATTTTGTAACGCAGACGGCATTTGTCGTAACGGTAGGGCATATCAAAAGCGCAGCCCTCCGGATAAGTTTGTTCGACAGAATAGTTAGTGCCGGAGGCAAAATGGCAACCATCATCGCCGGCACGGCTTATGTTTCAAAGTATGCAACCATAGGTGAGGGCAGTGTTATTATGCATAAGGCAGTTGTAAATGCCGGTGCCGAGATCGGGAAAGGGTGTATAATCAATACATTTGCTAACATTGAGCACGAAGCCGTAATAGGCGATTTTTGCCACATCTCCACAGGTGCCATGGTAAACGGCAACTGTAGCGTAGGAAGCGAAACTTTTTTGGGTAGCCATTCGGTAATGGTCAATGGAACGGCTATTACTGAAGATTGTGTGATTGCCGCAGGTTCGACCGTAAGAAAAAACTTGACGAGAAAAGGAGTTTATTCCGGTAATCCGGCAATACTGAAAATAAAGAAATAGGCAATGAAAAACGTCGTTATCATAGCAGAAGCGGGAGTAAATCATAACGGAAGCATGGAAAATGCCATCCGTCTTGTCGACGCTGCGGCAGAAGCTGGGGCTGATTACATTAAATTCCAAACATTTAAAGCGGAAAGACTCGTTGCAAAATCGGCAAAAAAGGCCGTATATCAAATTTCGAATACGGGAAACGGTGAAGAAAACCAGTACCAAATGCTCAAAAAACTCGAATTGAACCGGCAGCAACATATTCGACTGATAGAGTATTGCAAAGAAAAAAACATTCAATTCTTTTCTACGGCTTTTGATTTGGAATCATTGGAGTATTTAAGTACTATCGGGTTGAAACTTGTAAAAATTCCTTCGGGCGAAATTACCAATTTGCCTTATTTGAGAAAAGCGGCTTCACTGTTTAAAAAAGTGATTTTATCGACCGGTATGTCGACAATGCGGGAAATCAACGATGCTATGAATGTTTTTCTGAAAGCCGGAATTGCAAAAGAGGATATCACCATCTTGCATTGCAATACCGAATATCCCACTCCGATGGAAGACGTCAACCTGAAAGCGATGTTGCATATTCAACGGGAGTTCGGTACTTCTGTCGGGTATTCCGACCACACTATGGGTATCGAAGTGCCGATAGCCGCAGTAGCTTTGGGAGCAACGGTTATCGAAAAACATTTTACGCTGGATAAAACGATGGAAGGCCCCGACCATAAGGCTTCATTAGAACCCGCTGAGTTGAAAGCCATGGTTTCCGCCATAAGAAACGTGGAAAAGGCCGTAAACGGCAGCGGTGTAAAGGAAGTGTCTCTTTCGGAGATAAAAAATATCGATGTGGTGCGAAAGAGCATTGTCGCTAAGAAAATAATAAAAAAAGGAGAGCTGTTTTCGGAGGACAACATTACGACCAAACGTCCCGGTACGGGATTGTCGCCGATGTGTTGGGATGAGGTGTTGGGTAAAGTCGCTTTGAAAGATTTTGTTCCGGACGAAATAATCGTTTTATGAGAAAAATTTGTGTAGTAACCGGAACGCGCGCCGAATACGGCTTGCTCTATTGGACGATGAAGCGAATTCAGCAAGAACCCGACATGTTGCTCCAATTGATCGTTACGGGTATGCACCTGTCGCCCGAGTTCGGAATGACGTACAGGCAGATAGAAGCCGATGGTTTCAAGATCGACAAAAAGATAGAGATGCTCCTGTCTTCGGATACGGCTGTAGGTATATCGAAAAGTATGGGGCTGGCAATGATTTCTTTTGCGGAGACGTTTGATGAATTAGAACCGGATATCGTTTTGGTCTTGGGAGATCGATTCGAAATTTTTTCAGCGGTTTCAGCGGCGATGATTGCCCGCATTCCCGTTGCCCACTGCCATGGAGGAGAAGCGACTGAAGGATTGATAGACGAAGCCATCAGGCATTCCATAACCAAAATGTCTCATTTCCATTTTTGTTCTACCGAGGAATACAAACGGCGAATTATTCAATTGGGCGAATCTCCCGGCTTTGTATTTAATGTGGGAGCATTGGGGATAGAGAATATTAACAGATTGAAATTGCTCTCAAAGGAGGAATTCGAGTTATCCATAAACTTTCAATTGGATAGGAAATACTGTTTTTTAGTCACGTATCATCCTGTTACGCTCGAGAAATCCACGGCGGAAGAACATATAAATCATCTGCTGACGGCTTTGGATAACATCGAGGATTGTAAAATAATTTTTACCAAATCGAATTCCGATACGGATGGAAGAATTATTAATAAGCGTATAGATGAATACGTAAACATACATCCGGAGAAATCGGTCAGTTTTGTATCTTTAGGACAATTGAGATATCTTTCTTCCCTGCTTTATGTCGATGCGGTAATAGGGAATTCCTCGTCGGGTATTGTGGAAGTCCCTTCGTTCGGAATTCCGACAATAGACATAGGGGAGCGGCAAAAAGGAAGAATTTTTTCGGACAGTGTGATACATGCGGATGTGTCGTCGGCGTCCATAGAGGCTGCCATAAGAAAATCCGTTTCCGGAGAATTCAGGAAACGGCTACCCGAAATATCGAATCCTTATGACAAGGGAAACTCGTCCGACAAAATAGTGGAAGTATTGAAAAACGCGAGATTGGATAACATTCTAAAGAAAAAGTTTTACGATTTATAAGAGATGAGGATATTATTTATAGGCACTGTCGATTTTTCCTATGCCGCCCTATCACTGTTGTTGGAAAACAAATACGATGTAGTCGGGTTGGTTACGAAAAGAAAATCCGGATTCAATTCGGATTTTTCGGATTTGCAGCCTTTGGCCGAGAAGTACGGTGTTCCGGTCGTTTTCAGAGAGCAAAACAATGACGATGAAATAGAGACCTTTATAGAATCTAAGCATCCGGATGTTATTTATTGCTTGGGTTGGTCGCATTTATTGCCGTCCCGGATACTCCGTATTCCTCGATACGGAGTCGTCGGTTTTCATCCGGCAGCTTTACCCGATAATAAAGGACGCCATCCGATTATATGGGCTTTGTTTTTGGGTTTGAAAAATACGGCATCGACATTCTTTTTTATGGATGAAGGAGCCGATTCGGGAGATATTATCTTACAGGAAAATATTGTTATCGATGAAGATGATACGGCAGCAACCTTGTATGAAAAAATACAAAAAAAAGGTCTGGAACAATTGATGGTATTGACCGAAGAATTGGAGGTAAACAAAGGACGGATTCCGGCTCGAAAACAAGATTCGGACAGTGGAAATACCTGGCGGAAAAGAGGAAAATGCGATGGAAGAATTGATTTCAGAATGTCCACCCGGGCTATTTTGAATTTGGTACGGGCTTTGACACATCCTTATGTCGGAGCGCATATTGACTTTATGGAATCCGAAATTAAGGTTTGGAAGGCTGTACGGGAAGAATGCGATTCGATAAATATTGAACCGGGAAAAATACTTTATGTGGAAAATGGCGAAATTGTCGTGAAGACTTATGACGGGGCTATACGAATCCTTGAGCATGAGTTCGATATTATGCCTAAAAAAGGGGAATATTTATGAAGAATGTAATGGTAGTATCGGCTCATCCGGACGATGAATTATTGGGCGCAGGAGGGACACTTTTGCGGCATAGGGAAAACGGAGATAATCTATATTGGCTTATCGTTACGAATATATCGGAGGCTGCAGGATTCTCCAAGGAAAGGGTGGACGAAAGGCAAAAAGAAATGGAAAAGATTGCGGAGAGTTTGAACGTCCGGAAAGTATTCAAATTGGACTACCCGACCATGACTCTGTCCACAGAGATGCAAATCGATATGATTCCTGAGATTTCTCGAATTTTTACGGAAGTCCAACCCGAAATCATTTATTGCGTCAATCGTTCGGATGCCCATTCCGATCATCGCATAACCTTCGATGCGGTGATGGCATGTACCAAATCTTTCCGTTATCCCTTCATAAAAAAAGTATTGATGTATGAATGTATTTCCGAAACGGAGTTTGCCCCTCAGTTTGCCGACACCATGTTCATTCCCAATTATTTTGTTGATATTTCCGACTTTTTGGATGAGAAATTGGCTTTGATGAAGGTATATGCTTCGGAGTTGGGGGATCATCCATTTCCCCGGAGCCTGAGAAATATAGAAGCCCTTGCGGTATTTAGAGGTGCGACAGCCGGCGTGCGTTATGCCGAAGCATTTCAATTGATCCGATATATAGAAAAAAACACCTCCTCTTAACTTTGATTTAATGGAGAACATGGAAAAATATTTGATAGATAGCCGGGCAACTATCAGAGAAGCTTTGTGTGCTTTGAACGCTTTGTCCGGAGAAAATGCACAAACTCTTTTTGTATTGGATGTTTCGGAGCAAATAGTCGGGACACTTACGGACGGAGATATACGTAGAGGTTTGATTAACAATCTGGGACTTGACGATAAGGTTTCGGATGCAATGAACAGGGATTTTTATTTTATCGGAGACGAACAGATGGATATTGCTCTATTACGTAAATACAGATCCTTGAAGATTAAACTTTTACCCATATTAAATAAAAAGCGGCAATTGGTGGATATTTGCGACCTGAAAAAATATAAATCGTTTTTACCGGTTGATGCCATATTGATGGCCGGGGGAAAGGGAGAGAGATTAAGACCGCTGACGGAGAAAAAACCTAAACCGTTATTGAAAATCGGAGATAAAGCAATTATAGATTATAATATCGAAAGTTTACTCTCTTATGGAATAAGAAATATATCCGTTACGGTGAATTATTTGAAAGAGCAGTTGGAACGACATTTCGAAAAAGAGAGAAACGGAGTGAAAATTAAATGTGTAAGAGAACCGGATTTCTGGGGGACAATGGGAGCGGTGAAATTGGTGGATTGTATCTGCAATGATGCTTGCCTGGTAATGAATTCCGATTTGTTTACCAATATCAATTATGAAGATTTCTATCTTCATTTCAAGGAACACAATGCCGATATGTCGGTTGCCGTTATTCCCTATTCGATTACTGTTCCCTACGGTATATTCGAATTGAAAGGAAGGAATATCCGGGCGATTAAGGAAAAGCCGACCTATAATTATTATGCGAATGCAGGTATTTACCTTATAAAAAAAGAGGTTATCAATCTCATTCCCGAAAATACATTTTATAATGCAACGGATTTGATGGAACAGTTGATTGCGGCGAACCGTAGCGTAATTCGCTTCCCGTTGACCGGTTATTGGATAGATATCGGTAAACACGAAGATTATAAGAAAGCACAAGAGTTTGTGAAACATTTATAATAACTGAATTTATGGCGATACTAATCACGATATGTGCCCGGGGCGGCTCAAAAGGTATACCCGGTAAGAATATAAAATTTTTGAACGGGAAACCTCTTATTTATTACACACTTAAAACAGCTGTCGGATTTTCGAACCTGAATCCTGAGAAAGTGGATATTATTTTATCCACGGATTCGGATGCAATAAAAAAGACCGTATCGAATCTGGGATTTCCTGAAATAGACCTGACCTATACCCGTCCGGCGATACTCGGGAATGATACTGCCGGCAAGTTGGATGTAATTAAAGATGTGTTGAAATATGCACAATATAAAAATAATATCCGCTACGATTATGTGTTGGATATGGACGTGACTTCTCCTTTCCGTTCACTTCAGGATCTGACGGAATCATTTGATATTATTCGCAATAATAAATATGCATTGAATCTTTTTTCTGTCAGTCCGGCTAATAGGAACCCCTATTTTAATATGGTGGAAGAGCAGGAGAATGGCTTCGTAGCTTTGTGTAAACAAGGTAATTTTCTTACTCGTCAATCGGCACCGAAAGTATATGATATGAATGCCTCATTTTATATATATACGGATAATTTCTTTAAGCAGAATATTGGGAAAGTTGTGAATGAGAAGTCGATTATATACGAAGTCCCTCACTTGTGTTTCGATTTGGATCATCCCGTAGATTTTGAATTTATGGAGTACTTGGTGAAAAACAATAAGTTGGATTTTGATTTTATTCAATGAAAGTATTGATAATCGGATTAGGTTCCATCGCGAAAAAACATATCGGGGTTTTGAAGGAGATTGAGCCCGATGTGCAACTTTTTGCTTTTCGATCTTCGCGAAATGGGGTAAAATCGGAGAAAGTCGCCGATTTATTTACCTGGGAAGAGGTGATGAGAGAATGCTTCGATTTTGCAATAATTTCGAATCCTACTGCATTGCATTTCGAGGTCGTTCACCGCTTGAAAGAGTTATCGCTTCCCCTGTTTATAGAGAAACCCCTGTTTTCGGAAATTGGAATTCCGGCAAAGGAGTTAACGGAAGAGATTGAAAAGAAAAATATTCCGACTTATGTAGCCTGCAATCTTCGTTTTTTGGAATCTCTGCAGGAAACAAAAAGACTGATTGCCGGTGAAAGAATCAATGAAGTAAATGTTTATTGTGGTTCTTATCTGCCGGATTGGCGTCCCGATGCGGATTTCCGGACAGTTTACAGTGCAAATAAAGAGATGGGAGGCGGTGTCCATATCGATTTAATACACGAATTGGATTATATCTATTGGATTTTCGGGCAACCGGAATATACGCGCGCTTTGTTCAGCAACAAATCCTCGCTTGAAATTTCGGCAAATGATTATGCCAATTATTTATGGGGGTATGAAGGGTATAATGTGTCCATTATTTTGAATTATTACCGGAGAGAACCCAAACGAACGCTCGAGATTGTGTGTGCATCCGGGACTTATGTTGTAGATTTGCTGCAAAACGACATAAGATACGGAGATGAAGTTGTTTTTAGCTCCGAACAGAAGATGATGGATACATATAAAGCACAGATGTGTTTTTTTATCCATCGAATATTGAGTGATGAGGTTAGATTTAATCCGATTTCGGAAGCATATAATATCTTGGAATTATGTTTGAAACAATAAAAAATAAAATTGTAATATTGACCGGAGCTTCCGGTCTTATAGGTTACGAAACCTATAAACATTTAAAGCGTAATGAAGCGACGGTGGTTGCCGTGGATATACGTGGAAAAGAACCGGATTACGACCTCTTTTGGGAGTACGACATCACACAACCGGAAGAGATAAATCGCTTGGTTGATACTGTAATGGAGCGTTTCGGCAGAATTGACGGGTTGGTCAGTTTGGCTTATCCCCGTACCCGGGATTGGGGCAATCGATTTGAAGATATAGCCTTGGAGTCCTGGCAGAAAAATGTGGATATGCAAATGAATATGGTTTTTTTCCTCTGTCAGAGAGTTCTGGAAATAATGAAGCGACAGCAGAGCGGTTCTGTCGTCAATATCGGCTCGATATACGGAGTAGTGGGTAACGACTTTACACTCTACGAAGATTACGGGGGTACTTCTGCCGCTGCCTATACCGCAATTAAGGGAGGTTTGATCAATTTCACCCGTTTTTTGGCTTCTTATTACGGGCCTTACAATGTACGGGTGAATTGTGTTTCGCCCGGGGGGATTATTGATACGGACAAGCAACATCCCTCGTTCATCCAAAAATACAGTGCCAGATCACCTTTGCGACGCCTCGGTAATCCGGAAGAAATAGCTCCTGCCATTACTTTCTTACTTTCGGACGAGGCTTCATATATTACGGGGCATAATTTGATGGTGGACGGGGGATGGACGAGCATTTAAGTGAGTAGACTTAAGAATTGAGACCGGATTTAATACCGGCCTCCGTTTTATAATCCGTGAAAGGATGCCACAATACAATTAGAAGCTATTATTCAATTCTCAATGCCAATTAGCAAAATGAGAGGGATAAAAAATACTCATCTGAAAACGACGATTTGGAGTCTTTTCGGACGTTATTTGCCTAATTTGATCCAGATAGCGTCGACGCTGTTGATTGCGAGACTGATTCTGCCGAGTGATTTCGGAGAGATTGCCATCATAACGACATTTACCCAAATCGCATCTTTGGTAGTATCCTCGGGATTTTATGAGGCATTGATTTACAAGTCTAAAAACTCGCAACGTCTATATTCGACTGTCTTTTTTTCAAATATATTGATAGCCTTTTTGTTATATATATTGCTGTTTTTATTTTCTTCTGCAATTGCCGATTTTTATTCAATACCGAGGTTAGGCGTACTGACGAAAATTGTAAGTTTAAATATTGTAATATATGCATTCTCTTATATACAGCGCACTATATATACGATAAAACTGGATTTTAAAACACCGGCACTGATATCTCTCGTGGCCTCGATAGTGGGAAGCGGTATCGGTTTGCTCATGGCATTTAATCATTACGGGGTCTGGGCGGTCGTATGCCAGACATTACTTATCAATTTATTGCAATCGGTTTTGTTTTGGAAATTATCCGCATGGCGCCCCCGGTTGACATTTTCGTATGGAGAGTTGAAAACGATCTTACCTTATTCCTCCAAGATATTGTTGAATAATTTCGTATCCGTATTTTACGATAATATATATTCACTGGTATTGGGGAAGGCGTTTTCCTCTAAAATATTAGGCTATTATAACAGGATGCAGACCGTCGTTTTTTTTACGACGACTAATTTTATGTATGCTGTGGAATCCGTCTTCTTTCCAACCTTATGCGGAAGAAAAAATAATGCGGATCATATGGTAACTTCCTATGAAACCTTGCTGCGGCTCTCAACTTTTTTGACCTTCCCCATACTGATTGTTATGATTGCTTTAGGAAAGCCGATTATTTTGATACTGCTTACGGAGAAATGGCTGGGAGCTTTGGAAATATTGAAACTGGTTTCGTTTGCATACCTCTTCCTTCCCATCATCTACATCAATAATTCTTTTCTGAAAATAGCCAATAAGCCGAATGTTTTATTCTATACGAATATTATAAGAAAAATAATAGGGGTATTCATATTATTTCTTACAATTCCGTATAATATTACGACGGTATGTTACGGTATGATATTGTATTATTTCACAGATGCTTTCATATCGATGATATGTACCCATATTTTTATAAAAATAAATATATTCCGGCAAGTCCGTTTTATATTGTCGAATGTTGTTCTGAATACCGTCTTCTTTTTTGTGATAAAATATATTTCCTCGTTATTTTCCAGTGATTTTATGAAAATATTTGCCGGTATTGCAATTGCCGGACTTTCTTACCTGCTGTTGTCGATGTTATGCCGCTCGAAAGAGTATGGGTTGCTGAAAAAATATGTGATGTAGGGTATGGATATTATTTTGGAGATTTTATTCGTCTTCCTTTTATTTGCTTTGAATGGAAAACATACCAAATGCTTTCTATTGTTGATATCGTTGCAGACAGTTTCTTTTTTCCTCCAGTTTTTAGTAGGTAATTCATGTAAATATTCTACATTTTATACGTTTTTCAATATCCTGTTTGTAAATCTGAATCTATTTTTGATTATGGGACCTTGGCGATACGGGAACTTGAAGGTGATTTATATGAAAAACGAAGATTATGTTCTTTTTTTCAAAAAATGCCTGTATGCAATTTTGGCGGTGAATATTATACTTAACTCTGCGATCCTTTTCATAGTGTTGATATACATACCCGATATAGCAGCTTTTAAGGCAGAGAAAGCGTTTCACGATTTATACGATAGCATCCCGTATTTTGCCAATGTTTTCAGGTATGCATATACTTCACAAAATTTGGGTTTTTTTGCGATACCGTTTTTTTTCTATTATTTGCAGAAACGGGAATTGAAAAAAGCCGGGCTTGCGTTATTTTTTTCCGGCTCGACATTGATTTCCGCCTTCGCTTTTTATTCGAGAGCTTTGATTTTGACTTATGTTCTAGTATTTCTTGGATATTATCTATTGATTAACAGTGCTATAGATGATAAGCTGAGAAAAAAAATATCTTCCGTAGCTAAAAAAATATTTTTAATAATAGGTTGTTTGTTTATTGTAATAACTGTTGTCAGATTTTCCGCTATGGATTATTATGCCGACAGGATTCCGGAAAATTCCGTTATAAAAAATCCCATACTTTACAGTTTGGTTGATTATGCATCTCAAGGTTATCCCAATGGATTGAACCTGTTGGAGGAATATTCCGATGAAAGGAATTTAGAGGGGGAGGATATGTTCCGTACGATATATCAGTTTCTCGATTTCTTTCATATCATATCCTGGGATTCGGAAGAATCCAAAGAGAAAATAGCCGCAGCCTATAATTATGACGGAGGAGCTTTCCATGGATATACTTGCCAAATGGTATTTAATTTCGGTTATATACTCACCTTACTGGTAAGTGTCTTTTATTATTTCTTCGTACGGCATAAATTACGGGGAAATACATCTGTTTCCTTATTGGAACTTTGTTTGTTAATTCTGTTTTTGGTGATGCCACTGGTTGCAATTTTTTATTCCGGCTTGGGACTTTTGTATTTTTCCGTAATGTTTATGATATTTACGAAGTTCTTATATGTTTTAAAACGTATATTTACAGTTAGTTATAAATCCTGAGAGATGAAAAAAGAATTTAAGCGTGTATTCAAAGTTTATTTATATGGATATTTAAATGAATTCAATTCATATAATACTTTGAGGAAAAGCGAATCTCCCGGCATATCCTATAAGGAATTTAAAATCGGAGAAGTCCTGAAATATTTAGGCGTGAGACATAATAATTTGCTTGTGTCGGCCTTCAGACTTATCGCTCATTTGGAATGTTATATCGGTTTCTCGGTTGTATTGTTCAGATTTATCGGAACGCTCCTGATGTATATGTTTACAAGCGGAAAAGAGCTTGAAAAGAAGAATGTAATTTTAGGTCTAAATACTCCTAAGGGGAATTTTATGAAGATGTTGACAAGTATCGATATGAAACCGGATGCGATTACCGTAATAAGATTACCTTTTCTCCGTGCGGATTATAAAGAATTTCCCACAATCTCCGTATTAAGCGGAGTTAAGCTCTCCGATATCCTGTTTTCTTTTAAGTATTCGGTAAGAATGATTTTTTTTGTAAAGAAAAAATACGGTTACAGAGATTTGCTGTTTCGTTCGTATTCGTCGTTCGAATATTTTTTGTCCTACTTTTTTATAAATAGAAGCCGGTTGACTAATAAATATTATTTCGTAAATACGTATGATAGATGGGCATATATTTTTGGAGATATAAAACACGAAACCTATTTCATTCAGCATGGAATATTGTCGGGAGATGTTTTGATAAAAAAAATAGGACGGGTAGATTATGCCTATTACATCGATAAAGAGCAAAAGGACATATGTGAGAAAATATTATTTGATAATGTTCCCGTGGCTCGTTACAGAAATAGGATGAATTTTTCCGGGAATGGCAAATTATTGAATAATAACTTAAAGAATGTCTTGCTGGTCTGTAATAAAATATTTTTTAAAAAAGAGGAGGAAATAATCTGTAAGCTAAAAAATAAAGATGTAAATCTGTATATTAAACCGCACCCGGCTGAAAAGGATATCGGAAGTTATGAAAATTTATTATTTCAGACTAATTTTGTAATATTGGATAAAGGAGATTATCCTGAAGTGGATTTTGTGATTTCTTATGAATCGACTTTGGCTCAGGAGTACGAAAGCAAAGGAGTTAGAGTATTGAAGTACGGATGTGATTCTTTTGACGGGGAATTGGAGAAATTATGCCAATCTTAGAATTTTGTTTTTAATAAATATATTGATTCGATGTTTGAAGATAAGGTACTTTTAATTACGGGCGGTACGGGCTCATTCGGAAATGCCGTATTACGGCGTTTCCTTAATACGGATATTAAGGAAATACGGATTTTTTCAAGAGATGAAAAAAAACAGGACGATATGCGCCATTGCCTGCAAAATTCGAAAGTGAAATTTTATATAGGTGACGTGCGCGACGGACGGAGTGTCGATAATGCGATGGGAGGAGTTGATTATGTATTTCACGCGGCAGCATTGAAGCAGGTGCCCTCCTGTGAATTTTTTCCTGTTGAAGCGGTGAATACGAATATTTTAGGGACGGACAATGTATTGAGTTCGGCGATTTATCATTGTGTTAAGAATGTAGTGGTGCTCAGTACCGATAAAGCAGCCTATCCGATCAATGCTATGGGTATCAGCAAGGCAATGATGGAGAAAGTGGCTATTGCCAAGGGACGTCAATTGGGTGAAAATGCCGGAACGACCATTTGTTGTACTCGATACGGAAATGTTATGGGCAGCCGGGGCTCAGTTATTCCTTTATGGGTGGAGCAGATTAAAGCAGGTAAGCCATTGACACTGACAGATCCGAATATGACCCGGTTTATGATGACTCTGGATGATGCAGTCGATTTGGTTATATATGCTTTTAGAAACGGACATAACGGAGATTTATTCGTTCAGAAATCTCCTGCCGCTACTTTGGAAATCTTGGCATTGGCATTGAAGAACCTATATCGTACGGATACGGAGATGAAGATAATCGGAACCCGGCATGGGGAAAAATTATATGAAACCCTGGTGACTCGCGAAGAAATGGTTAAGGCAATAGATATGGGTGATTATTACCGGATCCCTTGTGATAGCCGGGACTTGAATTATGATAAATTCTTTACTGTCGGAGATAAAAAGATATCGAATATAGAAGATTATCATTCTCATAATACACGCCGGTTGGATGTGGAAGAGATGGAGAAACTGTTGTTGAAACTTGATATGATTCGTCGAGATTTGAAGAAATGAATGTATTAGTTACTGGGGCAAGGGGTTTTGTAGGAAAAAATTTGGTTGCTCAACTCAATAATATTAAGGCGGGTAAAGCTAAATTTTATGGAGAACTCCGGATTGATAACATTTATGAATACGATGTTGAAAATACGCAGGAAGAGTTAGCCGCTTTTTGTAGGGATGCGGATTTTGTGTTCAATTTAGCCGGTGTAAATCGTCCTGAAAATCAAGAGGAATTTATGCAGGGTAATTTTGGTTTTGCCTCAACCTTGCTCGAAACTCTGAAAAAAGCGAATAATACCTGCCCCGTTATGCTTTCCAGCTCCATCCAGGCGACCCTTGAAGGACGTTATGCCGGAAGTGGATACGGTAAAAGTAAGAAAGCGGGAGAAACTCTGTTTTTTGAATATGCAGAAGAAACGGGAGCAAAGGTGCTGATTTATCGCTTCCCCAATCTTTTCGGAAAATGGTGTAAACCCAACTATAATAGTGTCGTAGCCACTTTTTGTAACAATATAGCCAATGATTTGCCCATTCGGATAAATGACGGATCTGCAGAGTTGGAATTACTTTATATTGATGATTTGGTGGATGAAATGATAGGTGCTTTGAAAGGTGAAGAACATTATTGCGAATTTGAAGGTGTGCATGCAATTGCAAATGTAGAAGGGCGTTTTTGTTATGTTCCTGCTACACATCGAGCAACTTTGGGAGAAATAGTCGATTTGCTGTATAAATTTAGCAAGTATCCTGAAACATTGCTCTTGCCGGAGATCCCGGACGCTTCTTTTGCGAAGAAACTTTATTCGACTTATTTGAGCTATCTTCCTAAAGAGAAAGTTGCCTTTCCCTTGAAGATGAACATCGACCACCGGGGAAGTTTTACGGAATTATTGAAATTCGAACAATATGGGCAGATAAGTGTGAATATTTCTAAGCCGGGAGTTACCAAAGGACAGCATTGGCATAATAGCAAGTGGGAGTTTTTTATTGTGGTGAGTGGACATGGATTGATTCAAGAGCGCAGGATAGATACCGGCGAAGTACGAAGTTTCGAGGTTTCGGGGGCGAAGCTTGAAGTCGTGTACATGTTACCCGGTTATACGCACAATATTATAAATCTGAGTCAAACCGAAGATTTGGTGACATTAATGTGGGCCAATGAGATCTTCGATGCTAACCGTCCCGATACCTATTTTGATCCGGTAGAACAATGA
>JBGZEX010000057.1:0-55290 GCA_041846495.1 Marinifilaceae bacterium
AAACCGGTATAATGAGAATTATCATCTTTGGGGAAGGGATGGTAACTGGATTAATGACCACAGGATTAAATCATTTGAACTATTTTATCACGATCAAGAGATTTTATCAACTGACCATACACCCGCTGTCCGAAGAAATGTATACTTTTACCCATGGTTATACTTTTTTGTTTTGCAACTCAAGGATAACCAAAAGGGCTGGTACATCGTGAGAAGTGTCAGCCCTAAATTTTATACGACAGAAGAAGTTTTACCGGACAGCAATATAATTTATTACCGTTAAACCTTACATCTAAATAATTACTTATTCCTTGTTGCAAATGATTTAATCCTGTGGTCATTAATCCAGTTACCATCCCTTCCCCAAAGATGATAATTCTCATTATACCGGTTTATTTGATGAACCGGTTCGTACTGTCCGGTTTCGGGCTGTACTGCTTAAAACGATAAGTAAAATTGTCCGGAAAGATATAAGTATCCCAACTATTTACATATTTCTCAATTATAAATGTCGAGTCATTAAGTATTTTACCGTAAAAATGATAAGGAATGATTGCCGGGGAATTTCGATTCCAGACTTCGAATTCGATACTCTGTCCATTGAACTGAAAAACTCCGATATCTATGGGAGTAGATTTTAAGCGCGCAATAAAACTCTCGCATAGAATATTCTTCTCGATATATTCCAATAGATTTTTATCCTCTGCAGATAAGCCGCGGCGGGATAGATTTATACCCGTATGGATACAAAAACCGTTTTGATAAAATACGGCGATTTCCATATATACATCGGGTTGAGGTTCCCCAAGTACTTCTATATCGGAATAATAATATCCGTCGATACGTAATTCTTTTCCCGTATACGGAATTCTCTCCATATTCAGTGAAGTAACCGTTTTAAAACAGCTCTCAAGAGAGCAGCTAACAAGTATAAGCAAACATATTTTTTTTACCATAGCGTATAAGGATTTAGTGAATAATACCCCCAATATAATTTATCCGGTATATTGAGAACTTTGAATCGAGGATAATTGAACAAATCGTGGAATCCGTTCTGGATGGGTCCCCTGATATTTTTTTCGCTGTTGTAACCGATTCGCACATTGCCGTAACCGGCATAAATAACTCCCATTCTGTAAATATTACCCAATTCAATAAAATTATTGTCTTTTTCATTTTTTGATTTTCCGGTAAATATATAAAATCCGGCATTTAAACCCTTGAGACGCCCTCCGGTGATATCGAACCTCATTGCAGCAGTCCTGAACTTATCTTTTTCGGGCCCTCCGGGACTTAATAATCCGGGAACCGGAGCCCAAGTATCATTTTCATAGGTAAGCTTCCATTTGCCCCCACCCGCATAGATTTGCCCGGTTTGTTGGGAGGTCTCTTCACTGAAAAAATACGAACTTCCTATCCCTGCCTGAAAATGTTTATTTTTATATCCGAGACCGTATCCGATCCTGCCTTCGAAACCACCTCTTCCGGAGCCTGCGGCGGTGGCGTAACATGTCCCGCCCAAATTAAGACCGGCTGTAAATCCCTTACCTAAGTCATAACCCACACCGGCGTTAAAACCAATACCCATACCATCTGTACCTACGCTAATTTGCGGTGCAATACTCAGTCCGAAACCACTGTCACCCAAAGGTATATTTATTGGAGATATCATAGACAAAGCTCCGTTAATAGCACCGATTACACCGCCAACAAAAGCGCCTTCCCCAAAGGAACCGCCATTCTGTTTTGAACTGATACCTCCGCTTATCCAACCGATATCGGTTTGAATTGCCATCGGTAATAATGCAGGACAAAAGATGGCCGACAAAATGGTAAAAATGATTTCTCCGGAAGGATCCGTATAAATCAACGGATTATTGAGGCAGTAGGCATAGCGGTTGAAGTTTTGAGAAAAGTCAGGCATTTGTACATAGGGAACGGGACTTAGGAAACGGCCGAGGAGAGGATCGTACAGCCGGGCGTTCATATTGATAAGTCCGAACAAATCCAAATGTTCGTGACCGGTATACCCCCGGCCCAGAAGTAGCCTCGGCTCGCTTCCTGCGGCATAGGCTTTATGGCTGGATGGGTGTACTCTTCGTCCCCAGGGGTCGTAGGCATAGTGGGCTATTGCCTTTCCCCATTTGTTTGCTATGCACATGATACTCCCCTGATAATCCCGTATAATGTAATTGAGTTTCCATTTCCCCTTGCCTTCGCGTGTAGCCACTATTGGAGCCGAATAATAATCTCCTCCCAAGTAAAGGCGTTCGCTCACGCCTCCCGGGAGGATATCCCGTTCGTAGCAACCACCGATATAATAGCGAGTAAGATAAGGTTTCCCTGCTTTTGTAATGTGAGTTTTTACCCTTTCCCCCGCTCCTTCGTATGTGAAGGCCGCCGTATAGGCATTTTCGACTATCGTAACCGGACGCATAAGCGAATTGTAGGTCACTTGTCGATTTCTTACAGGTACGGAATCGGATGATGGGACAATGTCCGTTATTGCATATGGATTCGAAGGATGGTTGTAGATAAATCTTCCGGCATCACTTTTCTGCAGGACATTGCCTTTGAAATCGTAACTTACACGGTGTGGACCGTATCCAGTCAACCGGTTCATTGCATCGTAGGTGAATGTCTCACGGTGATAGTGTACTCTGTCCGCACGTTCCATCAGATTATGCCGACGGAGGTCGAAACGGTAGGTCTGCTCATATAGCGTGAGCTGTGTATACATTGCTTTCCGTTCGGTGGGAGTGCCGAAGGCATCGTAAGTGTATTCCCGTTTTACAGGGCCGGTTTGAATCACTACGGGGAGGCCGGTGGGATGCTCCGCTCTCAATTCCCATAAAATATCCGTACCGTCCCATCGCGTGCCGGTATGATAGCCATTCTTGTATATGTAAGTTTCTTCTCCGATTCTTCCTTCGGATGTTGTATATTCGACAGCCTGTAAATTGTTCCTGTCATAGGTGTAGGAAGTCCGGAGCCAATTGCCGTCTACAATGGTTTCGCGCAGGTCTGTCAAGCGTCCCAGAGCATCGAATCCGAACTCTCGAAAACAGCCGTTTCCGGAATTCTCTTTTATCAAATCTCCGAACTGATTGTAATCATAAACCGTAACGATTTGTTCGGCATTTGTCTTGCTGATCAAACGTCCGTAGCCATCGTATTTCATGGTTACACTTTTACCGTTGCCATTCGTCTCGCGTGAAATATTTCCTGCCGCGTCGTACTCCGTTTGGAAACGGCCTGCACTCGGATCGGTGATGGATGTACGTCGCCCGAAAATATCGTATGTAAGTATTGTGATACTACCGCCCGGAGCATTGATACGTTCCGGAAGACCATCGGGGCGCACCACATAAGTTGTCGTTCCTGCAGCATCATGGGAGGAAATCAAATTTCCCACAGCATCATAGGTACGCTTTATTGAAATTCCATTCTTCATTTCCTCAATGGAGTTTCCGGAGTAAGCGTAACTTACCGTATTCCCGGATGCGAATGCGATTCGCAATAGGCGGTCGAATTCATCGTATGAATAGGTGTTTTTTAAAATCTTCTGTCCGCTGTAATACGGAAGACTTTCCGATTCGAGACGTCCTTGCGGATCATATGTTTTGGATACAAGGCGTTTTCTCCCGTCGAAAGTTTTTGTCTCACATACCATTTCTCTGCCATTCTCCGTGTAATATGTGGTAACATCGGGCCTGTTGGTTTCGGTTTCTTTTATCGAATATGAACAACCATGGCTGTTGTTCCAGGCATATTCCGTTTCTGCCGATGAAAAATCGGGATATCTGACTTGTTTTAGACGACCCCAGCCGTCATAACTGTAATGTGTGGAATTTCCCCGTTTATCGCTGTTTATGCTGAGAAGCCCCAAGGCATTATCATCATAGTCGAAATGGAGTACGTTACCGAAAGGATCCGTTTCCAAAACTTTTCGCTCATAAGAGTCGTAAGAATACTTTGTTGACAGAATATGAGGAGAGGCAAACTTTCTAACTCGAAGTTCCGTGATGTTGCCGTTACCATCATAGGTGTAATATGTCTTTTTCTGTTCGGAGCTTTCCGAATAATCGGTACACTCCGACATACGTTCCGTTTTATCATAGGTATAGTTCGTCATTTTCCTGATACTTCCGCTTCCCCGATGAAAAATTGTGGTCGTCTTCAAAGGCAACCCGAGAAGGTAAAGTTTTTCTTTGTTCACGTGGCGATAAGAAAAAGTTTTATCTTGCCTGATTTCGGAACCGAAATTCATATGTTCCCTCAAAGGAAAACCATAATTGTCATAGGTACGGGATGTTGTCACTGTCGTCTTGTGCAATTTATCGACTTCCTTTTTATACTCCTGACAAATCAGACGTCGTTTATATTGGTCCACCACTATTTTGTAACGGAAATCCTTTTCGAGTTGTCCATTTTCGAAATGCTCGGGGACACCGAAGCGGCAGGGATTGAAATGCAGGTTTTGATAACGCCCGGACAGCAAATCGAGCGTTTTTATTTTGCGGAAGCCGGTAAAACCGAGCCCCTGGCAATGAATCACGGCCGTGTTGTATTGATATTTCAAATCGCTTATTTTCCCCGATGCTTGGTACGTTCTGAGACCGGAAACCATAAAAATATTCGCATTAAGGTTTATATGCGGATAGTCGTCTTTCGTCATCTGCTGTGATACGTATGTATTGTCGTTGTGAAGGAAGCCGCTATTTGTATAAAGATCGCCCCCGTTGTACATCATTCCGTAGTCTATATCCGTTCTGACACCCATAGAACTGCATATGCCACTAAGAAGTCTGTTCCGTTTACCGTTGGTGTTATAAACCAACATTTCAAATTTATTCGAGTAAAAGAAAAGAATATTCGAATAATAATGCCCGGTATTGATATTTGTCGGAATCACATTACCTTTATCCGTGAAACGTTTATCGCAATCAAGTTTACGGAATGCTGTTCTCTCGTTGATATAAAATTTCAAATCCGTTGTGCGGGGATCATACAAACCGCTATAGCTGTAATGTATGAAATCGGAAAAACCGTCGGAGTCGATATCGCAGACTGCAATACCGCTGTTTTCGTCTATATCCCATGAATCCATGCGAAATGAAGTATATTTATAATTGCCGTCTCCGCAACATAGATAGATCCCTTTCTCGTTGCCTTTTGTGAGAAAGATATCCACCAGACCGTCTGCATTGAAATCTCCCAGCGTATAGTAATTCCGGACGATATCGTCCCGTTTGATGGCATCGGATGCCCCGTATGGACGAATTGAATATGTTCCGTTTGAAGATTTATGGAATTCGAATGTGTATGTCTTATCATATTTTATTAATACGATTTCGGATTTTCCATCGCTATTGACGTCTGTTAGAAACAGTTTATCGCTGTATTGTTCCGCATCCTTCGCTTCCGTCTTATTGCCTATATTGAGTTTTGAAAATGAAAATCCGGGCTCTATCCTCCAATAGGAGTTCTCAAGCGGTTTAAATACATAAACGTGAGTCCTGTAATAAGGACCTTCAAGAGGATAGTCCTGTGCCACTCCTATAATTTCATCTTTTCCGTCACCGTCGATGTCGGCGGAGAAGAAATCTTTGGGCCAACAACTTTCCCGGCCGTTATGTTCAATAGCATCACCCAGATCGAAAACCTTGCTGCTGATGAGTTTGAGTTGCCATTCTTTTTTGTCAAGGGAATAGTTGCTTAAAACGAGTTTTTCCCGACCGGATTCGACATAGGCATTAATCTTTACGATTTCATCACCGAAACATCCGTCAAGATTTGAAAAAAGAATATCTATAAAGCCTCCTCCGGCAATCAAAGGGTTGATACGCGGAGGAAATATGTTACGTAGCCCCGTGCAGATAAATATTTTTTGATCATCTTCATAAGTATTTATATAGTATCTTTTGGAATGACTGAACCAACCGCCTGATTTTTCGTAATAATAATAGGGCAGGCCGGAAGAATAGTGAAGTAATACATCATCCATACCGGAACGACCGAAATTCATCTTGCCTTTTTTCGTTACAAGAAAATGCGGATCGGGATTATGATAACCGTAATGAGAGATAGCTCTTTGCTCGAAAAATCCTTCTTTCGGACCCTTATAGCCGTATTCGAACCGTAGAGGGTTCAGTCTTTGGCCCTCTGCATTGCTGCATTCCACCTTGTCGAGAAATAAGAAACCGTCTTTAAAACGGTAAAATAACTCATATTCCCTGATTACATGTCCTTTGAATTTTGTACGAATCTTCTTCAAACACCTCAGCATGCGATATTCAAGGCCGACTCTGTAACTTCCGATTTGGTAAGGACATCTCGTATATTCGAACTCGATAGAGGCCGCATCCCGGAAATAGCGGATACTTCTTATGAAAGCCCTGTCATTGCTCTCCTGATAATAATTGTAATCTACCCACTCCCCATTCCGATTCGTCAGCCTGGTTATAAAGCACTCTTTATATGAAGAGCCGTAGCGCTTGTCGTATTCTGCAACTGTTCCATCAGGATGACGGGCATAATACGTATAGCCATACATATTTAAAAGAGTATTCCCGCTTACCGTTTCCAAACCCTTGTCTGTGGAAACGACCCTGTTGCCATCGAGAATAAGAGCATCCTCGGCGGCAATTTCTTTAGTGGGTTTGACAGGAGATACTTGTCCATCGTAATACAGTGTTTTATTTACCGTCCCGATAGAGGAGATTCCTCCAATACTCCAGCCGTATCCGGCCATTCCATGCTCTCTTTGACTGTTGTATTCCAAAGTGATTTGTGGGGATATGCCTTTGGGACCGGGGAAACTTTCTATCGGAATGGATATGGATAAAGCACCGGAGGGACTTACGCTACTATTCATCGGAATTTCACCTACATCTCTCAACTTGTCCGGAATGAATACGGAAGCCGGTCGTAAATTCTGCTTTACCCTAATCTGTATGTCGGATATTGCACGAGAAATGGAATCATTGTAACGACGTACTTCCATAAATTCTTTCGATGACGATTCTATTACTTTAAATTTATGGCGGAGAGGCATCTCGTTATCAGGCCAGTTATGATTTTCTATGACAAACTTCCGGTTTGTCAAACTGTCTCTTTGTTGGCAGAAAATAATGAGGGGACCTGGAAAGAAAAAAACTATGATAAAAATACATATATATCGCCGTATTGCAATTGTCGAGAGATATCGAAATATGTCGTTTTTTTTCATTATATTAAGTTTAAATTATCTTTCCGGATATTTGCCATTTGGCCATTGCCTTTTCATAAGATATTAGATACTTTGATATATATTGAATTGTCGGTTGAGTGAATGTAAAAATAAAACCAAAAATGATAAGATTTGCAGTAATATTATTTATAAATATGTAAATTTTATCAAATACAATGATAGATATAAATCCATTTATTTCCAAATTATTTTCCTGTTTATTTATATTTTTTTGATTTTCGATGGAATGGGTAGGGGCGACAGATAAGTGCGCTTTATGGAAAATGTCCGAAAAGCATCCTTCCGGAAGTCCCGAAGTTTAATTTTCCCCTCGAATCCGGGGGGAAACGAATCGGGAAACAGGGCCGAAGTTTGTATGAACGCAGGCTTATTCCAGAAGTCCGGAGAGGATGGAGAAAATGTCGGTGTTGTCCAGTCGTCCCGAGAATCTTTCGGCTCCGCACCCGAGAGCATATACGGGTACGACGGCGGCGGTATGTTCTTTTGTCGTCCATCCTATGCGGGCATGGCGGTTGAGGATTTCTACGGCTTTTTGTGCTAAAGGCTCGATTTTGGCATATCGGGTTTTCTTCATAAGCCTATCGGTTACAAAAGTTTTTTCGAAACATTGACGGATTTCCTCTTCCTCTTTTGCGGATATTTTGATGGGATACCCCAAACCGACTTCTTCTTTCAGGAAATTTTCGAGCCGTTTGAAGTCCGCTTTGTTTTCTCTCAGGCGGCTTATCTTCCGGGAAAGCCGCATGAGAGAAGATTTTTGATGTTTTAATATGTCCGGATTGAATTCGTAATCCTTATTTCCGAGAGTCATGCCTCCGGTTTCGTGGTCGGCCGTTACGACTATAACGGTTTCTTCCGGATGCTTGAGATAGAATTCGCAGGCGAGGGAAACCGCATCGTTGAAATCCGCCACCTCGCTTATGGCTCCTCGTGCATCGTTGGCATGGCACATCCAATCGATCATTCCTCCTTCCGCCATAATAAAAAATCCTTTTTTGTTGTTCCGATAGAGGAAGTCTATGCCGGTTCGCAGGATATCGGACAACTTCATATCTCCTTCCCTGCGATCGATGGCGGGCGGAAGTGCCGTCGGATTCTCCGCCTTGGAGGATTGAAGCATCAGAATTTTAGCGGCATTCCGGATGTGATAGGAGGCGGAATCCGTCCCCCTTAATACGGAATAGCCCGCTTTTTTAAAATCGGATACAAGACTGTCTTCGGATACGACGGACGATCGATGTATTTTTATACCGCCTCCTCCGTAGAAATCGAAACCGGCCGAGATGGCGTCCCGGCATATGGGTTCATATTCCCTCCTGCTCCGGCGATGGGCGTAGAATGCTGCGGGAGTTGCATGGTTTATGCTTACGTTGGTTATAATGCCTACTTTCATACCCCGACTTTTGGCAATTTCCGCAATGGTGGGTAGAGGTCGCATATCCCGGTAATCGAGTCCGAGCATGTCGTTTCCCGTTTTCCGGCCGGTGGCCATTGCGGTTCCCGCAGCGGCGGAGCATGTGACGGTATTGGAAGCCGAGTAGGTTGTTGCGAAACTTTGTACGGGGAAATGCGTAAATTTCAAATATGTACTGTCCTTATCCGATTTCGATAAATAAATTTCTGTCCCGTATACTTGACCGAAGCCCATGCCGTCTCCGATTAGAAGAAAGATGTATTTCGCCTTGCTTTTCGGGCTGCATCCTGCGAGGACAAGGAATAAAATACAGAGTAATAAATTATTTTTCATATCAGTTTCCGTAATTGATTTCGAGATTTGTCAGAACGGTTTTAAGCGTTTCGTATTTCTTTTTTACATAGGGATGATTTTGGCATTTTGCGAGGAATTCTTCCGTATCTCCTTGGTATATCACTGTTATATAATCGAATAAATCCGAATGTTTGTCGGGGAGTTTATAATATTGGCCCGTTTTATGGCTTTCGCTTCTGTCGAAGGAGAGAAAACCGAAAGTTTCGGGAGGAGGACATACGGGGGCATCGCCTTTTTTGATTTCCCGGCCGTAGTAGTTCACACCTTCTTTTATTTCGCTTTCCGATATGTTGAAAAAAGCTTTCAAATCCTCCCGGCATTTTTTCA
Source organism: Marinifilaceae bacterium (assembly GCA_041846495.1). GTDB lineage: Bacteria > Bacteroidota > Bacteroidia > Bacteroidales > Marinifilaceae > JBGZEX01. The sequence continues at coordinate 9,348 of JBGZEX010000057.1, forward strand.
TCACGTAGTATGCGATTTCCGAGGCGATGATTTCCGCCGTCATACGCCGGCGCACCGAATCGCCCGCCTCGATGATATCGTGGGCTCTTCCGATAACCGATGTCATCATCCCCCGAAATACGTTCCCTTCGTATTTCCGCGAGCCGCCCGATTTATAAGAAGCCAAATAGAGACTGTCTACGATGAGGAAAGAGCGCGGATACATTTTTTTGTCGAGTCGATTCAATACCCCGTCTTTTACGATGGCGACCATTGTCGCTATGGCCTTTCTGTCGGAAGACAGACTGTAGGTGACCTCGGGTACGGAACTCAGAATATTGTAGTTGCAGTTCAGTACTTCGTAATATCTGTACGGATTTCCGAAAGCATCGAGTCCGCGCTCCTGTACGCATACGGTGTCGTTATAGAAAATGGGAAGGCCGTATTTTTCGTATACGGTGAAAATGAGATGGTCCAAAGGATTGTCCGAATCCTCAACCACGTAGAAGTTTTTATCGTAGTCCGAGGGGCTGAGTTTGTCTTCTTTTCCGCATCCTGAAATCCACAAGACGGCGATTAATAATATGTATAAGCGTTTCATATTCCGATTATTTATAGTTGCGTTCCGGACGGTCGTTGTCGATCAGCGCTCCTTTGTTCGAGATAAGGGCGTATTTCGGGAAGGATAATATCCATCCGCCGTCCTCGGGATATTCTCCGAGTTCGTATTCTCCTGCTATCTGGACTTTGTTGCCTGTTTGTTCCCAATAGGCGTGGCGTATTTTCTTTTTTTCCGGATATGTCCGGCTTATGGCATAACGTTTGAGGTCGAACCATCGTTGACCTTCGAAACACATTTCTTTCCGGCGTTCTTCCCGAATAAGGTTTATAAGTTCTTTTTCGTCCATTGCAGGGGTGTCGAACTTTTTCATGCGTTTTTTCCTTAATTCGTTCAAACATTCGAGGGCTTCCGGGAGTTTTCCGGTTGCGCATAAGGCTTCGGCCTTATTCAGGTAGATTTCCTTATAAAATATGCTGGTAGCCGGCGTGTTTCGGAAACCGATGCATTTCTCGGACAGGTAATGTCCTTTGTATTGGAGGAAGAAGTATTTGAATCTCAAGTCGTTTTTCGTATCGTATTTTTCCAATAAATCCCCGGATACGATATAAAATTCCCGATTCCCTCCCTTCTGCATCATGGCTTGGGGAACCACTCCGTTGGCGAATACGCATTCCCGGGATTCGGCGGAAACGATTTGCTTTACGAAATCTTCCCGTTTTGTCGTGTTCATATCGACGATTCCGAGAGAAGTCGGAATGGCGAGGGCTTTTTCGCATTGTTCGAGAGCGGATTCGTATTCTTCCATGTAGAGGTATACCCGGCTTAGGAATATCCGGGCGGCTAATTCCGTAGCTCTCCGTTTGGATGCGGTGTTCAGGCCTTTTAAGCTTTCGGCGGCTATTTCCAAATCTTTTATGATTTGTGCGTAACATTCGGCTACGCTGTTGCGTTTGAAACCTTTACCTTCGGCATAGGAGGTGAGCTTCACCGGTACGCCCGGGTCCCGATCCGCCGTATTCGGCTCGTAGTGTTTGGCCCAAATGTTTACGAGATAGAAATAGTAAAAAGCCCGGAGGAAATGAGCTTCTCCTTTAACCTGGCGGTAGCCTTCCGGAGATTCGGTTTTAAACTCTTCCGCTTTTTCGATAATGATGTTCACGGCTCCTATATGTTCGTAAAATTGAGCCCATGAAGTATTGCCTCCGTAGAATTTTCTGCGTTTGTCGTCGTAGGGATATTGTTGCCAATAGTGGAATCCCTTCATGAAGTCGTGCATGCATGAGGTGGATATGCCGTTTGCATGAGAGTCGATGTCGTCGTCCATTACGTCCAGCCACATCATTAGAAAATAGCCGTGTTTCGGACTTCCCAACCTGTCCGGCATATAGGCATTGCCGATGAGGATTTCTTTAAGGTCGTCCACCGTCCTTACATAGGAAAGGTTTTGAGAATATTCATTGAGAAAATCTCCGCACGAATACAGGGTTAGAAAGAGGAAAGTGAATCCGTATTTCAAAATCTGATGATATTTTTTCATGGCGTTTACAGGGATATGTTTAAAGAGAAGGAGTAGGTCGAACGTGTCGACATGGGGATTCCGGATGAATTTCCGGATTGGGTCGCAGGGTCCTGGCCTTTTAGCTTTTTGCTGCACAGGATGAAGAGATTGGTACCGGTCAGGGCGATGTAGGCCGTTTTGAGCCGGAAACGTTCGCATACGGGTTTGGGTATATTGTAACGTATGGAAAGTTGCGACATCTTCAGATAGTTTCCGTTTACTACCCTGATATCGGAATAGTCGTACATTTCCCATATATTGTCGCTGAATCCGAGTTTGAATACTTTCGAGGTATAATTTACATTGTTCCACCACGGATGCAGGGTTTGGATAAAATCGTTTCCGGAGATAATGCCGGGGATATTCGTATGGAGTTCGTCCCCCGGTTTTTTCCACCTGTCGGCATATTCCCGTCTTACGTTTTCCACCGGGAGCGGGGCTATGGTTCCGTTACCGGAATTTATGTTGGGATACATTCTCAGAAGGCGCACTTTGGAGCCTATGCTGTAGGCGAGGTTGAAGGAAAGGATGAAGTCGTTATAAGCGACGGTGTTCGTGATTCCGCCTTGCAGGGTGGGCACCCTGTTGCCGGAAAAACTCATAACGGACATAAACCGTTCTTCGTTCGTCATATGTTTGTAGATCTCCTTATAATCGATTTCTTCCCCGTTTTCGTAAACGGTTTCGTTTATTCCCCTGAAGAGAGGACGCCCGTCTTTGGGATCGAGGCCGATGAAATTATAGGAATAGAATCCGTTGATGGAGCGGTTGACCGATTGGACGGTGCCGTTCAGATAGTCCTTGTAGGTGATGTCGTCGTCGTCCCTTAGGGATTTGTCCGTTTTCCGTACGGCCTTATCGATGAGTTTGTTGATAACCTGTCCGAATTGAGGGTCGAACCTCCATTTCCATCCCTTGCCTTCCGCATTCATGGAATTGACGGGAGTGAAATTGACGGTAAGTTCGTATCCGCGATTTATAATCGTGCCTTCGTTTACGGTATAGCTCGTAATACCGTTGATTTCGGGTATGGCTTTGGACATATAGGCATCCACGGTTTTCCGGTAGTAAAAAGAGAGAGAACCGTTGATTTTTCGATTGTGAAAGGAAAAATCCAGGGCCGTATTGACGGATGCCGTTTTTTCCCATTTCAGATTGGGATTGGGGTATTTTTCGATTGTGGAGACATATTCTCCGAATTCCCTGTGTATTCCTCCCTTCTTTATTACGAGTTCGGTGGCGACATTGGGAACATTTCCCTGATAACCGAAGGAACCCCTGAGCGAGAGGGCATTTATCCATTTCGTATCCGGCAGAATGTCTTCTTTCATATTCCAACGTGCCGATGCCGACCATATGGGGAAAAACTTTTCCCGCGCCCGGCTTCCGAATTCGTTGGAAAAATCGACTCTTGCGTTGAAATTGAAATAATATATGTTTCTGTATCCGTATCCGAGACTGAGGTATGCGGATACGTCATTTCTTTTCTGTACCGTATGTATGCCGAGCGCTTCGTTCGTTTGAGTCCATTCCAGATATTCTTTGAAATCTTTGATACCGGGAACTCCCAATACGATGAGTCCGCGTTCGGGAACATAGCCTCTCGAGGTTTTCGTATAAGTTTTATATTGATTGGATTTCAATTCTCCTCCTATGGTTGCGGAAATCGAATGATGGCGATCGGCATCCGTAAACCGGTTGAAATCCGTTTGAAACCTCAACATATAGGATTTCCGATTCGTATGGGATTCCTTCAATTCTCCTCCTATAGGCATTAGAGATTTGGATTTGAATGTGTTTTCACTATGGTTGTATTCGTGCCTCAGACATCTTCCGTAATAAGTGTTTTCTCCGTGATAAGTTTCCTGTCGGGTATTTGAAAAGGCGTAGGACGCTACGATTTTGGCTTTCAGACCTTCGATTATACGGTAACTTATATCCGTTTGGAAGTTCGTTCCGTTCGTGTTTATGTCGTACGAACCGTTCTCCATGTCTTCGATAATATTGAACGGATAATTGTCCCGGTTTTTCGTAATCCGGTCGCGGAGAAGATAGCGGAGAAAATCTCCGTTTTCCGTATAGGGAGATATTGCCCGACTGGTGTTATAGGCATATTCCATAGCTCCTATATCCGTAGGGATATGATGTTTTTCGGATGTATTGGCCTGAAGTCCGAATCTTATGTCGAATCTGTTGTAGTTGCCCGTTAAATTTATGCTCGTGGTATATTGTTTATTGCTTTCTCCCCGGATATTCCCCTGACTGTGGTTGAATCCGGCGGAAGCATAGTATTTTACGGCAGGGCTGCCTCCGGATACGCTTACCGTATGCTTGTGGGAATAAGCATTCCGGGTCAGGAGGGCGAACCAGTCCGTATTCATGGTCTCATATTTGTTTACAAGGCGTTTAAACTCCCGGAAATCGATGCTCCCGTCGATATAATCCCTGTATGCGGCTTCATACCCTACCCACGAATCGATTATCGGGTAGGCGATTCTTTTTTCTATAATCTCTCTTGAAAAGGCAATCCTTTCTTTGGAGTTCATTACGTTGACGCTTTTGTCCGTATAATGCGGGCGTCGCGTGTAATTGCCCGATACGGAATAGCTGACCGTAGGGGGGCCGAGGTGCCCCTTTTTCGTCGTAATGACGATGACGCCGTTAGCTGCTTCCTTTCCGTATATGGCCGTGGCGGATGCATCTTTCAGGATGTCGATTTGTTCGATATCTTCGGGATTCAATCCCGATATGGCATTGCCGAGGAGATTGACGAAATCCAAGTCGTTGAGGGAGAGAGGGTCTATGTTTACCGGATCCTGAACAATAACCCCGTCTACTACCCATAGAGGTTCCTGGGAACCCAATACGGTGGTCGTTCCCCTTATCCGGAGTCTCGGAGTCGCCCCGAGTTGTCCGGAGTTTTGCATGAATATGAGTCCCGGAACACGGCCTTCCAACATCTGGTCTACGGTATTCAGTCCGGGCGTAATGATATCCTCGGCTTTAATCGTCGTTACGGCACTGGTCAATTCGCGCCGGTCGATTCGATGGTAACCGGTGCTTACGATTACCTCTTCCATGATGTTTTCGCTGTTCTCCAATATGATGTGGATGACATTTTTCCCCGAATAGGGAATCTCCCGGCGTTTTTTCCCCGTAAAGGAAAAGACGATGATGCCCCCTTCCGCACCCCGGAAATTCAGAAGATATTCTCCGTTTTCATTTGTTGTAGTTCCTGTCTTGCTCCCCTTGAGGTAAACCGAAACTCCCGGGAGCGCTTTGCCGGATTCGTCCGATACCGTTCCCGAGAGGCGGATAGGCGGTTTTTTCTTGACCGTATCGGCAGAATCGGTATGCGTTTTTTGGTGAATAACGGGAATCGAGCTTTCGAATTCGGTATTTCTTAGGAGGAAAGAGCGGGTTATCTTATTCCGTGCGCTTATATTCGTATTCATAAGGCATAGGATGAGAGGGATAGCCCTGGCTTTTAAAATACCGCAAACGAAAGATACATACCGGTATTTACGTTTTTCATAAATGTTTTTTTTCATTACGGTAAGTTTAGGTTAGTATGTTTTTTCGCTTTTTGCGTGCCAATTTGCTTTCGGCGTCGAATTCCGACTTTTTCGGGATATTATTTGTTTTTCGATATTTTTTCATATGGGAATAATCCTAATATGCTTTTTTTTGCGGTGTTTTTTCCTGTTTTCGAACTTTGGAGCGTTTTCAAAAATCCCTCGTATTAACACGAGTCGAATTCGGTCGAAACCTTGGTGACGATATGGTTGATAATTGGTTAGTAGTTTGAGCATTCTCCTCATTTCGTTTTATTAAATAAAGATGCCGTATATTACATTTCATTTTGGTATTTTATGAAAAAACGCTCTTCATACCCCCGTATATTTCAAAACTAATAAAAAGAAATTAAAAAACAAATATAATTAAAGCATAATTTTCATCCTATTTGTGAATAAAGCTGTTTTGATAAATGATAAGGGTAGGACCGTCGAATATCGAATCGGGCCGGGAAATATCGCCGACAAAGCTCCATTGAAAAATGAAACATTCGCAAAAAAACCGGTAAATTCCTCAGGGGCGAGAGGTGTATTCTCCGGTTGATGACATATTCGAAAACCTTTGTCAAGCGGGATATACGCATTATCGAAGTGTCGATAAGGACCGGTCTTATTTCGGGTATCCGTTGTCCGTAACCTTTATTTAAGAAACCCGGATAAAATATTCAGGCGGAACAGGATAATTTTTTCCGGTCGCAATAACGATCGCATTGCTGGCATAGGTCGTAACCGAGGAGGGAGCCTATAATGAAATCTTCTTCGGGCGTAAGCCGGTTTAAAGGCCGGTTTACAATCATGCGAACGGCCGATATGCATTCTTCTTTTCCGAAAAAGATATTGATTTTCTTGCCGTTTTCATCTTGAATGAAATAGGCGATATTCCGTTGTTCGAGCCGTTTTACGGCAAAGTTTTTTTCGGATGCCGGAAGCGTGCATAAAACCATTCTGCGAACTCCTTTTTGGTATTCGTATATATGGTGGAGAAAGATTTTCATATCTCCGTTATTGAAATTATTCCCGATTTCCGGCATCCGATTGAAATTATAATTCGTTTTTCAATTGTTCCGTCCAGTCGGCAATCCTTGAATCCGTAAGGTCGGATTCGTTGTTTTCGTCTAAGGCAAGACCTAAGAAATCTCCGTCTACGACGGCTTCGGAACTGTCGTAACTATAACCGTCGGCACTGACTTTTCCGCACATCTTGGCACCGGTTCCTTCTATTTCGTTATAGATAATGCCAATGGCATCGCAAAATGAAGAACCGAATGCCGAGCAATCTCCGCATCCGAATACGGCTACGCTTTTACCTGAAAGATTTTTCGATTTGAGTTGTTCCAAAAATCCTCCCCAATCGTCTTGAAGTTCGCCTACACCCCAAGTGGATGAGCCTAAAAGCAGCGCTTCGTAATCGTTGACCGTTTCCACATTTACATCCGCAACATTGTGGATGTCGTTATTGGAAACGCCTAATTTCTCCGCAATTTTTCCTGCAATTCCTTCCGTCATACCGGTACTTGAACCGTAGTAAATACCAATCTTTTTCATCTTTTTTTGTTTAAGTTTAATTGGTACAAATATAAATTTAAATTATAGACGGAGAAATCCCCATTTTTTGCTAAAAGGAGTTGTTTCAATCCCCAATTATGGGGATTGAAACAAGGCGATGTATTATAACCATCTGACGATGGGGAAATCCTGGCGGTGTACGAGTGCCGGATTTTTCGGGAATATTCTTATGCCGAGGATAAACAGGCCGGGGGCATAGGGGATGATTCTTATATTGTATTCGGCTTTACCTTTATCGAATTTCACGAGCGTGAATTCTTGGGTGAATTTGAATACTCTTTCTTCTTTAATTTGTTGGGTAGCTACAACTTCGACTCCGATATCGTCGGGTGTCAGTTCGGATAGTTCGAGAACGAGACTGCCGGTATATTTTTCTCCGATATTTATGGTTTGTTTGGATATATCCGGCAGTTTAATGGATTCCATTTTTATGTTATCCCATTTCCGGTTGATTTTATTTTTCCATTCTGCGATTTCTATTGCCAACGAAAAATTATCCGCCTTCATTTCGGCACCTCTTTTTGCGAGCGGCGTATAATATTTTTCTTCGTATTCCGTCAGCATTCTGTTGGTCGTGAAATTGGAAGCTATGTTGGCGATATTGTTTTTTATGAATTCCACCCATTGGGCGGAACTCCCGGCTCCGGATTCCGCATAAAATGCGGGTACGATTTCGTCTTCTATGATATTGTAGATAAGTTCGGAGTCGAATTCGTTTTGGAAATCCGGATTTTCGTATATTCTTTCTACGGGCAACGCCCAACCCGAATCTTTTCGATAGCCTTCGTACCACCAGCCGTCGAGTACGCTGAGATTGAGGACTCCGTTCATCGCCGCTTTCTGACCGCTGGTTCCCGAAGCTTCCTGGAGGCGGGTCGGAGTATTCACCCATATGTCCACGCCTCTTACCATATCTTGGGCGAGACGCATATCGTAATTCGGAAGGAAGAGGATTTTACCGATGAATTCGGGACGTTTGGATATCTCCACTATATGTTTTATGAGGTCTTGTCCCGCTTTATCCGCCGGATGTGCCTTGCCGGCAAAAATAATTTGTACGGGATGTTTTTCATCGTTTATAATCTTCTCAAGGCGTTCTATATTGCTGAAAAGGAGATGGCCTCTTTTGTAGGTGGCAAACCGCCGGGCGAAACCTATGGTAAGTATGTCGTCCCGGAGGATATCCCTGATTTCGATTAGTTGGCGGGGAGTGAAATAAACCGATTCTCCGCCGTCGCTCAGGCGTTTCTTGATCCCGTCTATCAGTCGTTTGCGCAATATGTTTCTCACTTTTACGATTTCCTTGTTATTTACGGAATAAATACCTTTGAAACATGAGGGATGATAGTGATGGGCCATGAAATCTTTACCGAAAATTTCTTCCTGTATGGCTTTCCATTCCGGAGCCGTCCATGTCGGATAATGGACGCCGTTGGTCACATAAGTGACCGGAGATTCTTCTTTCATATATCCCGGCCATAGCTCATTGAATATGCTTTTACTTACTTCTCCGTGGAGTTTGCTGACTCCGTTTATCTCCTGTGAAAGATTGGCGGCAAGGAAACTCATGGAGAATTTTTCGTTGGGGTCGTATGTATTTATTTTCCCCAGACTCAAGAGTTGCGACCATGAGATATTGATTTTTTCCGTGAATGCCAGAAGATAGCGTTTCAGGGTATCTTCTTTGAATAAGTCGTGTCCTGCGGGGACGGGGGTATGGGTGGTGAACAGAGAAGATGCCCTTACGACCTCGAGGGCTTCGTGAAAAGACAGTTTTTCGTTTTCCATGTATTCGTATATGCGCTCGAGTCCGATAAATGCGGCATGGCCTTCGTTGCAGTGGAATACGTCGGTACTTATGTTTAATTTGCGAAGGGCTCTCACGCCCCCGAAGCCGAGCAGGATTTCCTGTTTCAGCCGGTTTTCCCAGTCCCCTCCGTAGAGATGGTGGGTGATACTCCTGTCTTCTACATTATTGGATTCGAAATCCGTATCCAAAAGATAAAGTTCCGTCCGCCCTACGTCTACTTTCCAAATGCGGGCATACAACGTGCGTCCGGGGAATTCCATTTCTACGGTCAGCCATTTGTTGTCGGAATCGAATACGGGAGATACGGGGATTTTTGTAAAATCCTGAGCTTCGTAAACGGCCTCCTGATCTCCCGTATGGGAGAATTTTTGGGTAAAATACCCATATTTATACAAAAGTCCCACTGCCGTTATCCGGGTACCTTTATCGCTGGCTTCTTTCAGATAATCTCCTGCAAGGATTCCGAGTCCCCCGGAATATATTTTCAGAGAAGAATGAAGTCCGTATTCCATACTGAAATAGGATACGGCAGGACCTTTCATATCTTTTTTCTTACTCATATATTCGATAAACCGATTATATACGGATGTCATTTTCGAGATAAAGATCTCGTCGTTTTCCAATTCCTTATATCTGTTTAAGGAGATTTTGTCCAATAGAGCGATGGGGTTGAATTCGCTCGCTTCCCATTCGTCGGGAGCTACGGCTTCGAATAGTTCGGAGGCATCTCGGTTCCAGCTCCACCAGAGGTTTTTGGCGAGTTTTTCCAAAGGCATGAGGCGTTCGGGGAGGGAGCGATGGATAATGACGCTTATCCATGTAGGCAGATTTGTTTGAACGGGTTTTACGATATGTTCCGGTTGGTAAATTTTCCTTCCCGTTCCGGTTTCTACCTGTTCGGATACTTTATCTATGGCCAGCTGATAGGCTTCCATATAATAAGAGGAGAGGTTTTGCCACGTAGCCGTATCCACCACCTCCCGGGCATTTTCCCTCAACTCTTTCCGATGTCCCGGACTGAGTTCGCTTATGTATTTTATGTTTTCAGCCGTTTCGCGGACTACCGTATCGTAATTCCCGTCGTTTCTTTCTATTATTTTTATACAGGGATGTGCTTTGGGATATTTGGAATTTACCCATAAACCGAAACCGGCTAATGTGGTGGTTATCGTAGGCACTTTGAATGCTATGCTTTCCAAAGGAGTGTATCCCCACGGTTCGTAATAGGAAGGGAATACCGTAAGGTCCATACCTACCAGGAGATCGTAATAAGGGAGTTTGAATACGTCGTCGTTCCCGTTCAGATAGAATGGACAGAAAAAAACTTTTACCTTATCTTCCGGGGCATTATTTATTTGAAGTTCCCTGATTTTTTTCAGAATCGGATCGTTGTCCGGAGCTGTAATGATATGAGTTGCATGTCTTTCCGAACTTTTTTTCATTTCTTCCGGATGGGAGATATTGTATTCGAAGTCCGGATTCAGAGAAGAAAAACCGTTAGGAATCAATAAAAAGGCTAAAATATTCCGGTTTATGTTTCCATTCAATTTTTTTAAGGCGTCCAGGAAGACGTCGATGCCTTTGTTTTTGAATTCATATCTGCCGCTTATGCAGACCAATAGGGATTTCTTATCGACTTCTTCTCCCAAGATCGCAGAAGCCGTTTGCAATAATTTCTTCCGGGCCTCTTCTCTTTTCTTTTCCCATTTGTTTTCGTCCGGGAGTATGGAATCTTCGAATCCGTTCGGACTGATCATATCGGGTTTCTTGCCTAAGAAGTGTTCGCATTCTCTTGCCGTTATACTGCTCACGGTGGTGAAGCAATCGGCGTATTCCGCCGTTTTCCGTTCGAGGGATTGTTTGGCGACGACGTTGAATATCCTTGCATTTTCCCCCGGATCGTATTGTTTTAAGTTATCGTATAAAGGGAGACCGTTTCCGGCTATGCAACGTCCGAGCACCGTGGCATGGGAGGTGAATACGCAACCTACTCGAGGAAGTGCGTCTTTGAGATATAAAAGTCCGCTTCCCGTCATCCATTCGTGGAATTGAGCGATTGCCGGTTGGCGGTAAGAAAGATTGTAGCGGATAAAACTTTCGATAACTTTCCCTGCCGCATATCCGAATATTACCGGTTCGATATAATCCCATTGGCCGGCTATGGAATCCACTTGAAATTTATCCCAAAAATATTTCAATATCCTGTTTTTCTGAGCAAAAAAAGGTGTAAAATCTACGAGAATGGCTGTCGGACGGCCTTCCACTTTCCATTGACCGATTCTTACGTTTATGCCTTCGTCTGCAAGATGTTGTTTCCATGTACGATAAATTTCGGGATTTTCTTTGAACTCCGGATTCTTTTTATTGATCCGGATATCCGGTCCGATGAGGATGTAGGAGTTCTTGAATTTGTTTTTTATACTCAATGCTTTGGTGGATATCACGGTATGAATACCGCCTACCTTATTGCAAACCTCCCAGCTTACCTCGAAGAGATAGGGTTGTCCTTTAAAAATGTTTTCCTTCATATTATGCTTGTTTTCAGGAAATTTTATTGGTGTTATTTTCTTTTGTTTCCTTTATTCTTAATATAAAATCGCTTAAAACGTTCATGTAATTTATAAAGGCTTCGTACGGAGAATCGTACGGAGACGTGTGGATATGCGCTTTGTCGGGCATCGACAGGAGTTTGGTCCTCATATAATAAAAGTGATCGCTGGCCTGGAGCCTTAAGAAATCGCGGTTTAAAATCGGATCGTTCAAAGCTTTTACCATAGGATAGGTCTTATACAATTCTTCGAAAGCTTCGATTTGGAGCTCGTTCCCCAACCAATTGGCGATATCCTTTTCTTCGTCCGCCCACGATATGGGATTCGGTACGGGCAGAGGGGCTACGGGTTGATATCTTTCCAAGGCTTCCGACGGCATAAGAATATCGATTTCTGTTTCGGATAAAATTTTTTCCGTAAGATAATATAAAAAATCGAATATTCCGCTTTCGGCCGAATGATGTTTGCCGAATACCTCGTAATTCATAAATATATTTACGACATCGCTTTTTTTCAGACTGTTTTCTATCCAATTCACGTATTTATCCGCCGTAAGCGGCCATTCTTGCCAACTCCTGTCTGAAAATCTAATGCTGATATCGTCGCTCAACCGGCTGTTTTTAAGCAATAGTTTCAATCTCGGATAAATGGGATTCGTATATAGAAAATTGGGACTTCTCCAACCCAATATATGTTTGGCTCCGTCGGTTATCATTCCTCTATAGCCCATTTCCCCGACTCTTTCTCCTATTTTATCGGAATAGATGAGGGAGGAATTTCTAAACACTTTCGGGCGCATTCCGAATAAAGCTTCTATTTTATCGGAATGTAATTTCGTTTGGCGCTCGAATTCGTCCGTTTCGGACAGAGAAGCTAAGGAGTGCGCATAGGTTTCCGCTAAAAATTCCACGCATCCGGTAGCGCTCAATGCCTTAAAACTTTCGAGAACTTCCGGGGCATGGAGTTCCAACTGCTCGATGGCGGTTCCGGAAATGGAATATCCGGCTTTTAATTTATTTCCGTATTTTTTATTGAGTTCGAGGAAGAGGTCGTTGGCGGGGATATAGGATTTTTTTGCAATAGTCCGAATATTGGAGCGATTGGCGTAATCGTCGAAATAATCTCTTCGTTTTCCTATATCGAAGAAATGGTATGTCCTCAACCTTACGGGTTGATGTATTTCGAAATATATGCATAAACTTTTTTTCATAAGTGTAGGTGTTTAGAAGTTATTTTTTTAAAAGTTGTTCGTAAACGGCCTTTACCTTTAAGGCGGCATTTTCCCATTTTAGCCGGTTTACTTCCTCTTTCCCCAATCTGCCTACCATACGGCTTAGGGTGGGATAGGCAAGAAGTCCGTATATGGCATCCGCCATGGCGTCTATGTTCCAATAGTCGATTTTTATGGCGTGCCTGAGGATTTCGGCTACTCCCGACTGTTTTGAAATAATGGTGGGTACGCCTGCTTGCATGGCTTCCAGAGGAGATATGCCGAAGGGTTCCGATACGGAAGGCATGACGTATACGTCGCTGTTTTCAAACATATGCCATACGTCGTTTCCTTTAAGAAAGCCGGTGAAATGGAAGCGGGAGGCTATTTTCAATTGTGCCGCTCTGCGAATGGAGCGGTTCATGAGATCTCCGGAACCGGCCATGACGAATCGTACATCGTCTAATTGTTTCAAAATTTTATTGGCCGCTTCAATGAAATATTCCGGTCCTTTCTGGTAAGTAATCCTTCCTAAAAAGGTTACGATCTTCTCTTTTACTCCCATATCGCTTTTCCCTGCTTCTTTTTTGGAGAAATCCACGGCATTGTAAACGGTAACGATCTTATTGGGATTTATACCGTATTTTTCAATTACGGTCCTTCGGGTCAGATTGCTTACGGTAATGATTTTGTCGGCAGCCATCATCCCTCTTTTTTCCATATCGTATACGATGGAATTGACGTTTTCTCCGCTACGGTCGAATTCCGTAGCATGCACATGTACGACAAGCGGTTTTCCCGATATCTTTTTTGCCATGATTCCCGCCGTATAAGTCAGCCAGTCGTGGGCATGGATAATATCGAAATCTTCTCTTCGGGCAATGGTCTTTGCGACGATGGCGTATGCCGCCACTTCTTCCATCAAATTTTGTCCGTATTTCCCGGAGAATTCGTATTTCCTCGAGCCACCGATGTCCGATTGCGGTATTTTTATATGTCGAAATCTTTCCGTATCATAGGTTTCCGGATCCACGTACGGAATCAAATTCGCTCCTACGGATATGAATTTCACATGTTTCCATAGCTCGTTCTTTAAATTCGAACGCTCTTCCGTTTCTACTTCCGAGGCGTCGATTATTTTGATCGCACCCCGGTTTTCGTTACCGCCGGCTTTGGGGATGACAAACATAATGTTTACGTCGTGTTTTGATAATCCTTTTGTCAACCCGTAACATGCCGTTCCTAATCCGCCGCTGATATGCGGCGGAAATTCCCAGCCGAACATCAAAACTTTAATTTTCATAATTTTTTTCTTTTTAGTTAGGTTATGCGTTTTCGATAGATTCCGTAAGATCTATGCATCTTAGGATTTCGCCGACGCTCCATGCCTGGGAGATGGCTCCCCCGGGATGATGCGGCGGATTGCCGTCGTATATTTCGGCAATCGAACAAATACAATAGGTGGTAATATTTTCTTCAAAACTTTTAATCAAATCCCGTGCCTCCTCTACGAAATCTTTCCCCATTATTCTGAAATTGGCTTCTATATAGTGGCCTAATAACCACGGCCACACACAGCCTTGATGGTAGGCTTTATCCCTTTCTTCCTGATTGCCTTCGTATATGCCGATATAATGGGGATTTTGAGGAGACAGGGTGCGGAGTCCCTTGGGGGTTAAAAGATGGGCTTTTACGATATCGATTACTTTGAGTTTCTCCCGATCGGAAATCGGACTGTATTCCAAAGAACATGCGAGGATTTGATTGGGGCGTATATAGTCGTTTTGTCCCTTCTCGTCGACGTAATCGGCTAAATATTCTTTCTCTTCCATCCAGAACGTTTTTCTGAAATTTTCCGCTATACGGTCGGGAAGTTCTTCCCATTTTTTTACGAAATTCCGATCTCCCGCTTTTTCGGCTGCTGCGAGGGAATAGCATACGGCATTATACCACAATGCGTTGATTTCTACGGCATAGCCGTTTCTCGGCGTAACCGGATGCCCGTTTACGACGGCATCCATCCATGTCAGGGCCTTCCCTTCGGCACCGGAACGGATCAAACCGTTGGAATCCATTCCGGCATATGGGTTTTTCGAATAACGATAAGCATTCAATACCGCTTTCATCTTTCGTCCGTATTCTTCCCATACGGACACCTTGTCTCCGGCGGCTTTTTCGTATTTCATCAATGTCCAAAAAAACCACAAAGGGGCATCTACGGAATTATAGGCGGCATTTTTATTTTTGCCGATATTCGGAAAAAGACCGTTTTTCATTTCTTTGACCATCGTATCGATGACTGCTTTGCAATCCCGGAGGTTTTTTTCCGAACCTAAGGTTAAACCGGGGAGTGCGATAAAGGTATCCCGCCCCCATCTGTCGAACCACGGGAAACCGGCAATTACTTCCGTTTTATCTTCTCTTTCGACGATGAACTGGGAAGCCGAGTATTTCAGACAATTTTTAAAATTATTTTTCGGATACGGAAATTCGCCGTATTTTTCGAAGTTTTTTTTCAGCGAGGAAGGAGAGATGTCTTCCGTTCCTGCTGCAAAAATAAAGGATGCCCCCTTTTTCACCTTGAGTTCGAAATATCCGGGGACGAATAAATCTTCCGAATATTCGTATCCTCTATTACGCTCTTCTTCGTATTCGATGTTGTAATACCAGTCCGGATTCGGGATGAATTCGTTTTTTCTGTCGATTTGCATGCTTAATTCGGGAAATCCTTTATACATTCTTGATTTGATTCCGCCGGCGATATTTTTGTAATTGGTGTCGACATCCATATTCGCTTTGCTGAGGGAGTGTATTTCCCGAAAAGCCAAAAAGGGTTTTATTCTGAAAACGAAACTGTTGCCGGCTTCGAGTACCGTATATCTTATCATTATCCGGGGATTTTCCCTTTCCATAAGGATTTCTTTTTTCAGTTTTATATCCCCCACGGTATAAGTGAGACCGAATACGGGTTCGTACGAAAAATCGACGATGTATTTATGCCCTCGGGGGTCGTAAGTTTCCGGATATTTATGTATGCTCAAATTGAATGCTTTCCCGTTTTCGACCACGGTTTCATCGATTCCGGAGAGGAATACATAGTTGGCACCTCCGAATTTTTTCACGGGCAAGACGAGCAAACCGTGATATTTTCGGGTATTGCAGCATATGACGGTGGACGAAGCGTAGCCACCCTTCCGGTTGGTTTCCAAAAATTCCCGTTTGAGGGAATATTCCAGATTTGTCAAATTTTCTTTGTTTAGCGAAAGATAGTTCATAATGTTTTTTTTAGTTCCTTTTGAGTACGAATCCCGTCCGGGAGGGGATATACAAACTTAAGATATTGGTATTCCCCCCTTGGTAGCGGGTGAAATGTTCTATTTTTTCGTCGATTCTTCCGAAACCGAGGAATTTCCGGTTGTCGGTATCGAGTACGGAAACGTATTTTCCGGGAGGAGCATCGAATGTATAGTCCGCATGGGAAGACAGGGGATTGAAATTGAATACGAACAGCAAATTTCCCCTTTCGAATACGAGTATTTGTTTTTCGATATCCCTTATAAGTTCTCGGGGTTTGTTTTTAAAAATATCGTATTTCTTAACCATGGCTATCATCGATTTGTCGAAGGCGTTCAGGAAACGGAATTTCAGATTGTCGTCGTCTACGAGGCTCCATTGGCGACGGGCATGCTCGTAACTCCATCCGTTTCCGGCTCTCGGAAAATCTATCCATTCCGGATGTCCCCATTCGTTACCCATAAAGTTCATATAGCCGTCGCCTGCCGTACCTACGGTAACGAGTCGTATCATTTTATGCAAGGCCATAGCCCGTTCTATTCTCAGATTGTCTTCCGATATGCCCATCGAATAATAAGTATCTTTATCCGCAAGCCGGAAGAACAGGGTCTTGTCTCCGACTAAGGCCTGATCGTGGCTTTCCACGTAATCTATGCATTTCTCCGCTACCCTTTTATCGGTCAGTTGATAAAACATATCCCCCACATGCCATTCTTCGTCTTTTTTTTCTTTGACGATTTTGATCCAATAATCGGGGACACCCATTCCGAGTCGATAATCGAAGCCTATTCCTCCTTCTTCTACGGGAAGAGCCATGCCGGGCATGCCGCTCATATCTTCGGCTATGGTGACGGCATCCGGATTTATTTGATGTATCATCATATTGGCGACTCCTAAATAAACGATGGCATTTTCATCCTGATTTCCGTCGTAATATTGTGCGTAGGAGGTGAAATCGGTATTTATACCGTGATTTAGGTATATCATGCTGGTAACTCCGTCGAAACGGAAACCGTCGAAACGAAATTCCTCGAGCCAATATTTGCTGTTGGACAAGAGGAAATGGAGCACCTGGTATTTGCCGTAGTCGAAGCATCGGGATTTCCACAGCGGATGATAACCTTTTTCGCCCGGATAGAAAAACTGATCGTATGTGCCGTCGAATTTTCCGAGTCCTTCCGTTTCGTTGGCTACGGCATGAGAATGTACAAGGTCCATGATCACCCGAATGCCCGAACCATGGGCGGCATCGATGAGTTCTTTAAGTTCGTCGGGCGTCCCGAACCGGGGAGAGACGGCAAAGAAGTTGGAAACTTGGTAGCCGAAAGAACCGTAATATGGATGTTCCTGTATGCCCATGATTTGCAGGGTGTTATAGCCGAGGTCTATAATTCGGGGAAGTACGAATGTCCGGAATTCGGTAAATGTGGATATGCGGCGGTATTCACTGCTCATTCCGATATGCGTTTCGTATATCAACGGAGGTTCCTCGCTTTTGATACCGGGATTTCGCATTTCGTAGAACCGGGGAGGATCCCATACTTCCGCACTGAATATTTTGGTATACGGGTCTTGTACGCAACGTACCGCATGCGAGGGCAAGCGTTCTCCCCATCCCATTTCCCATTCCGTCAACAGACGGTATAAACTGCCGTGGCTTAAACGGTCCTTGGAGAGACGGATTTCCCATTCTCCCTTTCCGATTTTTTGCATGGCATAACGGGGATCTTTCCTCCAATTATTGAAATCTCCGATTATATAGATGTTTTTCGCATGGGGTGCCCATTCTCTGAATATCCATCCCGAAGCCGTTTTATGAAGGCCGTAATACAGATAAGAATTGCAATTATCGGATATCCGGTCCTTATCTCCCGATAATATCCGTGCCGTGGAGATTATCCGGTCGTTTCTGTTTTTCAGGATAGCTGCGTAGGGGCGGAGCTCGGGATCCTTGAGTAGGATGTTCGTATTCATATCGTAGATATTTTGATATCGGGACAAAATCCCGAACTTTTTAATTTAAGTACAGAAAATACCCTCTGTCTTTCTCCTAAATATAAGAAAAAAACATGAAAATTCCAATAAAAAATCGGAGAGTTTGTACGATAAAATAATAAGATTCGAATGTAGTGAAAAGAGGCATTAACCTTGCCTCGGGAAGAGCGAAAAACGGGGCTCGAACCCGCGACCTTTGGCTTGGGAAGCCAATGCTCTACCAACTGAGCTACTTTCGCATTACGATACAAAAGTAGGAATAAATTTCCAATCCGCCAAATGATATCAAACGTTTATTTTTATGCGGATTCAAATGACGAATGTACGATAGATTCATTCATTCCGTATTATATTGAAGAAATTTGATGATTTTTTCGATTTGAATTTACATATTTGTTATATATGTATTATTTTTACGCAGTTAAACTGAAAAATATATAATCGTATAGAAAACATATAGTCTTATAGATTATAGGATTTAAGGCGGAGACCAGGAACCGCCGGTAGAAAAACGGGGCGAAACCGAAAAGCCATACGAGTAGGAAGTTAAAAAAAATTTATGGAAACATCGAATATCGAATTGATGCGGATGGCGAAAAGATCCTTAAAAGGGAATTGGGGATTGGCTGCAGGGACATTTTTTGTATATATACTTATAATTTCCGGAATTCAGCTTATTCCGGTTATCGGTTCTTTAGCCCTGTTGATCGTCGGAGGACCTTTTGCCTTGGGAATTGTGATATTTTCTTTATCCATAGCAAGGGATCAGAAAGCGGAGTTCGACCAATTATTTCAGGGATTTGCTAATTTTAAAAAGGCTTTGGGAACATATCTGTTGATGGTCTTATTTGTTCTTTTGTGGATGTTGTTGCTGTTCGTTCCCGGTATTATTGCCGCTATCTCCTATTCCATGACTTTTTATATTTTGGCGGATGACCCTTCGATTGGGGCAATGGAAGCCATCAAGAAAAGCAAGAAGATGATGTACGGTCATAAATGGAAGTTTTTCTGTTTGGGCTTGAGGTTTATCGGTTGGATATTGCTTTGTTGT
Source organism: Marinifilaceae bacterium (assembly GCA_041846495.1). GTDB lineage: Bacteria > Bacteroidota > Bacteroidia > Bacteroidales > Marinifilaceae > JBGZEX01. Next base: position 28,497 of record JBGZEX010000057.1, read on the forward strand.
TTGACTATTGGAATAGGTTTATTTTGGCTTGCTCCCTATATGCAGGTAAGTGCGGCAAAATTCTATGAAGATGTGAAGGGCGATTCGGGGCATGAGGATGTGTGATGTGATCGATTCCGGTTCTTATTGCAGCCCTCATTCCGATAAATTTTTCGGTATGGGGGCTGTTCCTGTCATTCGGTTTTCCGGAACTTTATAAGGAAAGGGTGATGTTCATTAAAAAATTTCCGAAAAAAGAGCGGGACTGCGTTTCGTATCCCGTGCGAAAGCCTATATGCATGGGTAAAGGGAGTCGCAATAAATGGGTGTCTCCGAGGAGTTCGAATCCGTAGGATTGGAAATTCGATTTTTGTTTTCTTCGGTATTGGATTCCGTAATCGAAAAATGCGCCTCCTCTTATTCGTTTTATATATACTACGGAACCTAAGGCATATTCGGGATAGGCTATGGGAAATTTATAAGAGGAAGTTATCGAGAAACGGTCTTCTCCGTATGTGGATAAGCCTCGGGGATTGCGGATTTTTTTGTTGGCATGAATAAGGGGAGTATCCGAATGTTGGTAGCCCGTATAGGTTTGGAAAGAGTGATGCCGGAAAATACCGGGAAAATAGAGAGCGATATTGAGCCAGTATTGTTCTCCTTTTCGGCTGCTTTTTCCTAAGGTGCGGGCATAACCCGGGTTTACGGATAATCCCCAACGGGGTGCGATGTCTAAATTCGAATGGTAGTGCAGGTCGGAAAACCGGAGGCCGGCCTCTCCTATATTGAATTTCAGATCGGGAAACCGTGTTTCCTCCGTTTCCATATGTCCCGGAAACCGGATTTTTTGTTTGACGAAAGCTTCGTGTTTGTATCTGGCATAGAAGGAGAGATGTATATTCCGGTTTTTTCGAGAGAGGTTGAGAGGAAGAAGGGCGGATATGTCTGCAAACCGATGCTTTGTTTTTATGTCGATGTCTTTTTCGTATTGCGTTCGGACGATACCCGTCGAGTTGCGAAGCTTCCGGTCGCCGCTGCGGAACTCGAAGTTCAGTATGGGACGTATGCCCCGGTAGCTGCCGGCGATTTTCCACGCTCCGTTCGAATAGTCTTTATTGAAGATATAGCCGCCGGATACGATAAGACTGCTTAATACGTTCTGACTGTAAACCGTAATTCCCATATCGGCACTCAATTCGTTCGTATTCAGAAAAACGGGGCTCCAACTGTGGATATTCACGGCATGTACCGGTCGGGAATATTCCCCGGATGTGTACCCGGGGGCGGAATTATCGAATACGGTTTCGGCTCCCGAACTCCATTTTTCCACGGAGGATATTTTCTCGGCCATTTCGAATTTCTTATATTCCACCGGATTGTTTTGAAGTTTATTCATGGCGATTTTCCCCGGTTTGTAGCCGTCGGAGGTATAAAACGAAAAATAAAGCGTATCTTTTGTGGGGCAAGGGAATCTCATACCGAATTTGGAATTCGTAATATTCCGTATATTTCCGTTTTCCAGACGGTAGAAAGCATTGTTCGTATTAGCCGCCGAGCGGAATAGGATACCTTGTCCGGAACGTACGGGATTGTCGATTTCGTAATCCGTATAATCGGTTACGGGAGTCCTGCGGCCGTCGGATATGTCTATGGTTTCGATACGGAGGCCTTTGGGAGATTGTACGACGACTAAGATTTCCTTTCCCGAACAGGAGGGATGAATGAAATGTTCGTTTTTGTCCGCCGGAAATCGCCTGTATTCTTTTTCCAATTTTTCGTCGGTAATGACGATATAAGAATGTCCGCTTTTATCCGTTTCTACGAATCCCCAACCGTTTTCCGCGGCGAAAGGGGAGTAGCGGTTGTTTGCGGAACGGTGAATGAGGTATTTTTTCGTATCGATATCGTATGAAGAAATTCCGTTTTTGCCCCCCAATTCGTAGAAGATATGGGGATGGTATTCCGTCCATAAGATGCGTTTTCCCTTGAGAGCGAATTTTTTATCGTCCGTAATACCGGTTTTGGTGAGGATTTCTTCTTTTCCTCCCGAAAGGAGGACGAAAGCTCCGCCTTCGTCCGTGCCTTTTTTATAGGCGAGAATTTTTCCGTCTTCATACGGACGGGGATAGAAATATTCGGCATAATAACGATTGGAAGTGGGGATGGTGTCGAAGCGGTTTTTTACGCTATCCTTGCCCCATTGTTTTCGCAGTTCGGAGAAGGTGTCGTAATAGAGAAGTTTTACCGCATTCCCGTTTTTGCGTTCGGATGTTCCGGAGTATGTTTTTTCGTGCATTTCCCGTACGAAATCCCGTTTCTCGTCGAGATGTTTTTTTATCGTGCGGCGGAAAGGATAGCCTCCAAGGGGGAGACGCCCGGTGTTTGTCAACATCTCGTTCCATAGCGAGGGGCCGTATTTCAAGGTGTTCCGGCCTACCATATAATAACCGAATACATATCTGTCCGGGACGAAATGCCGGTAAGAGCCTAAGGCCGCCTTATCGTAGGCGTATATCCCTTTTTCCATGATTTGAGCTTTCATCCGGTTTAAAAATTCCGGAGAACGTCCTCTTCCGAATTTTCCGGTCGAGGTTTCGAAATTTACGGCATCTCCTTCCATATACCACATCGGGATGCATATGCCGATGACCCCCATTACGGCCTGTTGTCCGAAGAGGGTGTGGAGGAGGCGGGTAGTCCCGGTTTTCACCTTGTCGATTTGCACCATATGGCGGTATTCGTGGGTACATAGATGATACAGCCATAAATCGCCCGGGCTTTGAGAGGGGGCCGTATGCAGGTCGGTTCGCTTGGGCGCCCAGGCTACGCTCCCGTTGGATATGCCTCCGCAGGCATGAATGACCATGGTCATTTTGCCGGGACGATGATTGAGACTGTTGGCATGGATGTAAAGCGAGTCGAATAAAATTGCGATTTTCCCGGCATTGTATTTATAAAAATCGGGATATATGAGGTCGAAATTTTTCGTCCCGATATATTCCCATCTTATTCTCGGAGGATCTTGTCCGAAGTCTACGAATTGTGCATATGCGTATTTCTGGAAGATTATCAGGAAAAGAACGATTATGCCGATTTTTTTTATCATGGATCAAGTGAAGTTGCGATTTTTTTGCGAATTTATATTTTTATTCGGTATATGAGAATAACAGGGATAAGAATTATATTTGTAGGGCGATTAAAAATTACGGGATTATGGATAAGGAGATACGGAGGATAGCGGAGTTGAGAGAAAAACTCAATCATTACAACCATATGTATTATATGGAAAATATATCGGAAATATCGGATACGGATTTCGATATGTTGTTAAAGGAATTGGAGGATTTGGAAAGGAAACATCCGGAGGCTTATGCCGAAGATTCTCCTACCCGGCGTATAGGAGAAGATTTCAACAGGGAGTTCGAACAAAAGCCCCACAGGTATCCCATGCTCTCTTTGAGCAATACCTATAGCCGGAAAGAATTGGAGGATTTTGTAATGAGGACGTCGAAAGCTTTGGACGGAGAAGAAGTGGAATACGTATGCGAATTGAAATACGACGGCACTTCCGTAAGTCTTACTTATAAAGGGGGGATATTGACGGAGGCCGTTACGCGGGGCGACGGAGTTCGGGGGGATGTGATAACCGCTAATGTGCGGACGATACGTACGATTCCGCTCAAACTTTCGGGGAATTGTCCCGATGAATTCGAAATCAGGGGCGAGGTCCTCATGCCTTTCGAAGTTTTCAATCATTTGAACGGGGAACGTTCGGTCAGCGGAGAACCGCTTTTTGCCAATCCGAGGAATGCGGCGGCGGGAACTTTAAAACTTCAGAAATCCTCGATGGTGGCCCGGAGACGTCTCGATGCCTATATGTATTATTTTCCTGCAGGAGAGGAGATTGCTTCCACCCATTACGAAGCATTGGAAGTGGCGAGAAATTGGGGATTGAAAATATCGGGAGATATGAGTTTGTGCCGTTCGGTAGAGGAGATATGGGATTTTATCGCTTTATGGGATAAGAAACGGGAGGATTTGAGGGTTCCCATAGACGGAATCGTCATTAAGGTGAATCGTTTCGAACAGCAGAAGCGTTTGGGATTTACGGCAAAATCTCCCCGTTGGGCGATTGCGTATAAATTTAAGGCGGAGCGGAAGTCCACCGCTTTGCTTTCGGTTGTTTATCAGGTGGGGCGGACGGGCAGCATTACTCCTGTGGCCAATTTGGAGCCGGTGCATTTGGCGGGGACCACGGTGAAACGGGCATCTCTTCATAATGCGGATATTATTGCGGATCTGGATTTGCATACGGGAGATTACGTATATGTGGAGAAGGGAGGTGAAATTATTCCGAAGATCGTAGGGGTGGATAAAGAGAGACGACCGGAAGGTGCATTGCCGGTGGCATTTATCGCAAGGTGCCCGGAATGCGGATGCGAATTGGTACGCCGGGAGGGAGAGGCCAATCACTATTGTCCGAACGAACGGGGTTGTCCGCCTCAGATATTGGGAAAAATAGAGCATTTTTCAAGTCGGAAAGCCATGAATATAGAGGGGATGGGGACGGAAACCGTCGATTTGTTGTTTTCGAAAGGATTGATTCGGGATGTGGCGGATATTTACACTCTTCCGGATAGGAAAGACGAAATCGTAGGTTTGGAGAAAGTGATATATCCCGAAACCTACGAGATCGGTAGAATTCCTTTGGCCAAGGTGATATATGCGTTCGGCATAGGGGGAAAAATATCCGCCGCTTTGGCCGAAGAAATAGCGAATAAATACGAAACTCTCGGAGCCTATGCCTCGGCGGGTATTTCTTCTTTGAATACGTTGAAGCATGGCGGAGAGGAGATTGCGGCAATGATAAGGAAATATTTCGAAAATCCGCCGCAATTCGTAAATCTATGGTTGGGGGAAGAAACGGCCGATATGGAGGATATACCCCTCGACAAAGTTTTGGCTGCATTCGGTATCCCGGGAATAGTTTCCGAAGATACCGTGCATTTGGCTGCACGATACGATTATTTGCACGAAATAGCAGTCGCTTCCCGGGAAGAATTGGCGAGGGTGGAGGGAATGAACGAGGCTAAAGCGGTTTCCCTGCATGAGTTTTTACATGAAAACCGGACTTTCGTAAAGCGGTTGTATACGTTTAAGATGCATGCTCTAAGGGAGAAATCGGTAGATAATCTCATAAAAGGTATCAGGCAGTCTGTCGGCAGAAAGTTGTCGGTGTTTTTATATGCTCTCGGGATAAGATATGTGGGAGAATCCGTAGCCCGTATTCTTGCCCTTGAGTTCGGCAGTCTGGAACGGCTTATGAATGCCCGGTACGAAGATTTGATAGAAATACCGGATATAGGAGAGAATATCGCCAATAGCGTTTTGAAATATTTTTCCGACCCCGTAAATAAGAAAATGCTCGAGCGTTTGACGGCTATGGGAGTAGGTTTGTGTTCCGAAGAAATAAAGAGCGGGATGTTATTCAAAGGTATAACTTTTGTTATTACGGGTAAATTGAGTCGTCCCCGGGAGTTTTTTAAAGAGTGGATAATCGGGAACGGAGGTCGGGTGAGCGATTCGGTTTCTTCGGTCACCGATTATGTATTGGCCGGGGAGGCGGCCGGCAGCAAACTTGCCAAGGCGACGGCTTTGGGTATAAAAATATTGTCGGAGCAAGACTTCGAGTCATTATTTGTTTCGTAAGTCTCGAAATAATATATTTGCGGTGTAATTTTAGGTATAGAACAGATGGGAATGAGAATGCAGGAAAATGTGAACGGGTTGGAAGATATAATTCTTTTGGCAAAGGAGGAAGCGATGCGTATCGGAAATAAGAAAATATATCCGGAGCATTTGTTTTTGGCGATATTGAAAAGCGGGGACGACAGGGTTGCGGAGATTATAAAATCTTTCGGGGTAGATGTCGAATATATAAAGGAACGGATCGAGAAGGAACTGGTCGAAAAAAAGGAGTCTTATTCGGGGGAAGATTTGGAAGTAACCCTTTCGGCGGGAAGTATATTGAGGCGGGTATCCGAAGAAGCCTGGAGTTTGGGGGATTCGAAGTTGGAGGAAGGGCATTTGATGTTGGCTATTTTGCGCAATAAGGCGGGACGCGTGACGAAGTTGTTCAATTCTCTCGGGATTAATTACGAATTGTTCCGTAAAGAACTCGTTAAGGAATTGCCCGTATCGAGCCAGGATTTGGATGACGAGGATGACGAAGAAGGTGCGGCTTTCCCTCGGGCGGCGTCCTATAAGGACTCGAATTTGAAATCGGCTACGCCTATTTTGGATGAATACGGTACGGATATTACTCGGGCGGCATTGGAAGGGCGGCTCGATCCTGTTTTCGGGAGAGAAAAAGAAATCGAACGCATCGTGCAGATATTGAGTCGACGGAAAAAGAATAATCCCGTGCTCATAGGAGAGCCGGGGGTCGGGAAATCCGCAATAGTGGAAGGATTGGCGCTTAGGATTGTAAATAGGAATGTATCTCGGGTTTTATTCGATAAGAGGGTGGTCGCCCTCGATATGGGTTCTATTGTTGCCGGGACGAAATACAGAGGGCAGTTCGAAGAACGTATGAGAGCGCTTCTTAAGGAGATTGCTTCCAATAAGGACATTATTTTATTTGTAGATGAGGTGCATACCATTGTGGGAGCGGGAAGCTCGTCGGGGAGCCTGGATGCCGCCAATATGCTGAAGCCGGCCTTAGCTCGGGGAGAGATACAATGCATAGGGGCTACCACATTGGACGAATACCGTAAAAGTATAGAAACGGACGGAGCTTTGGAGCGGAGGTTTCAAAAAGTGTTGGTCGAGCCCAATACGGCGGAAGAAGCGGTGAATGTTCTCAAGAGCATACGGGAGAAATACGAGGATTATCACAATGTGCGTTATTCGGATGAGGCTATAAAGGCGGCCGTGCGGCTTACGGAACGCTATGTATCCGATCGCTCGCTTCCGGATAAAGCCATAGATGCTCTTGACGAGGCCGGTTCGAGGGCTCATATATCTCATATATCCGTTCCTCCCGTTATAGAAGAGTTGGAAGAGAGAATAGAAGAACTCAAAGTCAAGAAGAAAGAAGCGGTTAAACTGCAGAAATTCGAATTGGCCGCCGCATACCGGGATGAGGAAAGGAAGTTTTTGATGGAGTTGGCGGAAGAAAAAGAGAAGTGGAAGAAAAAACTCAATGAAAAAAGGGTGGATGTGAGCGAGGAGGATGTGGCGGAGGTCGTGGCTATGATGACCGGTGTTCCGGTGAACAGGATTGCAAAAAACGAAACCGAAAAATTGTTGCGGATGGGGGAGGATATTTCGCGACGTATCGTCGGACAGGATGAAGCGATTCGGAAAATAGTCAAGGCCATTCATAGAAACCGGGCGGGTTTGAAGGACCCGAACCGGCCTATAGGTTCTTTCGTCTTTCTCGGACCGACGGGAGTGGGAAAGACCCAGCTGGCAAAAGTCTTGGCCGAATATCTTTTCGATTCGACCGAAGCTTTGATCCGAATCGATATGAGCGAATATATGGAGAAATATGCCGTTTCCAGGCTTATAGGTTCTCCTCCCGGATATGTGGGCTATGAGGAAGGGGGACAACTGACGGAGAAAGTGCGTCGGAAACCTTATGCCGTCATACTATTGGACGAAATAGAGAAAGCGCATCCCGATATATTCAATATATTATTGCAATTGTTGGATGACGGCAGGCTTACCGACGGCTTGGGGCGGCAAATAGATTTTAAAAACACCATTATTATCATGACCTCCAACATAGGCAGTCGGGAGATTAGCGATTTCGGACGCGGAATAGGATTCGGAGGAGAAAATCGTTCGGGAGATAAAAAATTTACGGATGCTATCGTGCAGAAAGCTTTGAAACGTACTTTTTCCCCGGAGTTTTTAAACCGGGTGGATCAGATTATCGTATTCAACGCCTTGAATAAGGACGATATATATAAGATTGTGGATATAGAATTGGGCAGGCTTTTCGAACGCTTGGAGGAACTCGGTTTTACGGTGAATATAAGCGGAGATGCGAAAAACTTCCTTGTGGAAAAAGGTTATGATCCTCAATACGGAGCTCGTCCTTTGAAGCGGGCAATCGGCAAATATTTGGAAGATTTATTGGCCGAATATCTCATCAGGGATAATATTCCGGATAAAAAGATAGAAATAGGTTATAGCGAAACCGAAGACGGGCTTGTAATCCGTTGACAAAACGCTTTGGCCTGTTAATGTCCGGGACGGTGATTTATAGTTCGAATGAAGTTTTTGGTGTATGAAGAAAACGACAGTGTGCGGGATAGATATGCGGGACAGGGAAACTTTCAATTTATTATACGAGACTTATTTCTTTTCACTTAAATATTTCGGACTGAAATATCTTTGCGATCAGGGACGGGTGTGCGATATTATTCAGGAAGTTTTTTTCAAATTATGGAAAACCGGACAAAAATTCGAAAATGAAATCGCTTTAAGAGCATTCCTCTATAATTCGATACGGAATTCCTGTCTAAATGAAATCAGAGATACGAAAATACATAATCGTATTCATGAAGAAATGGAATATTACGATACGGAGGAATCTTTTTTTGCCAATATAATAGAAGCGGAAATTTTTGAAACCGTTCGATGCGGTTTCGCTCAATTGCCCGAATCGGTAAAGCGGGTATATAAGATGAGTCTCGAAGGTATGAGTCATGCGGAAATTTCTGAAATTCTCAAAATATCGATTAATACCGTAAAAAAACACAAGAATACGGCTCATCATTTTCTTCGTAAAAAATTGAAAGACATCTATCTTATTATTCTCACTCTTTCTTAGTGTTGATAATGCGGGGAGCCCTTATCCCGGAATGTCGAATTCCCAAAAAAACCAACCTTTTTGATAAAACGTGCGAATTTGCAGAAGTCGCATGAGATTTTTGTGCTCCGAACGATATTTGTAATTTTTTGCCTCAAAACAACTACACCTGGCGAGATCTTATGTGTCTTTATTTATAGAGGATGAAATTACCGAGGAAAATGAATTGGGAACAGATAGAAAAAAATAAAAATCTTTTGTTGAAAGAATTGGATTCTTCCATTACCGAAGAGGAAAAGGAAGAATTACGGGAATGGATTGAATCGCATCCGACTTATAGGGGATTATACGAAGGCTTGAGAGAAGTCTCCTTTTTGAAATCCGTTATTCTTTCGGAAGATGATGAACTTATGAAGCAAGGATGGAATAGGTTGAAATTCAGAATATACGGTAGAAGAAGGATTCACTGGCTCCTTAGGATTGCCGCTGTGTTTTTATTATTGTTTACCGGAGGAATTCTTATTTATCGAAATATATCGGGCCCGAAGAAAATAGGGGAAACGGAAGGAATGGCCCGGATTTATTGGGCGGACGGAGGTATAACCGTATTAAAAGGAAAGTCCGCTTTCGGAAATATTGGAAACGGGAATGAAGATACTCTTGTTATTTCTCGGGTATTACCGGAATCTTTATCCCAAAGTTATAATCGTGTCGTTATTCCGGAAGGAATGACGCGTTCGGTGAGATTAAACGACGGCACATTGATTTGTTTGAATGCCGGTTCAGAAATAGAAATTCCCGTAGATTATTCCGATTCGAATCGTTATGTAAATATGAAAGGAGAGGCTTATTTCGATGTCAGCCATGTCGAAGGGAGGAATTTTACAGTATGCTTAAACGATGTGAAAATCAGAGTTCTCGGGACAAAATTTAATGTACGAGCTTATTCGGACGAGAAAATAGCGGCTACGTTGACGGAAGGCAGACTGGAGGTGCATAGCTTTAAGGAACAGGTGGTATTGAAGGCCGGAATGCAGGCGGTGCTCGAGAATGACGGAAGTTTTTCCGTAGAAATTGTAGATACCGGTATTTATACGGCTTGGATGTCCGGGCGTTTCGTTTACGATAATGCATTGGTGGAATATATACTTGGAGATGTCGGACGCTGGTATGGAGTAAATTTTATTGTCGATGCGTCCGAACTTTCGGATATGCGTATTACAATGGATATTCCCCGTTACGGGGATTACGGGGAATTTATTCGTACGATAGAGAAAATAGGAAAGATGAAATTCCGAAAAATCAAGGATGAAATTCATGTAACTCGATAAAATGTTAACCTGTAATAATAAATGCTTATGAAAAAGATTCAAAAAATTCATTTCATCGTTTTTGGGATATTGATATTCGTCGCAGGATGCAGTAAAAAAGATACTCCCAATCCGGAACCTCCTCTAAAAGCAGGTATTCCCATATCTGTTCCTGCGAATTTCAAAGACGGTTTGGTATTGAAAGTGCTTAACGGAAAGCAGTTGATTGCTCAGATTTGCAATGAATATATCCCCATAGTGGATAAAAATAACAGAGTAACTGTCGTATATCCTTTGGATAAAAACGGAAAACCCGATTTGGCAAAGGGTTTTTTAACGAAAGACGGTGGACGTATTATTTGGGATATTGAAAAAAATACATGTAAATATGAAAAAGGAACCTCTGCCGAAGCATTTACCCGGGTTTTTCTTTCTGAAGGAGAAATTGTGGGAAGAGCTTCCGGAGATGAAGAAACTACGGTAGTGGCGGATAAGGTAAAAGATGCCGATAATAATAGATATAAAATTGTTAAAATCGGCACTCAATATTGGATGATGTCGAATTTGATAACGAGGAAATACAATGACGGAACGCTGATTTTCAATGGACAGGATAGCTGGTCCAAGATTCCGGATAATAAAGGCGCTTATATTTTGGTCTGTAAACCCAATACGAACGAACCCGTAGATTCCCGTCTTATTCCGTTTTACGGATACTGTTATAATTACGCCGCCTTGTTCGGAGGAAATTTTACATCCGGAGAACCGGTACATAAGTTGGCTCCCGTCGGATGGCATGTGGCTTTCATGGCCGATTGGCAGAAATTGGTAGATTATTTGAAAACGGAACCGGATTTTAACAAAGTTAAAGGACAAAATAAGGAATTGCCTCAAGATCTAATTGGATACGGTTGGCTGGAGGATAGTGCCAATGTTTCCGGTTTTTCCGTTTACCCTTCCGGTTTGTGGTGGTTGGAAGGTCTTGGCTCGTACAATGTGGGCATGACTCCTTCATGGTGGGTAGGAGATATTTCTGAGGATGAAAATTTTACGGTGGTAGTGAATTATGCTACTACCAACGATATCGAATTCAGTTTTCAAGGCGTTCCAAAAACAGATGGAAATACGATTCGTTGTATAAAAGATTGATAAAATTTGAGCATGAAAAAGTTATTGTTTCTGTCGTTTCGTAATTTTTTATCGATAATATTGCCGATTGTCATCATGTCGCATAAGATATCGGCTCAGGAAATGAAACCGATACATTTGCCTTCGGCTACAGTGAAGGAACTTTTCGATGCGATAAGGAAACATACGGGTTTGAACTTTATTTACAGCAATTCCGATATAGATACCATACCCCGTAAGGATTATATCGGGGAAAAAACGGTAACCGAATGGTTGGATTTTTGTTTGCAGGGTAGCGATTTGGAATATTTGTTGGATAATAAGACTATTTCCATTAGAAAAAAAATACCGGAACCCGTAAACAAAAAAACGAGATATTTAAGAGGAGTGGTTTGGGATGAAGATAAAAAACCTCTTTCTTTTGTTCATGTTGTAATTAAAAATACGGTAAGTACGAATTCCAATACGGCTATGACGGATGATAACGGAAGTTTCGAACTTCCATTGTCTCCGGAAATTCAAAAATTACCGGAGATAATCATCGTTTTTTCCTATGTGTCGATGAAACCTTATCAATTGCATTATACGGGACAGGAATATGTGGAAATTCGGATGACGCCGGATTGCGCTTTGGATGAGGTCGTGGTCGTGGGGATATATGAAAGGAAAAAAGAAAGTTTTACCGGTTCCTCGACTACGTATAAAATGGAAGAACTCAAAAGAGCCGGAAATAAAAATCTCATTCAAAGTTTGAAGGTCCTCGACCCGGCCTTCAATGTAATGGAAAATAATCTTTTCGGATCGGATCCCAATAAACTTCCGGATGTCGAAATCCGGGGTAAAACGAGTGTTGTCGGGATTAAGGAGCAATTCAGCACGAATCCCAATCAGCCTTTATTTATTTTAGACGGATTCGAAACGACTTTGGAAACCGTTATGGATTTGAATATGGCAAGGGTCGCTTCGGTTACGATTTTGAAAGATGCGGCCTCTACTGCCATATATGGTTCGAAAGCGGCTAACGGAGTCGTTGTTATAGAAACGAAGAATCCTCTTGCCGGAAGTTTGCAATTATCTTATAAGGGAGATTATGAATGGAGTTTTCCGGATCTTTCGGACTATAACTTGATGACTTCTTTCGAAAAGTTGGAATTCGAGCGACTTGCGGGTCGTTATTCGGCAAGCGATGCCTTGCTTGCTATTCAATTGGACAGTCTTTATCATGCGCGTCGTGCGGATGCGGCACGCGGAGTGGATACCTATTGGATGAGCGAACCTTTGCGTGCGGGAATCAATCATAAACACCAACTGTATGCGGAAGGAGGAGATAAGGTGTTGCGCTACGGAATCGGCTTGGATTATGCCGGAATTGAGGGAATCGTCAAAAATTCTTCAAGGGAAATTTTCGGAGGACGCATCGAATTGATATATCGTAGGGAGAATGTGAAATTTTCGAATAAACTCTCTGCGGAATATTTGAAAATGGAAAATCCCGTCGTGAGTTTTCGGGAGTTTGCACTTGCAAATCCCTATTACAGGAAAACGAATGTCTATGGTGAAATCGAGCGATATTTGGAGCGGGGATTTTTGGGGAATTTGGAAGAATACAATGTGCAAAATCCTTTGTGGGACAGTAGATTGAAAAATTACGACGAAGGTAATAAATGGAGTATCCGCAATAATTTTATTGTAGAGTGGCAATTGTTTCCCGATTTGAATTTTAGAACACGTTTAGGATTGTCCAAAAATATGGGAAGAGAAGAAAAATTTTACGATCCGCTTCATTCTCTTTTCGACGATAGTCCGAAACTTAAAAAAGGGAAATATATTTACAGGAGTACGGATTACTTGAAATATGAAGGCGATATTACCGTAAATTACGGAAAACTTTTTGCGGATAAACATCGGATTAATTTAGTGGGTGGTTGGAATATAAGTGCTCTAAATCAAGAGATTATAGGTTTTTCGACAGTGGGTTTTAATAGTGGCGATTTTAATCGCCCCTCTTTTTCCGGGGGTTATCCGGAAGGCGGAAAGCCGGAAAATTTCGAATCGAAAAAAAGGGCGACCAGTTTTTTCTTCAATGGGGGGTATTCTTATGATAATCGCTATTTGGCGGATTTCAATTATCGTTTGGATGGGACGTCGGTTTTCGGGGCGAATAGGAAATTTGCCAATACCTGGTCGTTGGGAGTTGCCTGGAATATAAGTAATGAAAACTTTTTACAAGAAATGACCGAAAAAATAGACCGGCTTAAAATTCGGTTTTCCGTAGGTAATCCGGGAAATCAAAATTTTGATGCCTATCTTTCGTATACGACTTATATTTTCAATGAGAAATTCATGAATGATTTCGGAAATGGAGTTTCCATTCTTCAGTGGGGAAATCCGGAACTTATGTGGCAAAAGACATTGGATAAAAATATAGGGATGGAATTGAGCGTTTTCGATAATCGATTGCATTTCGTAGTGGATTTCTATCATAAGAAAACGGATCCGGTTCTGGCCAGGGTGAATATATCGTCTTCATCCGGCTTGACGGAGATAAGTACCAACATAGGAGGACAGATTAATAAGGGATTTTCCGGACTTGTGAAATATGCCGTTTTTTCGAATCCGGAAAGACGGATAAATTGGACTCTTAGCGGAACAGTGCGAGCGGAGAAAGGATATTTTTACGGAATAGGGAATTCCCTCGATAAGATGAATGCCAAAAACAGGGAAAGCCGGAGTTATGAAAGGTATTACGACGGAGGAAGTCCCACTTCCATATGGGCAATGCGTTCGGCCGGTATCGATCCGGCTTCGGGCAGGGAACTTTTTATAACCCGTACGGGAGAAACTACGTTTGAATATTCTTACTCCGACGAGGTCGTCGTGGGAAATACCGCACCTAAAACGGAAGGTGTGTTGGGAAGTTCTTTGTACTATAAGGGATTTTCTTTCGGAGCCTATGTCCGTTATCGCATCGGAGGGCAGATTTTCAATACGGCCGTATATGAAAAAGTGGAGAATATCGGTTTATCGGATTTAAAGTATAATCAGGACAGGAGAGCTTTGTACGACCGTTGGCAAAAGCCCGGAGATATTGCCGGCTTCAAATCCGTAGAAGAATCGTCGGTAACTCCGATGTCGTCCCGTTTTGTAATGAACGAGAATGTATTGACCGGAGAATCTTTCCAATTGGGTTATGAATTGGAAGATTCCGGATTTTTGGAAAAATACGGTATTTCGGCTTTGACTCTCCAATTTTATGCGGCGAATTTATTCCGGTTTTCTTCGGTAAAAAGCGAAAGAGGGATAGACTACCCTTTTGCTCGCTCATTCTCCATGTCGTTAACGTTAAATTTTTAAAAACCAACTTTAATGTCTCAGGAAAAAAAATCGAAAGTATTCCTATTCTTTTTATCGAGTACGATATTTCTTTTCTCTTGCGGCGATTGGCTGAATATCCAACCGTCGAATGCAGTTACGGAAGAAAAATTATTTTCTACCCGGGAAGGTTTTTTTCAGGCGCTGAACGGAATATATCTGGAGCTTAATTCGCCTTCTTTGTACGGGGAGACGCTTCTTTGCAGCGATATCGAAATTATGGCCGGGGTTTATGCCGTATCGGGCAATAATGCCGATTATCTGGATATGGCCGGCTATAAATATTCCCGACAATATCCCAAAAGAGTATTTCAGGCTGTGTGGGATAAAGCTTATGGACTTATTCTCGGTATTAATAATATTCTTGCGAAAGCGGAGGGAAAGAAAGATGTATTGGGAGAATACTATGATTTGTATACGGGAGAACTTTATGCATTGCGGGCCTTTTTACATTTCGATATCTTGCGGCTTTTCGGACCCCTTATGCTTGCAGGAACCGCTAACGACAAATCCATCCCCTATAAAACGGAGAATATCGTGAAAACCGATCCGCTTCTACCGGTGAAAGAAGTACTCCTTTGCCTTGTGAAGGATTTGGAAACAGCGGAAAAAGCAGTTGCAAAAGATCCCGTTATTACACACGGACCGCATACCGATAATAAACGGCATGGTTTTTTTCAAAACCGCAATTTGAGAATGAATTACTATGCCGTGAAAGGATTGCAGGCGAGAGTTTATTTATATGCCGCATCATGCATGCCCGAATATCGGCAAAAAGCATTTGAATCGGCATACGAGATAATACGGGAAAACGATGCTAAAGAATGGTTCCCTTTCGTTTTGCCTGCCGAGATTTTGGGGGGGAGTCCGGATCGGGTTTTTACGAGCGAAATTCTGTTCATGCTCCAAAATAATAAAAGAGGGGATATCTTTAAGAAATTTTTCCAACCTTCGATTTCCATGAAACATATTCTCGCACCTTCAAATGAATTTCTTACGGATTTGTATGTGGATACCGATTATAGATACAGACCGCTCTGGCTTGCTTCCAACGAAAAGAACTTTCGTTGCCTTTACAAATACGCTTT
This sequence comes from Marinifilaceae bacterium, assembly GCA_041846495.1. GTDB lineage: Bacteria > Bacteroidota > Bacteroidia > Bacteroidales > Marinifilaceae > JBGZEX01. Next base: position 44,195 of record JBGZEX010000057.1, read on the forward strand.
CGTAGAGAATGGAAAATCCAACGATATGGTGCCGATGATACGCTTGTCCGAAATCTATCTTATTGCGGCGGAAACGGCTCCCGACAAACTCCAGGCCATGGAAATACTGAACGAGTTCGTCCTTAATCGTTATTCCCGGCAAATTTCCCGAGTCGAAGAGTTGGAAGAAGCCATAGAGAAAGAATATAGAAGGGAATTTTTTGCGGAAGGGCAACTTTTTTTCTACTATAAACGGAAAAATAAAAAACTGATTCCCGGTATTCAAATGGCTATGGAACCGGAATTTTATGTGGTGCCTCTCCCCGAGAGTGAAGTTAAATACCGATAAATATTATATTTAAACAGATGAAATATTTTTTGATTTTAATTTCCGGTTGGATTTTATTATTCGTATCGGGATGTGAAAAACAATCGAACGAATGGGCTTGGTACGATTTGGTGCAGTTTGAAAATAAACCGCTGAGGGATTCGACGGTTTATACGTTCGCTTTTGAGGAAGAAAATATTAAAGAGGCGACGGTGACGGTGAGAATTCAACTTGTCGGAAAACTTTCCGCCGAGAAGGATCGTAAAATATCCATAGAGCCGATCAACTCCGGGACGAATATCAAATTCGGCGAACATTTTTTCTTTAATCCCGATACGTGCTATATTCGTAAGAATAAAACGCATCTGGATCTGCAAATCCTGTTGAAACGGGTCCCCGAATTGCGAACGGAAAAAGGAGAGTTCGCTTTAGTATTGCATGAAAACGAATTTTTCAAAACGACGAATAAAAAATGGATTGTAGATAAGACGACCGGGCGCAGTGTGGATATGCTCAAACATCGAGTGATTTTTTCCGACATTATTACTTGTCCTAAGGCCTGGAAAGACTCGGACCCCTATTTCGGAACCTTCAGTTTGAAGAAGTTTCTGTTGATAACGGAGGTGACGAAATACAAAAGAAATTTATTTAATGATGAAAAATATATGACTTCCGGACGGAAAAATTATATAAAAAATGTAATGGAACGCTATTTTGAAGAATACAAAAAGAAACATGCGGGGGATGAGGAAGCGTTGCGTAAAATTAGGGAGGAAAACGGAGTGTTCATGCAAATGGGCAAGGGTACTTAATGATTCCGTATATATAAAATGGGTATGATGAACAGATTTTATTTACCGTTGATTTTTACCGGATTGTCGATGGTAATCGGATCCTGTTATAAGGATAAAGGAAATTACGATTACCGGGAGATTAATGAAGTGAGGATAAAGATTTTGCCCGATTGCATAAAATATTCCGGTACGGATAGTTTGAATTTGAATCCGGAACTCACTTATACGAAAAATCCGGACGGGGATTATAGTTACGAATGGATTGCCGTGCGATTGGATGCTCCTTTGGGATCCGAAAACAAGCCGGTTTTTATCGGCAAGGAGAAAAATCTTCGTTATCGAATAGATTTGAATACCGGGATTTATTCGGTTTGTTTGAGTGTTAAGGACGAGACTACCGGATTAGTTTGGAAAACCCGATTCAGATTGAATGTCGTTTCCGGTGTTTATAAAGGTTGGATGATTTTATGCGATGATAATGGAAAAATTCGTTTGGATATGGTGGAAGAATCTTCGGCCGAACCTCGTATCTCGAAAGACATATTGTCCCGGACTTTATTTCCGAATAAAGCGATGCCGCGTAAAATACAATTCCTTACTCATGGTCCCGGAGCGGACGATCCCGAAATATTTCTTTTGACGGGAGAAGGATGTTCCCGTTTGCTCGCAGAGGATATCTCCTGGGAAGAAGCGAATGATTTTCCTTACATTATGGCAAATCAGGCATTGCAGAATTGTAAACCCGAGTGTTTTGCCGCTTCGAATAACGGTAGCGTCATGATTGCCGACGGAGATTTGTTTTGGAGGAAACGCCAGGGAAGTGCGTTGTTCGGGGATCCGATCAATTATGTGGATGGGAATAAAGTAAAACTCGCCCCTTATATAGGACAAAAATGGGAATTGCATTCTTTGTTTATGGGAACAAATAATTATGTGGTATTCGATGTGGAAAATCGGCAATTTCTGAAATATCACAATAATGCTAACGCATGCTCGCGGATAGACGATTTTCCCATGGGTTACGATTTGATTTATATGCAAAATACGAATTATCACGATGGCCTTACTTATGCCGTGTTGAAAAAAAACGGGAAGTATTTTCTATTTTCTTTTTATGCGAACGAACTGCTGAAAGACAATTTCCGGGAGATTGAGATTCCGGAATTCGATACCGTAAGCAAGATGGCCTTCGATCCGCTCTATCCTTATATGTTTTATGTACATGGGAGTTTTTTAAACTTATATAGTTGGGAGGAAGAGCCGGGGAGACAAATTAAAACTATTGCGGAACTGGGCCGGGATTCGGTGACTTTGTTAAAATATAATCTTACGAACAATGGATTGTCCTACTCGGCTTTTACTTATCCGGACCGTTATCTCGTATTAGGTACGTTGAATCAATCGGGAGAAGGGAAATTGTCGTTTTACGAACCTCTGCCCAATATGGCGGGAGTCCGTTTTTTAAAGGCATACGGACCTTTTCCTAAAATAGTGGATGCAACTTATAGAGAGCGATAGAGGTGCGATGAGGATATTTTTTCAATCGCAAATCGTTTTCGGAATAATGATATATGGAATTTCTCAAAACTCTTTAGGATTTGTATTCAAGGTAATAAAAACTATAGTATCTTTGTCCGCTTACAATTCGATGAATATGATAAAGAGAGTATTGTGTTTTTTGGTTTTGCTTTTCCATACGTTTGTCAATTACGGGGAAGATTCGCCCAGACGCTCCAAACCGCGCCTTGTAGTCGGGATAACCGTAGACAATTTTTATCCCGAATGGATAAAATTATACGAGGATTTACTCTCGGATAAGGGCTTGAAAAGGCTCGTAGGGAATTCCGTAAAAATAGAAGCGGATTACGGTTATTTATATTCTCAATCCGGATGCGATCAGGCGACGATTTATACGGGGACTCTGCCTTCCACACACGGAATCGTCGCTCATAAATGGTATAACAGATTGAAAAAATCGAGAGAGGAGTTGCTCGTATCCTATAAGTATTACGAAATAGGCGAAGGTTCTTCCACCCATAGTCCCGTTCCCGGAGAATTGCATTCCATGACCTTGGGAGGATTTATGAAGATGTTTTATCCGGGAGCCAAAGTGTTCAGCGTGGGGATAAAAGGAGAAAATGCGGTTTTGAGCGGAGGACATTCGGCCGATATGGCTTTTTGGTTGAGTGCCAAAAGCGGTAAATGGGTGACTTCCAATTATTATTCCGTCCAGCTTCCGGATTGGTTGGAGCGTTATAACGCAAAGTTTGCCGGAGATAATTACCGGGATAAAAACTGGACTCCTTTGGTCGGGAAGGCGTTTAATCATAAAATGGAATCCTCTTGCGAGGGATTGCTGACGACACCTTATGCCAATACCGTCGTAAATAACATGGCGATGAGTCTTATCGATAACGAACGCTTGGGTAAGGACGATACGCCCGATTTGTTGGCCGTGAACTTTTCTTGTTTGGATTTGAAAAATTCGGAATATCCTATCGATTCGGAGGAGTTTAAAGATGTGGTTTTGCGATTGGACCACGATGTGGAGGCGCTTATTGCCAAATTGGATCGTTCGGTGGGGGCGGGGAATTATATCTTATTCCTTACGTTTGCCGAAGCCCGGGAGTTTTTGCCGGTAGATTTCGATTCCAAACGAATGAATGCGGATAACTTCAGCATATTCAGGGCGATATCCCTTCTGAAATCTTATTTGAATTTGAAATACGGTTCTTACGAATGGATTGCCGATTACGATATGGGACAGATTTATCTCGATCACGAACTGATAAAGGCGCATAAGATTTCATTGAATGAAATACGGCAGGAGGTCGTAGATTTTTTGGTGAAATTCGAAGGCATATCCGGGGCATGGTCCGCCTCCGTCCTGACGGGGGCTTCCGGTGTAAAAACTTCGGCTCAGGCTTCTTTTTCACAGACTAAGAGCGGGGACATACTCTATTATCCGCATCCCTATTGGACAATAGATTGTAGAGAGAACGGCCTCTCGGAAGGTTTGCGCTACAGCAAGCGACACCGCGTACCGCTTTATCTCTACGGAAAGTCGGGTATGAAATGCAGGCGCTACGGAAATATGATCGATTTATTGCCTACCTTATGCGACATATTGGAGATTCCCACACCTTATTTTTGTGAGGGAAAAACCTTAATCTGCGATTAGTTCGTATTTGATTTTTTCGATACGTCTGTTATTCGCTTCGAGAACGGTGAATTTGAATTTTTTGTAAGTGACGATCTCTCCTCTTTTGGGCAATTCTCCTTTAAGCTCCAATATGAGACCTGCGAGGCTGTCCGCATCCCCTTCTATATCTTTGAATCGTTCCGGTTCGCAGTCGATGATTTTGATGAAATCGTTTATCGATGTGGACGCATCGAATATAAAGGCATTTTCGTTTATGCGTATGTAAGTGTCTTTCGCTTCGTCGTATTCGTCGTTGATGTCCCCTACGATTTCTTCCAATATATCCTCCATGGTGACGATGCCCGAAGTCCCGGCATATTCGTCGACGACGATGGCCAGATGTACTTTTTTGAGTTGGAATTCCTTTAAGAGATCGTTTATTTTTTTCGTTTCGGGAACGAAATAGGCGGGACGTATGAGTTCTTGCCATGGGAGTTCGGGAGAGGTGTAGAGTTTGGATATCACGTCCTTTATGTATAATATGCCGACAATATTGTCCAAATTTTCTTTATATACGGGCAATCGGGAATATCCGTGTTCGATTATGGTCTGTTTAACCGTTTCGAAACTGTCGGTTATGTTCAAGGCAATAACGTTTATGCGGGGACGTATGATATCGGCGGCATAGGTGTTCCCGAATTTCACGATACCTTCCAATATGTCTTTCTCTTCCTTCAATTCGCTGTCTTCGGTCATCTCTAAAACCTTCGTCAGTTGATCCAGCGAAAGTTCCGTGTTTTTATTCGCTTCTTTCGAAGCTATGTTGATAAAGGGAGAAAATATGAATTTGAACATTCGCATTATCGATGTCGTCCTCAGAGCCGTTGTGTGGGGATGGCGATAAGCGTATATTTTGGGGAGAATTTCTCCGAATACGACCAGTATGCCGGTTATGACGATGAAAAATACGAGTAGACCGATAAACGGACGGGTGTAGGGATGAATATGCTCCGCATATAAAAACAAAGAGGTGACGAGAGCGATTCCGTTTAAAAGAATATGGGCGAATCTTGCGGTGAATATTAAAGAACGGGAATCTCTGAAAAGAATTTCCGTTCTTTCGTATTCTTCTTCCCGCAATTTATTTAAAATCTCCGGATTGATGGAGTATGCGGCAGCTTCCGCCCCGGTGACCAATGCCGATAATACGATGGAGATAATAAAAAAGACAATCAATAAAATATCTCCGATGGCGAAATTTTCCAAACCGATGCGAATGATTTCCGGTGCTTTTAAGAATTCGAGTTCCAAGTCTTTGGTATTTTACATTGAAGAATTGTCCGGCTTTAAAAAGGAAGATCGTCGAATTCTTCTTTATTTATCTCCGGTATTTCCCGTTCGTTTTTATCGGAATTGCTTTTTCCGTCGGGAATATGCGAGGATTCGGATTTCGGCGTAAGCATATTCAAATTGTCCACCTGAATTTCGTAAGAATAGCGTTTCGTGCCGTCCTTATCTTCCCAACTGCGGTTGCGGATACGCCCTTCGATATATAACCGATGTCCTTTCTTTATGTATTTTTCCGCAATTTCCGCCAAACCCCTCCAAAGAACGAGATTATGCCATTCCGTTTGATCGATGCGTTCTCCGGTGTTCCTGTCTTTATAACTTTCGGTGGTAGCCAAGCGAATCCGAGCTACGGCCGTACCTCCATCGAGATATTTTACTTCGGGATCGGCTCCTACGTTGCCTATTAAAATAACTTTGTTTACCATGATAATAACGATTAAGAGTTTAATTAGACTCAAGTTACGAATTAATAAAATAAATTCCAATAATATTTCGAACAAAATTACGACAATTTTTATTAGGACTAAATGATTTTTCTTATTTTTAGCAAGCGATGAATGAAATTTATTTTCGGCTATGCCGTTTTTAGCGGAGTCGTTGTTTTTCGGATAAGTGATTTTTTCGGAATTCGGCGAAAAGGGGATGATTATCGCTAAATTCAGGTTAAAATCTTAAAAAACATAGGCTTTATTTTCGTCCTTATACATAAATATAGTATATTTGTAGTCCTAAAACCGGGTGTGTATTGATTTAAGTAATTGTTAATTAAATATTTAATAAGATGACAAAGGCGGATATTGTAAACGAAATCGCGAAAAATACCGGGATAGAAAAAATTCTTGTTCAGGAAACCGTCGAAGCTTTTATGAATTCGGTAAAAGCTTCGTTGATCGACGGAAAGAATGTTTATCTCAGGGGATTCGGAAGTTTTATCGTGAAGAAAAGAGCTGAAAAAACGGCAAGGAATATTTCAAAAAATGTGACTATAAAGATTCCGGCACATTATATTCCTGCATTTAAGGCCTCGAAGAGCTTTGTTTCGGAAGTAAAAAATAATGTTGGAAAATAAGAAAGGAGTAGAATATGCCAAGTGGAAAAAAAAGAAAAAGACATAAGATGGCGACGCATAAGCGTAAGAAGAGATTGAGAAAGAATCGTCATAAGAAGAAATAGTTTTAGCTATACGAGAATTAAACCTAAAGGAAAAGCCTTTAGGTTTAATTGTAATTGAATCGGATTGTGAACAGTGAATTGATAATCGATGTCCGTTCGGACGAGATCGTCATAGCGCTCCTTAAGGACAAGCGCTTGGTGGAATTGACAAGGCAGCGTACGGGTGCCCGTTTTGCCGTAGGTGACATATACATAGGTCGGGTGAAAAAGATAATGCCCGGGTTGAATGCGGCTTTTGTCAATGTCGGTTATCAAAAAGATGCTTTTTTGCATTATTTGGATTTGAGTCCTCAATTCTATTCTTTGGATGCTTATATCAAGCAATGCATATCCCGTAAGGATGCATCCTTATCTAAATTCAAGCTCAAATCGGAAATCGCAAAAAACGGGAAGATATCGGATGTGCTTGCTTCGGGGCAATGGGTTGCCGTTCAGGTTTCCAAGGAACCCATATCTACAAAGGGCCCGAGATTGACTTCCGAGTTGAGCATCGCCGGACGTAATCTGGTTTTAATGCCGTTCTCGGAAAAAGTGTCTATTTCTCAAAAAATCCGTTCCGCCGAAGAGCGGAAGCGGTTGAAACGGCTTATCGAGAGTATACGTCCCAAGAATTACGGGGTAATCGTACGTACGGTTGCCGAAGGGAAAAAAGTCGCACAGTTTTACAGCGAACTCAAAGAATTGGTGGAGCGGTTCGAAACGGCATTCGCCAATATACGGGAAATAGATCCGCCGAAATTGATTCTGGGAGAAATCGGACGTACGAATGCCTTTTTGCGGGATATGCTCGATCCTTCTTTCGAAAACGTATATGTAAACGATAAGGTATTGGCTAATGAACTATTGGCCTATATCGAAACCATAGCTCCGGAAAAAAAGGGAATAGTCAAATATATAAAGCCTAAAATACCGATATTGGACTATTTCGGAATAGAAAATCAGATAAAGTCCTCGATGGGGAAGCATGTTTCCTTTAAGAACGGAGCTTATTTGATTATAGAGCATACGGAGGCTCTTCATGTAATAGATGTTAATAGCGGAAATCGCACGAAAGCCGGGGCGGATCAGGAAAGAAACGCCCTTGAGGTGAACATGGCCGCTGCGGAAGAAATAGCCCGTCAGTTGAGATTGAGGGATATGGGGGGAATAATCGTTATAGATTTTATCGACATGGCCCTCGGCGAAAATCGACAGACGTTGTTCGAGCATATGAAAGAACGTATGACGGACGACAGGGCCAAACATTCGATTTTGCCGATTTCCAAGTTCGGCTTGATGCAAATCACCCGTCAGAGAGTGCGTCCCGAAACCTCCGTGGATACTACGGAAACATGTCCGGTTTGTCTCGGAACCGGAAAATCGGAAGCTCCTATTTTGATTGTCGATCATATCGAAGATCAATTGAAGTATTTTGCGGAGGAGCTGGGGATAAGAAAATTCACGCTGCGGGTGCATCCTTTTATAGGAGCTTATTTGACGAAAGGCTGTTTTTGGTCGTCGCTAAAAAACAAATGGCAGATGCGCTATAAAATTGCGATTAAGGTTTTGGAAGTCCCTTCGCATTATCTTTATGAATTCCATATTTGCGATAAGAACAACAGTACGCTCCGGTTAAGAGATTTATAACATTTATGTTGTTTTCAGGGACTCCCTGTTTAATTTTATGTTAAACTGCCCCATGTCTTTCCTTCTCAATGGGAATTAAATCTATTTTTGTATATATTATTCTTATACAGTAATTCAAAAAACGGACATGAAAAAAAGCTTGTTTATTTTAGCGGTTGCCTTATCGGGACTTTTGAGTTTTAGTGTAAAGGGACAACAACCGATTCAATGGTCTTCTTCCGTTAAGGCTCTCGGGGAAGGACAATATGAAATCGAACTTAAAGCTCGGATTTCTTCGGGATATCATTTATATTCCATTTATACTCCGGAAGGAGGTCCTAAAGCCGCAACGCTTTCCATCGAAAAAGCGGGAGAAGGAATAGAGCTTATCGGAGAGCCTCGGGAAGGACAGCCGATGAAAGAATACGATGAGATTTTCAAGGTGGACGTATTTTTCTTCGAGAAAGATTATAAGGTCGTTCAAAAATTCAAGATTACGGATGCTTCGATAAAATCCGTGAATGCCAATATGGATTATCAACTGTGCCGGGAAGGCGAATGCATGAATCTCGAACAGGATTTTTCCCTTGAGATTTCCGGTACGGAAAAACTTGCTGCCGGAAATGCGGAAAAGGATAATATTGCTGAAAAAGACAAGATAAAAAGGACGAAGACCGGTCCTTACGGACAGGAAGACGATTCTCTTTGGACATTTTTTTGGTTGGCCTTTATAGGCGGTTTGGCTGCCGTGGTCATGCCTTGCGTTTTCCCGATGATTCCGATGACCGTTTCGTTTTTCATGCATGGCGACACCAATAAAGCCAAGGCTCGTTCCAAGGCTTTGTTTTTCGCTTTTTCCATCGTAGCCATTTACACTTTGTTGGGACTTTTCATATCCGTCGTGCTCGGTCCCGATTTTATCAACTGGTTGAGTACGAATTGGATACCCAATATATTGTTCTTTATCATATTTATGCTGTTCGCCGCTTCGTTTTTCGGGGCTTTCGAAATCGTTTTACCTTCGTGGTTAGTGGCTAAATCGGATAAACAGGCGGATAGAGGAGGGTATATAGGGGCCTTCTTTATGGCTTTCACCCTCGTGTTGGTGTCGTTTTCATGTACGGCTCCCATAGTAGGCACCGTATTGGTGGAAGCGGCCAGGGGTTCCATTCTCCGTCCCATTATCGGGATGTTGGGATTCTCCGTGGCGGTAGCCCTGCCTTTCGGATTTTTCGCTTTCTTCCCTTCGAAGTTGAGCAATCTTCCGAAATCCGGCGGATGGCTGAATGCCGTGAAAGTAGTATTGGGTTTTATCGAAGTCGCTTTAGGCTTTAAATTTTTAATGGTTATCGATCAGACTTATCATTGGGGATTATTGGACAGGGAGATTTATATAGCCATATGGATTGCCGTATTCGGTCTCCAGGCGCTTTATCTTATGGGGAAATTGCGCTTTAAACACGATAGCGAACTCACCCATATCGGCATTCCCCGTCTCATATTCTTGATTATAACCCTTACGTTTGTGATTTATCTTATTCCCGGTATGTTCGGAGCTCCTTTGAAAGCTCTTGCGGGTTATCTTCCGCCCCAGGAATCCATCGATTTCGATATCAACCGTATCGTAAGGGATAATGCCAAAGAAATCATGCGCAGCGGAGTTTCTACTCAGGTTAAGAAATTACCCGATGAAAAGATAAAATATGCGGATTTTCTGCATATGCCTCACGGTCTCGACGGATATTTCGATTACGAGCAGGGATTGGCAGCCGCACAAAAGCTCGACAGACCGCTTTTCATCGATTTTACGGGTAAAGGATGTGTGAATTGCCGGGAGATGGAACAAAGCGTATGGATAGATCCCCGGGTAATGGAGATATTGAAGAATGAATACGTAATCGTAGCCCTGACCGTAGACGATAAGACAAAACTTCCCGAAGAAGAATGGTATGTTTCGGAATATGACGGGAAGAAGAAAAAGACCTTGGGTAAGAAAAATGCCGATTTCCAAATCAGCAAATTCGATTCCAATTCCCAGCCGAATTATATATTGCTCGACAGCCGCGGCGGAAACGACAAAGATTTGCGTCCCCATATATTGGCTCCGGCAAGAGGACATAATTTGGATATAGACGCCTTTGTGGAGTTTCTTAAGGCAGGAGTGAAAGAATATAAGGCCCGTAAACGTTGAACGCTTTTATCGATATATTGTCCCCGAAATCGCACGCTTCGATTCGGGGACAATTTTTTTAAGGGGATTCCTTTGCATACCGGATTTTATGGATTGCGGATAAAATTATTTATCTTTGCAGGCCGGGAAACCGGGAGGTTTTTATTTTTTTAATAATTGATATGGGACTTCAATGCGGTATTGTGGGACTGCCCAATGTAGGCAAATCCACGCTTTTTAATTGTTTGAGTAATGCGAAAGCGCAATCGGCGAATTTTCCTTTCTGCACGATAGAGCCTAATTTGGGGGTGATTACCGTTCCCGATCCCCGTTTGAATAAATTGGTCGAACTCGTACGGCCCAAGTCGGTGGTTCCGGCCGTCGTGGAGATATTGGACATCGCCGGTTTGGTCAAAGGAGCCAGCAAAGGCGAAGGCTTGGGCAATAAATTCCTTTCCAATATCCGGGAGACCGATGCCATCATCCATTTGTTGCGTTGTTTCGACGATGCGAACGTAACCCATGTGGAAGGAGGAGTCGATCCCGTAAGAGATA